>DATIBI010000122.1:0-10598 GCA_035457605.1 Nocardioidaceae bacterium
GGCCAGCCCCAGCGCCAGGAACCCCGCGGTGCGCTCGTCGACCCGCACGTGCAGCCGCAGCCGACCCGTGGTGGCGGCGGCGTGCGCGGCGAACGCCAGCGGCGCGGACCGGGACCCGGGGGCGAGCACGAGGTCGCGCACCCCGCAGCGCACCAGCTCGTCGACGACGGTGGCGGCGGTCGCGGTGGCCGGGTTGGGAGGAGTGGTCACAGCGTCCGATCCTGCCCCATGCCCACGGCGAGCGCCTCGACCTCGGCCACGCGGCGGGCCCAGAGCTCGGCCCGGTCCGGGTCGGCGGCGGTTCGTGCGAGCGCGGCCGGATCGACCTCGACCGGTACGACGGGCAGGGTGCCGTCCTGCGGCAGCAGCGGGGAGGTGGCCACGTCGTCGGTGAGCAGCTGCACGGTGGCCAGCCCGCAGGCGTAGGGCAGCTCGGGCAGCGCCGCGGCGAGCGCCACCCCAGCCGCGATCCCGACCGAGGTCTCCAGCGCCGAGGAGACCACCACGGGCAGGCCGATGTCCTCGGCGATCCGCAGGCAGGCACGCACCCCGCCGAGCGGCTGCACCTTCAGCACGGCGACGTCGGCGGCCTCCAGGTCGCGCACACGGTACGGGTCCTCGGCGCGGCGGATCGACTCGTCCGCGGCGACCGGCACGTCCACCCGTCGCCGGACCAGGGCGAGCTCCTCGACCGAGGTGCACGGCTGCTCGACGTACTCCAGGCCGCCGGCGGCCCGGTCCAGCGCGGCCAGCGCGGTCACCGCCTCCTCGACCGACCAGCCGCCGTTGGCGTCCACCCGGATCCTGCCGTCGGGGCCGAGCGCGTCGCGGACGGCCTCGAGCCGGGCCTGCTCCTGTGCCAGCGACTGGCCGGGCTCGGCGACCTTCACCTTCGCGGTCCGGCAGCCGTTGCCGGCGCGCACGATCGCCGCGGCCCTCTCCGCGTCCACCGCGGGCACCGTCACGTTCACCGGGACCGAGTCCCGGACCGGGTCGGGCCAGCCCTCCTCGGCGGCCTCGAGCGCCGCCCGCCACCACGGTGCGCTGACCCGGGCGTCGTACTCCAGGAACGGGCTGAACTCCCCCCACCCGGCCGCCCCGCGGACCAGCATGCCTTCGCGGGTCGTGATCCCGCGGAACCGCGTGGTCATCGGGATGGAGTAGACGTGCCGCTCAGACATGCTCGCGGACCAGCCTCTCCAGGGTCAGCCGGTCGACCTTGCCGTTGTCCAGCAGCGGCAGCTCGCCGAGCCGGACCAGCTGCTGCGGCGCCCAGGCGCGCGGGTGCACCTGCGAGACCCAGTTGCGCAGGTCGTCGAGCGGAGGCACGTTCCGCGCCGGGGTGCCCGCCGGCGACACCACCACGGCCACGACCCGCTGCCCCCACTCCGGGTCCGGCACCCCGAACACCTCGGCGGCGTCGACCCGGGGGTGCTCGCGGAGCCGGGAGGCCACGGCCTGGGTGGGCACGTTGACGCCGCCGGAGATCACCACGTCGTCGACGCGGCCGAGCACCTGCAGCCGGCCGTCGTCGTCGAGCCGGCCGAGGTCGGAGGTGACGAACCAGCCGTCCTGCTTCACCTGCGCGGTGAGGTCGGGCTGCCCGTCGTACCGGTCGAAGAGCACCGGGCCGCCGATCCGGACCACGCCGTCGTGACCGACCGCGACCCCCACCCCGTCGAGCGGCACGCCGTCGTAGACGCAGCCGCCGCAGGTCTCGCTCATCCCGTAGGTGGCCACGATCTGCACCCCGGCCTGGGCCGCGGCCCGGCGCAGGCCGGCCTCCACCGCGGCGCCGCCGACGAGGACGGTGTCGAAGAACCGCAGCGAGGCGGCCTCGCGCGGGGTGCCGAGCATCCGGGTCAGCTGGGTCGGGACCAGGGACACGTAGCGCCGCTTGCCGGTCATCTCCGCTGCGGCCGCGGTGAAGCTCAGGTGATCCTCGAGCAGCACCGGTTCGGTGCCCGCGCGCACGGACCGGAACAGCACCTGCACCCCGGCGACGTAGGTGGCGGGCAGGTTGAGCAGCCACTGGCCCGGTCCGCCGAGCCGGGCGTGGGTGGCGTCGGCGGAGGCCCGCATCGCCGCGCGGGAGAGCACCACCCGCTTGGGACGACCCGTGGAGCCGGAGGTCTCGATGACGAGCGGCTCGGGTGCGGGCGCCGCGTCCCAGTCGGCGAGCAGCGCGTACACCTCTCGTGGGGTCCCGCGCACGGGTCTGAGGCTGCTCACAGGGGAACACGGTATGCCTGCCAGAATGGCCGGCTATGGCTACCCCTGCTCAATGGCTCGAGGGCGCGCGTCCGCGCACGCTGCCCGCCGCGGTCGCACCGGTGCTCGCCGGCACCGGTGTCGCCGCGTTCGACGGCGGCGCGGTGTGGTGGAAGGCGCTGCTGGCGCTGTTCGTGGCGCTGGCCCTGCAGGTGGCGGTCAACTACGCCAACGACTACTCCGACGGGATCCGCGGGACCGACGCGGACCGGGTCGGCCCGATGCGGCTGGTCGGCTCGGGGGCCGCCCGCCCCGAGGAGGTGAAGCGGGCGGCGTTCCTCGCGTTCGGGGTGGCCGCGGTGTTCGGGCTGCTGCTGGCGGTGACCACCAGCTGGTGGCTGGTGCTCGTCGGCCTGGTCTGCATGGTGGCCGCCTGGTTCTACACCGGCGGCGAGAAGCCCTACGGCTACCTGGGCCTCGGCGAGGTCATGGTCTTCGTCTTCTTCGGGCTGGTCGCGGTGATGGGCACGACGTACGTGCAGACGGAGGAGCTGACGCTGCCCTCGTTCTACGCCGCGGTCGGCGTCGGGGCGCTGGCCTGCGCGATCCTGGTCGCCAACAACCTGCGCGACATCCCCACCGACCGGGAGGTCGGCAAGCGCACCCTGGCGGTGGTGCTCGGCGACGAGCAGACCCGCTACCTGTACACGTTCCTGGTGGTGCTGTCGGTGATCGCGCTCGTCGGGGTCGCCCTGGAGACCAGCGTCCTGGCCCTGCTGGCGCTGGCGTTCCTGGTCGCGGCGGTCCCGGCGACGAGGATCGTGCTGGGCGGTACGACGGGCCGGGGACTGATCGCGGTGCTGCAGCGCACCGGCCAGGCCGAGCTGCTCTACGCCGCCGGCTTGTTCGTCGGGCTCGTCCTCGCCTGATCCGGGACGGCGCGCGGGATCACCTTGTGCGTGCCGTCGCACCACGGCATCCGTTGGGACTTGTCGCACGCGCACACCGCGACCACCGGCCGGGTCACCGGGTGCGGCTGCCCGTCGGCGTCGCGCACCGCGCTCGCGCCACGGACGAGGACCGGGCCCGCGGGGCAGGGCCGGAGTTCCACCACAGAGCCGGCGGACTCCACCACGTGCTCGCCGATCCTGGTGACCTTCCCGGTCGGCCCGTCCTGCTCGACCACTGCCATGCCCGACTCCTCTCGCCTGCCATCCATGGCACCGGTTACCCGGCACGGACGCGGGCATGCGTGCCGGGGTGCGCGGCCGGGGATCGCGGTCTGAGAGTGGTCACTCCCGTCATCGGGCCTCCGGAGAGTGGTCACTCCCGTCGAATCTGAGGGTCTCCGGAGCGACCGGAGTGACCACTTTCGGGTCAGGGGCGGCGGGGCGCGGGTCTCCGACGGGCGGCGGGAGCCCTGCCGGTCAGCGCATCGCGTGGGTCCCCTGCCGCACCACCGGGGCCCGGTCGGCTAGGTTGCTGGTCCGCCGCCCGTAGGCGAGGTAGAGCACCAGCCCGGCGGTCATCCACACCCCGAAGTTGCGCCAGGTGAGCGTGGTCAGGTTCAGCATCAGCCACACCGTGGCCAGCCCGGACAGCAGCGGCAGCGCCGGCACCCACGGCACCCGGAACCCGCGCTCGAGGTCCGGCTGGCTGTGCCGCAGCCAGATCACCCCGACCGCGCAGAACAAGAAGGCGAACAGCGCGCCGATCACCAGCAGCTGCTCCAGGTCGGCCAGGCCCGGGTAGAGCGCTACCAGGGCCGCCACGGTCCCGGCGACCCCGGCAGCGACGCCGGGCGCGCCGAGGCTGCTGACCCGTCCCAGCGGCTCGGGCAGCAGCCGGTCGCGGCCCATCGCGAACAGCAGCCGGCTCTGCGCGATCAGCAGCACCAGGATCACCGTGGTCAGCGCGAGCAGCGCCCCGAGGTTCACCAGGTCGGCCGCCCAGGTCACCCCGGCCGCGGTCAGCGCCTCGGTCACCGGGGCCGCGCCACCGAGCTCGGTGTGCGGGCGCAGTCCGACCAGCACCGCCGCCATCGCCAGGTAGAGCACCGTCACCAGCGCCAGGCTGATGAGCATGCTGCGCGGGATGCTGCGCCGGGGCTCGACGGCCTCCTCGGCGGCGGTCGCGATCAGGTCGAAACCGATGTAGGCGAACACGATCACCCCGGTCGCGGTGAACACGCCGACCAGTCCGAAGGTGTCCGAGGAGCCGAGCAGCAGCTGGAGGACCGTCGTACCGCCTCCGGACTCCGTCGCCGGCACCCGCTCCGGGACGAACGGGGTGTAGTTGCTCGCCGAGACGTACCTCGCACCCACGACGATCACGAACAGGATCACCGCGACCTTGGCCACCACGACCACCGAGAGGACCCGGGCCGACAGCTTGGTGCCGGTGACCACCATCAGGGTGAGCAGGGCGAGCACCCCGAAGCCGACCCAGTTCAGACCCTCGCCGACCGAGGCGCTCTGCCCCAGCCAGTCCGGCACCGGCAGGCCGAACCCGTCGAGGGTGGCCACGAAGTAGGCCGACCACACCCGCGCGACGAGCGCGGCGGCGACGAGCAGCTCCAGGATCAGCGCCCAGCCGACCAGCCAGCCCCACAGCTCCCCGAACGCGACGTAGCTGAAGGTGTACACGCTCCCGGCCGCGGGGATGGTCGAGGACAGCTCGGCGTAGGACAGCGCCGCGAGCAGGCAGACGAACGAGGCGAGCAGGAAGGAGACCAGCACCGCGGGACCCGCGTTGGCGGCCGCCTGCTTCCCGGCGAGGGAGAAGATGCCGGCGCCGATCATCACGCCCAGGCCCAGCATCACCAGCTGGGCGGTGCCGAACTGGCGGGGCAGCCGGTGGCGGGCGGACGTGACCTGCGGCACCGCCTGCTCGGCGGGCAGTCGGCGCAGGACGCTGCGCGAAGTCCCTGAGGGCATGTCGAAACTCCCGAGTCGAGTCAGTACGGCGGCCCCCATCCGCCCGTCATCAGCCGGGCGGAACATACCCGGGCATTCCGTTCCTGACCAGCCCCTACCCAGGACGTGGAACGGTCCAGACCACTCAGGCGCGCGGCTCGACCCACTCACCGGTGTCGAGGAACTTCTCCAGGGTGGCCAGGTACGGCGCGACGTCGAGCCCCTGCGCCTCGAGCCAGCCGTCGTCGTAGTACGTGGCCGTGTAACGCTCCCCGCCGTCGCAGAGCAGGGTGACCACGCTGCCGGCCCGGCCCTCGGTCCGCATCTGCGCGACCAGCTTCAACGCGCCCCACATCGCGGTGCCCGTGGACCCGCCGACCAGCCTGCCGGTAACCCGGCTGCACCACCGGGCGGCGGCGATCGAGGCCGCGTCGGGCACCGAGATCATCGTGTCCACGATGCTGGGCACGAACGACGGCTCCACCCGTGGACGGCCGATGCCCTCGATCCGGGACCCGATGCCGGTGGTGTGCCCGGGGTCCTCACGGGCCCACCCCTCGAAGAACGCCGAGTTCTCCGGGTCGACCACGCACAAGCGGGTGTCGAAGCGGCGGTAGCGCACGAACCGGCCGATGGTGGCCGACGTGCCCCCCGTCCCGGCGCCGACCACGACCCACTCGGGGACCGGGTGTCGCTCCTGGGCGAGCTGGCCGAAGATCGACTCGGCGATGTTGTTGTTCCCCCGCCAGTCGGTGGCCCGCTCGGCGTAGGTGAACTGGTCCATGTAGTGCCCGCCGGTCTCCGCGGCGAGCCGTCGGGACTCCTCGTAGATCGTCGACGGGTCCGCGACCAGGTGGCAGCGGCCGCCGTAGAACTCGATCAGCTCGATCTTCTCCCGCGAGGTGCTCGCCGGCATCACCGCGACGAACGGCAGGCCGAGCAGCCGCGCGAAGTACGCCTCGGACACCGCGGTCGAGCCCGAGGACGCCTCGATCACCGCGGTCGCCGGGCCGATCCAGCCGTTGCACAGCGCGTAGAGGAACAGCGACCGGGCCAGCCGGTGCTTCAGCGAGCCGGTGGGGTGCACCGACTCGTCCTTGAGGTAGAGGTCGATGTCCCACGACTCCGGCAGCGGGAAGACGTGCAGGTGGGTGTCGGCGGACCGGTTGTTGTCCGCCTCCACCTTGCGGATCGCGTCGTTGACCCAGGCGCGCGCGCCCGAGTCGGACCGCCTGGCCACCTTGCAGCAGCCGTCGTCCGAGGCTTCCACGGCGTCGCTCCCTCCGCTCATCGCACTGTCACCGCACCGTCATCGCAGCCGGGCTCCCTCAGCTGTCGGGCTCATCTTCCTTCGCCCGGGACCGTTCGAGGCGCTCGGAGGCTGCTGCGGCGCGTCGCTCGATCACCGCGGCGAAGCGCTGGCGCTGCCCCTTGAGCAGGTACACGCTCGCGATCGAGGAGACCACGATCGCCAGCAGGAACGGCCAGAACAGCGGAACCGGGTCGCCCCCGGTGGCGAGCAGGTAGACACCGACGACGAGCAGGTAGGACACCACGAACAGGCCGAGCCGGGACAGCGTGTAGACGACGAATTCCTTCACCCGGCAAGGGTATGTCCCGCCCGTTGACCACCGATCGGCCGTCCGCCCCCGTGTGTTGGCGCGGGCGCCTACTCTGGATGCGTGGGTAAGTTCTTGCTCGTCATCGTGCTCTTCGCGGCGCTGGTCTACGCGACCTTCTGGCTGCTCGAACGGCGCAGACGACGCAGGTCCGCGCCGCCGCCGGCCCGGCCGATCTCACCCCGCCGGGTGGTGGGCCCGGACGACGACGAGGACTTCCTGCGCGAGCTCGAGCGGCGCCGTCGCCGCGCCGCGCGGGAGAAGCGGCCCGAGAAGCCCAAGGACAGCACCCCTCCCCCGGCTCCGGGGCCCTCGCCGGAGCAGCCGCCGGCTCCCGAGGACCAGCCGCGGGAGGACCGGGATCAGTCCAGGCCCGAGTAGGAGTGCAGGCCGGACCCGAACAGGTTGATCCCCACGAAGTTGAACATCAACGTGGCGAAGCCGACCAGCGCGATCACCGCGGCCGCCCTGCCCCGCCAGCCGGCGGTCGCCCGCGCGTGCAGGTAGGCGGCATAGACCACCCAGGTGATGAACGCCCAGACCTCCTTGGGGTCCCAGCCCCAGTACCGTCCCCAGGCGTACTCCGCCCAGATCGGTCCGGCGATGAGCGCCGCGAACGTCCAGATCGGGAACCCGAAGGCGTGCACCCGGTAGGCCACACGGTCCAGGGACTGCGCGCCCGGGAGGCGGGCGATGTAGCCGGTGGTGCGCGGGCTCGGCCGGGCCTCGTCGCGTGACTTGACCAGGTAGAGCAGCGAGGCCATCGCGCCCACGGTGAACGCGCCGGTGGCGATCACCGCGGCGACCACGTGGATCACCAGCCAGTAGGAGTGCAGCGCGGGCACCAGCGGGCCGGCGGGCACGTAGAGCAGCAGCACCGCCAGCATCAGCACGACCAGGGCGAAGCCGGTGACCAGCAGCCCCAGCCAGCGCAGCGAGTAGCGGCGCAGCAGCAGCAGGTAGATCGCGGTCACCCCGAAGGCGCCGGCGACGGCGAACTCGTACATGTTGCCCCAGGGCACCCGCACCGGGTCGGACCCTAGGCCGCGCGTGACCAGCCCGGCCAGGTGCAGCGCCGCGGCCACGACGGTGAGGGCCACCCCGATCCGGCCGAGCTTCTCCGCCGTGAGCGCCCGGGCGGCCAGGTCCTCGCCGGAGGCGGCGGTGCCGTGCGCGGACGCCTCGGACGGGGGTACGTCGGACGGGGCCGCCGCTCCCGCGGAGACCGTCACCGGCTCCCGCCTCGTCGCGGACGCCCGGGTGCTCGCGGAGACGGAGGCCGGGAGCTTGCGACCGGCCGCCCACTCAGCGATGTGGGCCACGAACGCGAACGCGTAGACGATCGACGCGAACGCGATCGCGTTGTTGCTGAAGGCGGCGAAGTCCGCGGTGCTCACGGGCGCTCCTCGTGCTCGGTACCTGGGCTGTGTGCGTCGTCCTGCCTGATGAGCCTCTCGAGCTCGTCGATCTCCTCGGCGAGATCGCCCCCGGCGCTGCGGTCGAGACCGGCCAGCTCCACCACGGTACGCCCGCCCCGTTCACCGACCCGGACCCACGCCCGGCGGGGCCGGACGAACAGCGAGGCGAGCAGCCCGGCCAGGGCGAGCAGCACCCCGGACAGCGCCACGCCCTTGCCGGGGGTGTCGCTGATCTGCAGCTTCACCCAGCGGTCGAGCCCGTCGAAGGTGATCGATCCGCCGCCCGGGAGCTGCTTGGTCTGGCCGAGGGCGATGTCGACGCGGAAGTCGCCGCCGCCCCCGGGCTTCTGGATGACCTCGAGGTCGTCCTTGTCGAGCTCGTAGACCGACTGCGGCTCGCCGGTGTCCAGGCCCAGGTCGCCGCGGTAGGGCAGCAGCGACATCACGGGGTCCAGCGCGTCGGGGAACCGGGAGTACGGGCCGGTCTCCATGCTGAACCCGTAGGTGGGCAGGAACAGCCCCTCGAACCCGAGCTGGTCGGGCAGCGCGTCGGGAACCTTGATCACCCCGAACGAGGCGAACGAGGAGTCCTGCGGGAGAAAGATCACCGGGCCGCGGTAGGCCACGTTCCCCTCGCCGTCACGGACGGTGACCCGGGGGGCGTAGCCGTGGCCGACCAGGAAGACGCTGCCGCCGTCCAGGGCCAGCGGGTGGTTCACGGCCAGGTCGTACTGCTTCTCCGGTCCACCGGGGGTCTCTGTGTAGGAGAGGTCGGCGGAGAACTCGGTCGGCATGCCGGCCTGCTCGCCCTCGCGGAGGAAGTCGACGTGGAAGTCGTCGACGTTGAACGCGAACGGCTCCAGGTCGTCGGCACCGAACAGGGCGCCGGGCGCGAAGTCGTCGTACTGGCTCAGCGAGTTGGAGAAGCCCTGGCCGTTGACCACGATCACGCCGCCCTTGTAGCCGTAGAGGCTGCCGAGCGCGAAGCCGACCAGCACCACGAGCAGGGAGACGTGGAAGAGCAGGTTCCCCGCCTCGCGCAGGTAGCCGCGCTCGGCGGCCACCGACCCGTCCCCGCCGGTCGTGCCGGGGTGCGCGTCGACGCGGTACCGCTTGCGGCGCAGCACGGTCCGGGCGCGGTCCAGCACGGCGGCCGGCTCCTCGTCGAGCTCGAAGGTGCGCGCCTCGGGCAGCCGGGACAGGTGCCGCGGCGCCTTCGGTGGGCGGGCCCGCATGCCGCGCCAGTAGACCCGCGTCCGCGGGACGATGCAGCCGACCAGCGAGATCATCAGCAGGATGTAGATCGCGCTGAACCACACCGAGTCGTAGACCGAGAACAGGCCGAGCCTGTCGTAGACCGGGGCCAGGTCGGGGTGCGCCTGCTCCCACCTGCTCACCGCGGCAGCGTCGACGTCGCGCTGCGGGATGATCGAGCCGGGGATCGCGGCGAGCGCCAGCAGGAACAGCAGGATCAGCGCGGTGCGCATGGAGGTGAGCTGCCGCCACGCCCAGCGGGCCAGCTCCAGCGGGGTCAGCGACGGGGGCCCGGTCTCCGGGGCCTGGCGGGTCTCGACGGAGGTGGTCACGTCACACCGCCGGGGTGAAGGTGCCGATCCAGCCCCGCAGGTAGGCCACCCACAGGTCCCAGATCCCGGTCACGAGCAGCAGACCCACCGCGATCAGCATGACGCCGCCGGCGCGGGTCACCCACATCTGGTGCCGGCGTACCCACGCCACCGCGCCGAGCATCCGACGGAACGCGACCGCGGCGAGGATGAACGGCACGCCCAGGCCCAGGCAGTAGGCGATGCTCAGCGCGGCGCCACGCCCGGCGGTCGCCTCCTGGAACGCGAGGGCCTGGACCGCGGACAGGGTGGGGCCGATGCATGGGGTCCAGCCGAGGCCGAACAGCACCCCGAGCAGCGGCGCGGCGGTCAGCCCGACCGCGGGGACCTTGTGCACCCGCACGTCGCGCTGCATCCACGGCACCAGGCCGAGGAAGGCGAAGCCGACGAGGATCGTGAACACGCCGAGCACCACGCTGATCTCGCGGGAGTACACGATCAGCCAATCCCCCAGCGCGCCCACCGCCGTGCCCATCGCGACGAAGACGGCGGAGAACCCGAGGACGAACAGCGAGCTGCCGGCCACCATCCGGCCCCGCCGGGCGGACTCGAGGTCGGCGCCCGACAACCCGGTGGCGTAGGACAGGTAGCCCGGGAGCAGCGGCACCACGCACGGCGAGAAGAACGACACGAGGCCCGCGACGAGCGCCACGGGGACGGCGAGGAGCAGCGAGCCCGACAGCGCCGTGCCCGCGAACCAGTCGCCGATCTCCAGGGGCGCCATCAGCCCTCCTCCGCCATGACGTCCTCGATGAGCCCGACGAGCGTCGACCTCGTGACCTCGCCGAGGACGCTCGCCGCGACCCGGCC
>DATIBI010000123.1:0-4148 GCA_035457605.1 Nocardioidaceae bacterium
AAGCTCCTCGACGAGGGCCAGGCGGGCGAGAACGTCGGTCTGCTCCTCCGCGGCACCAAGCGCGAGGACGTCGAGCGCGGCATGGTCGTGATCAAGCCGGGCACGACCACCCCGCACACCAACTTCGAGGCCAACGTCTACATCCTCTCGAAGGAGGAGGGCGGCCGTCACACGCCGTTCTTCAACAACTACCGTCCGCAGTTCTACTTCCGTACGACGGACGTGACGGGCGTTGTGACCCTCCCCGAGGGCACCGAGATGGTCATGCCGGGCGACACCACCGAGATGTCGGTCGAGCTGATCCAGCCGATCGCCATGGAGGACGGTCTCCGCTTCGCGATCCGTGAGGGTGGCCGCACCGTCGGTGCCGGTCGCGTCACCAAGATCGTCAAGTGATCTAGCAGTACCTCAGCCGAGAGGCCCCGTCCCGTTGTGGGGCGGGGCCTCTCGCCTTTGTGCCACTCTTGCCGGCGGCCTGCGCACCGGGCCACCCCGGTCTACCAGGCCTCGCTCCTTCGTCGCTCGGCTCGCCAGACCCAACCACGACCGGCGTGGCCCGCCGCTCCGGCCGCCTCCTCGCTTCGCCTCGCCGGGGACCCGCGCGAAGCCGGCCCGGCACCGCCGAATCGTCATCCAGCGCCCTCGTTCAGGAGATCACCAGCATGTCGAACCAGGTCCGCCCTGCCCGGCCGCACACCGGGCTGACCGAGGACGGGCGACGTCTGGCGCAGGTGCTGACCTACACCCGCCGAGGCAGCCGGCTCAACGAGAAGCAGGCGGCCGCGTGGGAGCGGCGTCGCGACGAGTGGTGGGTTCCCGACGACGCGGTCGACGCCGACGACTTCGAGATCCGGTCCTGCTTCGACGACCCGTCGGCCCCGCTGGTCGTGGAGATCGGCTCCGGCATCGGAGAGGCCACGGCGGCCCTCGCGGCCGCGAGGCCGTCGTGCAACGTCCTCGCCTTCGAGGTGTGGCACCCCGGGGTCGCCGAGACGTTCCTCCGTCTCGAGGAGGCCGGTGTGAAGAACGTGCGCATGGTCAGCGTCGACGCCGTCTGGTCGATGGAGCACCTGCTGGGGGAGGCAGAGGTCCACGAGCTGTGGACGTTCTTCCCCGACCCGTGGCCCAAGAAGCGCCACCACCGGCGCCGTCTCGTGAACCCGTCGTTCGCCCGCCTGGCCGCGTCCCGGCTCGAGCCCGGCGGGCTGTGGCGGCTGGCCACGGACTGGTCGGAGTACGCCGAGCAGATGGTCGAGGTCCTCGAGGCCGAAGAGCTCTTCGAGAGCCTGTACGACGGTCCCGCGCCCCGCTGGGCGGACCGGCCGCTGACCCGGTTCGAGCGGCGCGGCAACCGTGCCGGCCGGCCGATCACCGACCTGGCGTACCGGAGGGTGTGACTCTCACTCGAGCAGCGCGACCACGGCGTCGCGGAAGACCTGCGTGTGCCGCGCGACGTCGTCGGGGGTGTGGTGCGGCGAGAGCAGCGCCATGTTGTGGAACGGGGTCAGCAGCACGCCGCGGTTGAGCGCCCACAGGTGCATGAACCCCTCCAGCTCGTCGTCGACCGCGGCGGCGGCCTCGGCCCCGGTGTGCGGGGGAGGGCAGAACCAGTACTCCGCCCGGGCGCCGAGCTGCTGCACGTGCCACGGCAGGCCGCGCTCCGCGATGGTCGCGGCCACGCCGTCCGCCCAGGCGCCGGCGAGCGGGACAGCGACCGCGAAGTCCTCGTCCCGGAGCGCGACCGAGAGGGTCTGCCGGACCGCGGCGAGGGCCAGCGCGCTGCCGGTGAGCGTCCCGCCAACCCCGGCGACGTCGATGTCGTGGCCGTGCATCTGCGGTCCGAGCCGGCCCGCGATCTCGGCGCTGACACCGTAGGCCGCCACCGGCACGCCACCGCCGATCGGCTTGCCCACCACGAGCATGTCCGGGTCCAGCCCCCACGCCCGGGTGCAGCCCCCGGGGCCGGCGCACAGCGTGTGCGTCTCGTCGACGACCATCAACGTGCCGGTCCGGCGGGTGAGCTCCCGGACCGCGTCGAGGTAGCCGGGATCGGGCAGCACGATGCCGATGTTGGTCAGCGCGGGCTCGAGCAGGACCGCCGCCACGTCGCCGGGGGCGAGCGCCCGCTCCAGCGCCTCGACGTCGTTGAACGGGACCACCTTGGTGGTCAGCGCGACGTCCACCTGCGGGCCGAGCGCGCCCGGCCGCGGCACCACCCGGTCCCCGTCGAGCACGGCCAGGGTCTCGTCGACCGTGCCGTGGTAGCACCAGTCCAGCACGCAGACCTTCGGCCGTCCGGTCAGGTGACGCGCGAAGCGCAGCGAGAACCGGTTCGCGTCCGTCGCGGACATCGCCAGCTGCCACTGCGGCAGCCCGAACCGGCGGTGCAGCTCGGCCCCGACCCAGACCGCGTCCGGGCTCGGCAGCATGGTGGTGAATCCCGTGTGCGCCCGGGCGTAGACCGCTTCGGCGACCTCGGGGAGGGCGTGTCCGGTCATGGCACCGGTGTCGCCGAGGCAGAAGTCGACGTACTCATGGCCGTCGACGTCGGTGAACCGAGCTCCGGAGGCGCGGTCGAAGAAGACGGGGAACGCGCCGGGCCACCGTGTCATCCACGGCATCGGAACCCCGGCGAGCAGGTGCTCGGCCGCCTGCTCGGCGAGACGCGCCGACTCCGGGTGGGACTCGACGAACCTCGACTCCTCCTGCTTGCGCAGCTGCTGCAGACGCGACCGGTCGATCATGTGCCCACGGTAGGGGAGGGCGAGGTGCCCCGCCCGCCGTACCACCACCCGGGGTGCTGCTCGGGGCCGGAGGAGGCTGCGATACGGTGGGAAACCGGGCTTTCACCGGTCTGATCCGGACCGGTCCGGGGCTCCGGTCGGTGGTTCGTGTCAGACCGCCGGCCTCGATTTGATATGGCCCCCGGGTCTCTGACAAGATAGTCCGGTTGCTCCGGCGGGGTCGCCGGGGTGCGCCACACATGATCCGTCCTCATGCGGATCCGGTTGCACCGAACCAGGAGACCCCTCTCAGCCCGAATCCCTCGGGTGCCACTCCGACAAAGAAGACCGTCAGCGGTTCGTGTGCGCGGGAAATGCGCGACACGCCCGACCGCGGGGGTCGGCGGTGGGGAGCAAGGGCGGAGTGCTCCTCCCGGAGTACGACGAGATACGCAGCGGTACGAGTAGAAGGACGAACTGAGAGCTATGGCGGGACAGAAGATCCGCATCAGGCTCAAGGCCTACGACCACGAGGTGATCGACACCTCGGCGCGCAAGATCGTGGACACGGTCACCCGTACGGGTGCGAAGGTTGCTGGCCCTGTGCCCCTGCCGACCGAGAAGAACGTCTACTGTGTCATCCGCTCGCCTCACAAGTACAAGGACAGCCGCGAGCACTTCGAGATGCGCACCCACAAGCGTCTTATCGACATCATCGACCCCACGCCGAAGACGGTTGACTCGCTCATGCGGCTCGACCTGCCTGCCGGTGTCGACATCGAGATCAAGCTCTGAAGGCCCTGATTCCCATGAGCACTTTTGAACGAAACGTCCGTGGGCTGCTGGGCACCAAGCTCGGCATGACCCAGACCTGGGACGAGAACAACCGCGTCGTTCCCGTGACCGTGATCGCGGCCGGCACCAACGTGGTCACTCAGGTCCGCCAGCCCGAGACCGACGGCTACAACGCCGTGCAGGTGGGCTTCGGTGAGATCGACGGCCGCAAGGTGACCAAGCCGCTCGCCGGGCACTTCGACAAGGCGGGCGTCACGCCCCGTCGTCACCTCGTCGAGATCCGCACCGCCGACGCGGCGTCGTACTCGGTGGGCCAGGAGCTGAGCCCCGAGGTGTTCGCCGCCGGCGAGAAGGTCGACGTCACTGCCACCAGCAAGGGCAAGGGCTTCGCCGGTGTCATGAAGCGTCACGGCTTCCACGGCCTGCGCGCCTCCCACGGTGTGCACCGCAAGCACCGCTCGCCGGGCTCGATCGGTGGCTGCGCCACCCCGGGTCGCGTGTTCAAGGGCCTGCGGATGGCCGGCCGCATGGGTGGCGACATCGTCACCACGCAGAACGTCTCCGTGCACGCGGTCGACGTCGAGAAGGGCCTGATCCTGGTCAAGGGCGCCGTCCCCGGCCCCAAGGGTG
>DATIBI010000124.1:0-10292 GCA_035457605.1 Nocardioidaceae bacterium
ATCCCGCCGTCGACCTGCTGCTGCTCGACATGCACCTGCCCGACGCGCACGGGCTGGCGCTCCTGCAGAAGATCCGCGCGGCCGGCCACCCGTGCGACGTGATCGCGGTGACCTCGGCCCGGGACCTGGACGTGGTCCGGAAGGCGGTGTCCCAGGGGGTGGTGCAGTACCTGCTCAAGCCGTTCACGTTCGCGGGTTTCCGCGCCAAGCTGCAGCAGTACGCCGACTACCGGGCTCGGCTCGGTGACACCGGGGAGGACGTGGTGCAGGAGGAGGTCGACCAGCTGCTCGGGCTGCTGCGCACCGCCGGCGCCGACGCGCCGCTGCCGAAGGGCATGAGCCCGGACACCCTGCGCCAGGTCACCGACGTGCTGCGCGAGTCCGCCGGTGGCCTGTCCGCGTCCGAGGTGGCCGCCGAGCTCGGCTCCTCCCGGGTCACCGCACGGCGCTACCTCGAGCACCTCGCGGACACCCAGCTGGTGGAGCGCCAGGCCCGCTATGGGGGCAGCGGCCGGCCCGAGGTGGAGTACCGCTGGCGCTCACGGACCCGCTGAGCCGCGGTCGAGCCGCTCGTCGGTGAACGTCTCGGGGCGGTCGAGCAGCTCGAACCGCTGCCACGGCCAGACCACCGCCCACACCCGGCCCACGACCGCGTCGGCGGGGACGGTGCCCCCGCCGGGTAGGTCCTGGTGCGCCCGCGAGTCCTCGCTGTTGGGCCGGTTGTCGCCCATCAGCCACAGCCGGTCGTCGGGCACGCGTACGTCGAAGCGGCGCTCGGACGGGGCCACGCCGCGCAGCAGGTAGTCGGACTCGCGCAGCGGGGTGCCGTTCACGGTCACCCGGCCCTTCGCGTCGCAGCAGGCCACCCGGTCCCCGCCGAGGCCGATCACCCGCTTCACCAGGTGGCCGCCCTCGGGGAAGAGCCCGACCGTGGACAGCGCCTGCTGCACCGGCCCCGGCTTCGGCACCGGCGGCAGCCAGCCGCCCGGGTCGCGGAACACCACGACGTCGCCGCGCTCGACCTGCCCGTCCCAGGTGGACGGCTTCTCCACCAGGATCCGGTCGTCGATGGCGAGCCCGGGCCGCATGGACACCGAGGGCACGAAGAACATCTGGAGCAGGAACGTCTTGACCACCAGCGCGGTGAGGAAGGCGACCACGACGAGGACCAGGCCCTCCTGCCACCACGACAGCCGGCGCCGTCTGCCGCGGGGACGCGGGTCGCGCCCGGACCGGCTCATGCGGGCTCACCGAGCACGGCGAGCAGGGCCCGGGCGTAGGCCCGCTCGGCGTCGATGTCGAGGTGCCGGCTGCGCTGCCCGTCGTACTCCACCACCACCACGAACCCGTCCGGGACCGCCTCGAGGCTGACGAAGCTGCTGCCGAGCAGGGCGCGCAGCTGGGCCTCGTGCGGGAGCCACACCACCTCGTCCTGGGCGATGCTGTCGAGCGCCCACTCGGTGGTGCCGTTGAACCGCACGATGCCACCCGTGCCGAGCTGCTCGGGCTCGATGGTCATCTGACTGATCACGAAGACCTCCTCGTCGAGGTCCCGGTCGGGCACGACGAACCTGTCGCCGGAGGCGGGGGTCCACTGCAGGCCGGCGGTCCGGAGCCGGCGGGCGAGGTCGAGGGTGATCACGGGTCCATCCTGCCCCTTGTCAGAACAGCTTTACATTCCTTATGGTTTTGTAAACCGATTCCCAGGCGACCTTCTCGGAGGCGACCATGGCCAACACTCAGCTCCCACCCGTTCCCGGCGACAGTCCGGCCGACACACCTGGCGACGCTTCTGGCGCCACCCCCGAGTGGCGCGACGGCAAGCGCTACCTGTGGCTGCTCGGGCTGCTCGTGCCCTTGCTGCCCTTCCTGGGCTGGGCGCTGGTCGAGGCGACCGGCCTGGCGCTGTTCTGGTTCACCGGCCCGATCCTGGTGTTCGGCATCATCCCGGTCCTGGACTTCCTCGCCGGGCTGGACCGGACCAACCCGCCTGAGGACATGATCGAGGCGCTGGAGAACGACAAGTACTACCGCTGGATCACCTACCTGTACCTCCCGATCCAGTACGCCTCGCTGGTTTGGGCGTGCTGGCTGTGGGCGTACGGCGGACTGGGCACCGTCGCGAGCATCGGGCTGGCGCTCACCGTCGGCACGGTCGCCGGGATCGGCATCAACACCGCCCACGAGCTCGGCCACAAGAAGGAGAAGCACGAGCGCTGGCTTGCCAAGATCGCGTTGGCGCAGTCGTTCTACGGCCACTTCTACATCGAGCACAACCGTGGTCACCACGTCCGCGTCGCCACCCCGGAGGACCCGGCCAGCTCGCGGGTCGGCGAGACCGTCTACGCCTTCCTGCCCCGCACCGTGGTCGGCTCGCTGCAGAGCGCCTGGCGGCTGGAGCAGCCCCGGTTCAAGCGGCGCAGGAAGTCGCACTGGTCGATCAGGAACGACGTCCTCAACGCCTGGCTGATGTCGGTCGTGCTCTGGGGTGCGCTGCTCACGGTGTTCGGTCTCGGCGTCCTGCCCTACCTGCTGGTCCAGGCGTTCCTCGGGATCATGCTGCTGGAGATCGTGAACTACCTCGAGCACTACGGCATGCGCCGCCAGCGGACCGGTCCGGACGGCACCGGCCGCTACGAGCAGGTCCGGCCCAGCCACAGCTGGAACAGCAACAACGTCGCCACGAACGTGCTGCTCTACCACCTGCAACGGCACAGCGACCACCACGCGAACCCGACCCGCAGGTACCAGACACTGCGTGACTTCGAGGAGTCCCCGGTGCTGCCCACCGGCTACGCCGGGATGATCGTGCTCGCGCTGTTCCCGCCGCTGTGGCGCCGGGTGATGGACCCGCGCGTGATCGCCCACTTCGGTGGTGACATCACCCGCGCGAACATCCAGCCCTCCCGGCGGGAGAAGGTCCTCGCCCGCTACGGACGCACGCCCACAGGCTCGGGCGGGCAGGAAGGGGTAGCCGCATGAGCCGGTACGTCTGCCCCGCGTGCGACTACGCCTACGACGAGGCGACCGGCGACGAGCACGAGGGGTTCCCGGCCGGGACGCCCTGGTCGGAGGTGCCCGACGACTGGTGCTGCCCCGACTGCGGGGTGCGTGAGAAGGTCGACTTCGCGCCTGCCTGATCCGGCCTGGCCCACTCCGTAGACTCGGGCCCATGTCCACCGCCACCAGCACCGACCCGCGCGAGGCCTCGGCTCACCCGAGCATCCGCGAGCGGATCCTGGACGCCGCGTGGGAGGTGACCTGTGGACCAGGCTGGTCCGAGGTGACCATGGCCAAGCTCGCCGCGAAGGCCGGGGTGAGCCGGCAGACGGTCTACAACGAGATGGGGTCCAAGCCGGCGCTCGGGCAGGCCCTCGTGCTCCGCGAGCTGGACCGGTTCCTGGCCGTCGTCGACGACGAGCTGGGCCGGCACGAGGATGTCGTGGAGGCGATCCGGGCCACCGCAGAGCGGCTGCTGGAGATGGCCGCGGAGAACCCGCTGCTCCACGCGGTGATCTCCACTGCGCACGGCGGCACCAACGACCTGCTGCCGCTGCTGACCACCCAGTCCGAGCCGGTCATCGGGGCGGCGACGGCGGTGATCGCCGAGCGGATCCCCGCCCAGTTCCCCGACCTCGGGCTGACCGCCGCGGAGACGACGGTGGCGCTGGACTCGATCGTGCGGCTGGTGCTCAGCCACGTCACCCAGCCGGGCAAGTCGCCGGCCGACACGGCGACGGACATCGCCTGGATCTCCGCGCGGGTGCTCGGCCGGCCCTGCTGAGCGGCCCTGCCCTGAGCGGCCCTGCCCTGAGCGGCCCTGCCCTGAGCGGCCATGCCCTGGCTCCCTGAGTTGCCTTGCCCTGCAGGGCGCTGCCCAGTCGTGGCTGCCTTGAGTTGTAGCAAGTTGCACGTGCCCGGTCACCGGACCGGTGCAACTCGCTACAACTGAGCCCGCGGTGAGGCGGGGCACGGGGTCAGACGGGAGGGCCCGGGTCAGGCGGGAGGGCCTGGGTTGCCCATGTCCGGCATCCCCTCCACCTTCGGGGAGCCCGCCGCGGTGTCGCCTGAATCGCCGTCCCCGTCGTCCTCGCCGGGATTCTTCGCCAACGGGTTGTCGTCGGTGGGCTGCAGGTCCTCGGGCAGCTGCTCGTCGGCGATGTACCCCACCTCGGGCAGCTCGTCGGCGCGGTCACCGCCCGGTGTGCCGGGATCGCCCTGCGGCTCGACGTCCGGGTCGGTCTGGTTGCGCGGATCGCTCATGAGTCCGACGTACCCACCCCCAGGGCCGGGAAACCAGACCCGGCGGGTGCGTCCCGCCCCGAGACAAGAGACACGACCTTGCGCGGGTACGCGCTCGCCCTGGAGTCGAGGCAGGACCCGCGCGGGAACGCGCCCGGCTCCGAGACGAGAGACAAGACCCCGCGGGTGCGTCCCGCGCCGAGACAGGAGACGCCGGACAAGAACATCCCCACAGCAAACAGTGGCCCCGGCCGAAGCCGGGGCCACCGCCCCAGGAAGGGTCCTGCTGGGGTCACATCGGCGGCATCAGCACCGAGTCGATCAGGTACACGGTCGCGTTGGCGGTCTGCACGCCACCGCAGATCACGTTGGCGTCGTTGACCTTGAGGTTGTCGCCCTCGCCGGTGACCTCGACGGTGTCACCCTGCACGGTGGTGTGCTCGCCGGCGATCTCGTCGGGCGCGACCTGGCCGGGGACCACGTGGTAGGTCAGCACCGTGGACAGCGTCTCCGCGTTGGCCGGCTTGGCGAGGTCGTTCACGGTCTTCTTCGGCAGCTTCGCGAAGGCGTCGTCGACCGGGGCGAACACGGTGAACTCGTCGCCGTTGAGGGTGTCGACGAGGTCGACCTTCGGGTTGAGCTGACCGGAGACCGCCGCGGTGAGGGTCTTGAGCAGCGGGTTGTTGCTGGCGGCGACGGCGACCGGGTCCTCGGCCATGCCCTCGACCGAGCCGGCGCCGTCCGGGACGGCCTCGGCGTAGTCGGCGCAGCCCGGGCCGACCAAGTTGGCGGCGGGGTCCATCGCGGTGTCGGACTCCTCCCCCATCGGCGACTCCATCGGGCTCTGCTCGGTGGAGGACGTGTTGGTGTCGGAGGTGGCGGACTCGGCGGGCTCGTCGGAGCCGCAGGCAGCCGTCATGGTCAGGGCTGTGACTGCCGCGACAGCGATCGCGGCCTTTCTGATCGAACGCATGATTTGCTTCCCTTTCGATTGGTGCGGGGGTGTCTCGTCTGGGTAGCTACACAGGGAGTTCGGGGTGGTCGTGAGACCGGATTGGTCTTGCTGCCAAGGGTTTTCAGGATTCGACGGTGACGTTGACGCTGTGCCAGCCGGTCGAGCCGTCCGGGGCGATGGGCGCCCGCGCGGAGGTCTGCGTGTAGCCGGTGGCGTCGGTGGCGCGGACCTCGAGGGTGTGGTTACCGGGCTCTGCCTCCCAGTCCCACACCCACTGCCGCCAGGTGTTGACGTTGTCCTGCTCGGCGAGCCGGGCCGGGGCCCAGCCACCGCCGTCGACACGGACCTCCACCCCGGTGATGCCGCGGTCCTGGGACCAGGCGACGCCGGCGACCTGGGTGCGGCCGGGCTTCACCCGCGCGAAGGAGCGGGGTACGTCGATCCGGGAGCTGGTCTTGATCGGCGCCTCGGCGGCGTACCCGCGCGTGGTCCAGTAGGCCTTGAAGTCGGCGAACCGGGTCACCTCGAGGTCGACGAGCCACTTGGTGGCCGACACGTAGCCGTAGAGCCCCGGGGTCACCATCCGGACCGGGAACCCGTGCTCGAGCGGCAGCGGCTCGCCGTTCATGGCGACCGCGACCAGCGCCTCGCGCTGCTCGTCGAGCAGGACCGGCAGGGGCGTGCCCGCGGTGAAGTCGTCGGCACTCGTGGACTTCACCGCGTCCGCGCCGTCCTGCACACCGGCCTCGCGGAGCAGGTCGCCGATCGGGACGCCGATCCAGGTGGCGTTCCCGACGTACTCGCCGCCGACCGGGTTGGACACGCAGGTGAGCGTGATCCGGCGCTCCACCAGCCGGCGGGAGAGCAGGTCGTCGAAGGACAGGTCGAGCTCGCGGTCGACCATGCCGTGGAGCCGCAGCCGGAAGCTGTCGACGGGCACGTCGGGCACCTGCAGCGCGGTGTCCACCCGGTAGAAGCTCTGGTTCGCGGTGAGGTAGGGCGTGATCCCGGGGACGTCGAGGCTCACCCCACGCGCCAGCGGCGGTGCGGCGCCGGCCGGAGTGGGGATGGTGACGTCCGCGCGTGAGGCGGCCGCGGCGGGTCCGCCGTACGCACCCCGGGTGACCCCGCCGGCCGCGGCCACCGCGCTGACGGCGAGCGCCGCGCGGAGGAAGGCGCGCCGGTCGAACGCGGCCGGGAGGTCGTCGCCGTCGACGCGCTCGGTGATCACCAGCCGGGGCTTCGCGCTGTCGAGCACGTCCACCGGCCGCGCCTCGACAGTCGGTCCGGTGGTCGGTCCAGTGGTCGGTCTGGTGGTCGGCGGAAGGGGCGCTGCGGGCCCTTCGTGCTCGGTGGGTGCAGTGCTCCGAAGGGCCCGCAGCAGGAGCAGCAGCGAGGCGAGCCCGGCGGCGACGAGCGCCAGCACGGGCAGCAGCCTCACCACTGCAGTCGCGGTGGCGGCACGGTCGGTGAGCGCGGCTGCGGCAGCGAGGGTGGACAACGCCAGGAACGCCCCGACCGCGACGCGGGGACGCCGCACGCCCACGGCGCCTGCGACGACCGCGAGCAGCGCGACGGTTGCGACGACCCCGCCGATCAGCACCGGCTTGTCCGCGGTGCCGAAGGTCTCGATCGCCCACTCCTTGACCGGACGGGGAGCGGCGTCGACGGCCCGGTTCGCCACCGCGAGCAGCGGGGAGGAGACCCCGGTCAGCAGGGCGGTCACCGCCTCGGCGACGGCGACCCCGGCGGTCGCGGCGAGGAGCCCGGCGAGGCCGCCGGCCAGTTCTGCCTTCCGTGTCGGTGCCATGCGTCCGGTTCGTGACCGTGCACGCCCCGGATGGGTCAGGGCTGCTGCTCGACCAGCCACCAGGCGGCGTACGGCGCCAGCCAGAGGTTGTCGTCGGAATGCACGGTGACGGGCCCGCCCGTGATCGCGTCGACGCAGGTGGAAGGCTCCAGGCCGTGGTCGCGCAGGCGGTACGCCGGGACCGGCCGGTGCTCCGGCGTGACGTTGTACAGCCCGAGCATCGGACCCAGCGGGTGCTCGCGCAGCACGAGCAGCACGCCCGGGTCGCTCGGGTGCAGCACCTGGGAACCGACGCTCGCGTGCAGGTGGGGCAGGTCGCGCCGGGCCGCGATCAGCCGCGCCAGCCCGGCGTGCACGCCGGTGTCGTCGTGCGGGGGCCACGGCATCCGCGGCCGGTGCACCCACCGGTTGTCGTCGGCGTGCGCGGGCTCGGTGTCCCAGTCGTGGTCGTTGCAGAGGGCGACCTCGTCGCCCATCCACAGCACCGGCAGCCCGCCCCAGCCGAGCACGAGCGCGTGCGCGAGCAGGATCCGCGGCACCGCGCCCGGATCACCGGCCTCCAGGCCGGCCAGGCTCGCCAGCGTCCCTGAGATCCGCCGGTCCCCGGTCGCCTCGTTGTGCTGGAAGACCAGCCCACGGGCCCAGCTGCCGGCGTGCTCGCCGGCGTAGAAGTCGGAGAGGAAGGCCCGGTGCGCGTGCCCGTCGAGCCCGACCGCGCGTGCGTCCTCGTCGTCGACGGCCCATCCGATGTCGTCGTGGCAGCGGGCGTAGGTGATCCAGGCCGTACTGGTCGGGATCGGCGGCAGCGCCTGCAGTGCGTGCGAGGCCAGCCGCACGTCCTTGCTGGCCAGCATCGACCAGAGGTGCACCATCAGCCCGTTGTGGTAGGCGAGGTCGCTCACCTTGGCGTGGTGCCGGCCCTGGCCGAGGTAGTGCACCAGGTCCTGCGGTCCCACGATCGCCTCGGCCTTGAAGATCACCGCCGGGCAGGCGATCTTGGCGACCGCGCGCAGCGCCTGCGTGAGCGCGTGCACCTCCGGCTGGTTCTGGCAGGTGGTGCCCATCCGCTTCCACAGGAACGCGATCGCGTCGAGGCGGAACACCTCCACGCCCTCGTTGGCGAGGTCGAGCACGATGTCGACGTACTCGCCGAAGACCGCCGGGTTCGACCACGCCACGTCCCACTGGTAGCTGTTGAACGTGGTCCACACCCACCCGGCGAGGTCCTCGTCCCAGGTGAAGCTGCCCGGCGCGAAGTCGGGGAAGATCTCGGGCAGCGTGCGCTCGAACGCGTCGGGGGTCTTCCGGTCGGGGTAGACGTAGAAGTAGTCGCGGTAGCGCTCCTCCCCGGCGCGGGCACGCACCGCCCACTCGTGCTCGTCGGCGACGTGGTTGAGCACCAGGTCCAGGCAGAGGCTGATCCCCTCCGCGCGCAGCCGCTTGGTCAGCGCCCTCAGGTCGGCGAGGTCGCCGAGGTCCTCGCGGACCGCCCGGTAGTCCGCGACCGCGTAGCCGCCGTCGTTCGGCCCGGTGCGGGGCCTGAGCAGCGGCATCAGGTGCAGGTAGGTGACGCCGAGCCGGGACAGGTAGGGCACCCGCTCGGCGACCCCGGCGAGGTCGTCGGCGAACCGGTCGGCGTAGGCGGCGTAGCCGAGCGCGTCGGGCCGCTGGAACCAGTCCGGCTCCAGGCTCCGGCGCAGGTCGAGCCGGTGCAGGTCGTCGGGGCGGGCCACGAACCCGCGCGCCGCGGCCCGGACCGACTCCGTCGCCACGGCGTCCGGGTCGTCGTAGACCAGGCTGAGCCCGGCGTGGAGGTCGGGCCACCAGCGCTGCACGCGCGCCTCGAACACCTCCCGCCGGTGGTCGGGGACGTCCGCGAGCTCGCCGGCATACGTCGACGGGCTCGGCGCTGCAGGGGTTCTCATCGTGCACATCCAACCGGAGGGTGTCGTGCCGCGGAAGCGCCGTCTCAGCTCGTAACGAGCTCGGCGTACTCCCGGTGGCGCTCGATGTAGGACTTGAAGAACGGGCACAGCGGTCGCACCTCCAGACCCCGCTCCCGGGCGTCGTCGAGCGCCTCGCGGACCAGGGTCGAGCCGATCCCCTGCCCCTCGAAGGCCATGTCGACCTCGGTGTGGGTGAAGACGATGACGCCGTCGCGGAGCCGGTACTCCGCGAAGCCGGCCACCACCCCGGAGTCCACGGAGGCCTCGTAGCGACGCTTGTCGGGGTTGTCGGAGACGGTCACGTCGGAAGGATCGCTCATGCCGCCCATCGTTGCACCCGCCCTGATACGGGCCACCGCCCGCGCCGCGGGGCTATGGTGGCGGGCGTGACGATTCTCGACGACGCCCGCGAGGGCATGAACCCTGACATCCGCCCGCAGGACGACCTGTTCGGTCACGTCAACGGCGCCTGGCTGGCAAGCGCGGAGATCCCGTCCGACCGGTCGAGCTGGGGGCCGTTCGTGATGCTCGCCGAGGAGGCCGAGGCCCGGGTCCGCGAGATCATCGAGGACGCCGCGGCCGGCAAGGTCGGTGGCGAGCACGGCCGGAAGATCGGCGACCTCTACGCCAGCTTCATGGACGAGGCCCGTGCCGAGGAGCTCGGCGCCGCACCGATCGCGGAGGGGCTGGCCGCGGCCTACGCGCTGACCTCGGCCGCCGACCTCCCGGCGTTCCTCGGCCGGCACGAACGGTTCGGCGGGTCCGGGCTGTTCGGCTCCTACGTCGACACCGACGACCGCAACTCCGACCGGTACGTCGTCAACGTCACCCAGGGCGGCCTCGGCCTGCCCGACGAGTCGTACTACCGCGAGGACAAGTTCGCCGAGGTGCGCACCGCCTACCTCGCCCACCTCGGCCGGATGTTCGCGCTGGCGGGGGTCGACGACGCCGAGGGCGAGGCGCAGCGGGTGCTCGACGTCGAGACCCGGCTCGCGCAGGGCCACTGGGAGCGTGCGGAGACCCGCGACGTCATCAAGACCTACAACCTGATGACGCTCGACGAGCTGACCCGCACCACGCCGGCGTTCGACTGGATCACGTTCGTCACCGCGCTCGGCGGGGACGACAAGACGCTCGCCGAGGTCGTCGTCCGGCAGCCCAGCTACCTCTCCCACCTGTCCACCGCGCTGGACGATGTGCCCGTGGAGAGCTGGCGCTCGTGGGCGGCAATCCGGGTCGTCCGCGCGGCCGCGCCGTACCTCTCGCAGGCCTTCGTGGCGGAGAACTTCGACTTCTACGGCAAGACCCTCAACGGCACCCCCGAGCTGCGGGCCCGCTG
>DATIBI010000125.1:0-3458 GCA_035457605.1 Nocardioidaceae bacterium
ATCCAGCCGAGGGAGACCCCCATGGCCGACGCCAACGACCCCGACGCGAACGCCGCCGACTCGAACGACCCCGACGAGGGCGGCCGCGACGCGGGCGGCCACCAGCCGGACCAGAACGTGCTGGACCACGACCGCCTGCGCGTCCTGCACGACCTCACTCCCGACAGCACCGCGCTCTTCGACCGGTTCGTGGCCTCGTTCATCGACACCGCACCGGTGAGCGTCGAGAGGGTCCGCGCCGCGGTCGTCTCCGACGACGCCGAGGCTCTGGTCGGCTCCGCGCACCAGCTCAAGGGCAGTGCGCTGAACCTGGGGGTGCCGATCGTCGGGGCCCTGTGCCTGGACCTGGAGCTTCTCGGCGACGAGGGGCACACCCGCGGGGCAGACGTGCTGCTGACGCGCCTCGACGTCGAGCTCGAGCGCGCGATCGCCGCGCTGCGGGAGGTCCAGGCGGTCGGCCTCGACTGAGCGGCAGCCCTGAGCTGGCCGGCTGAGCTGCCCGGCTGAACCGGCCGGCCGAGCTGCACGACTGAGCTGCACGGCTGAGCTGCCCAACTGAGCAGGAGGCTCAGCCCGCGGACGGCACCACCGTCAGCGCGGCGCGGACGGTCCCGGCGGACCAGGCGCACTCGACGACGTAGTCACCCTCGTCGAGCTGTGGATTGGACGTCGCGCCGTCACCCTCGTCCACGCGGGACTCCACGATCGCCGTACCGGACGGGTCCAGCACCCGGATGGTGGCCGGACCGCCCTCGGCGAAGAGGAAGGTCTCGTGGACGCCGGCGGTCACGGTCTCCCGGCTGACCTCGCACGTCCCCGGCTCGTTCGCCGCCGGGCTCCCGGTGCGCGCCACGACCTCGATCGGCACCACCTCAGGCGGCGGGTCGGAGGTGTCGACGCAGCCCGCGGACAGCAGCAGCGCCGGCAGGGTCGCGAGCAGGGCCGGTGCGCGCGTCATGCCAGTGAACCTACCCGGCGGGACCGGCCCGAACCGGGAGCGCCCGCGCATGGAGCCGGGCCATGCTGGACACAAGCGCCGCACCGAGGAGCAGAGGGAGCTGACGATGAGCCACCACGACGGACCCGCCCCGCAGCACCGGATCCCGGAGGGCTGCGACGACGCCACCGTGGAGGCGGTCGGCCTGCTCAGCGAGGCACTGGAGATGACCGAGCGGGCCCGCGGCCACCTGTACTCCTTCCACCAGCTCACCGGCGGGGCGGACCTCAAGCTCGGTGAGGCGATCGACAACCTTCGCGGGGCGGGTCATGACGAGGCCGCCAACCTGCTGGAGACCGAGCTCCTCGGTCGCAACGTCATCCCCGGCCGGTGGACCTTCCAGGTCGTGGAGGACTACGACGACACCTACTGGTCGGTGTTCCGGGATCTCGAGGAGCAGGTCCGGCACCGTCTGGTCCAGGGCCGTCGGCACCTGTTCGAGGCCAGGATGAAGGAGGATCGTCGTACTCACGGACACCCCGACCACACCGCGCGGCCGGACTGACCGACCGTTCGGCCGCTGCGGGTCGGGTACCGCCTCGATGTCTCCTGAACCGACGTCTGGGAGGAACGATGAACCTCGGATCCGTGCAGCACCTGTTCACCCACGACGGCCCGTTCGTCAGCGTGCATCTCGACGTCAGCCGGGACACCGAGGTCGCCGTCCGGCAGCGGGAGTCCCGCTGGACCACCACCCGGCACGAGCTCGAGCACGCGGGCGTCGCCCCGGCGGTGATCGACGCGATCGGGGAGCGGCTGGTGGAGAAGACCGGGCTGCCCGGTGAGGTACGTCGGACCGTCGTCGCCGCCGAGGGCGAGATCGTGCTCGACGACGCACGCCCCGGGCACACGCTCTGGCCCGAGACGGTGACCACCGGCCCGCTCCCCGACCTGGCCGGCTGGCTTCACCAGTCCTGCGCCCAGCTGCCGTTCCTGCTCGTGGTGGCGGACCGCGAGGGTGCGGACCTGGACTTCTACCGGGCGCAGACCGACTCCTCGCCCGAGCACCAGGAGGTGCACGGCGAGACGATGTACATCACCAAGGTGCCGCAGGGCGACTGGGCGCAGAAGCAGTACCAGCAGCGCTCGGAGAACGTCTGGCGCAAGAATGCCGGCGAGGTCGCCGACGCCGTCCGCACGACGGTCTCCCAGCACCGGCCGCGGCTGGTGGTGCTCGCCGGTGACGAGCGCGCACGCACCGACATCGTCGCCGACCTCGAGCACCTTCCCAGCGAGCTCGTCCAGGTGCAGTCCGGTGGCCGGGCCGCGGGCAGCTCCGAGGACGCGTTGTGGCAGGAGGTCCGGCAGGTGCTGGCCCGGGTCGAGGCCGAGGACCAGCAGCAGGTCGTCGGACGGCTGGACCAGGGCGTGCGCCAGGGCACCGGGGTCGCCATCGGCCTCGACGAGGTGCTCGACGCGCTGGCCCAGGCGCAGGTGGAGCGGCTCGTGCTCGACCTCCAGACCGCGCGCGAGCTGACCGTCGACCCCGGCAAGCACCCGGGGCTCGCGCTGCCGGAGTCCGCATCAGGCGAGAAGAGCCTGCCGGCCGACCAGGTCCTCGTCGCCGCGGGCGCCGCGACCGACGTCGACCTGGTGCTGATGCCCAAGGAGCAGATCAAGGGTGGCGGGATCGCGGCGATCCTGCGCTGGGACGAGTGATGCGGCCGGGTGGACCGGGCCGAACGCCGCGCAGTCGCGCCCGGGAGGCACTGGGATGAGCCCGGCCCCGTCGTGCCTGCCAGACTGCTCTGATGGCACTCGACGTACGACGGGAACGAATCATCGCCCTGCCGCCGGCGAAAGTCGCGGACTACGCGATGGACTGGAGGCACGACCACGAGTGGACCCAGGGGATCACCGAGGCCGAGCTGACGCGCCCTGCCGCGGACGGCGGCTTCGGGGTCGGCGCCCAGGTGACCCGGACCGCGCACTTCCTCGGCAAGCGGATCGACTACGTCCTCGAGGTGGTGGGCCACGAGCCGCCGCGGCTTCTGGACATGCGCTCGGTGGCCGGGCCGATGCCCATGCACGTCACCTACCGGTTCGACGAGCACCCGAGCGGGACGCTGGCGAGCATCCGCGTGCGCGGGGACGCCAGCACCTACTACCGCATCGCCGGGCCGGTGATGGCCGCGATGGTCGGCCGGAACCTGGGCAAGGACCTCCGCGACCTGGAGAGCCACCTCACCTGAGCACGCGGGTCCGCGAGGACATGTCACGGCCCCAGGGCGGGCACAGGGCGGGCACAACCCGGGCACTGGGCGGCCACTGGGAGGGCAAAGGGCGCGCACCGGGCGGCGACGAGCCAGAGAGGATGACTGAGATGACCGAGAACATGGGTGAGAACCAGCACGAGAACTACGGCGACTACAGCGTCGACGACGAGGACCAGCTGCAGCCGGAGGACACGCTGCTCGACCGTGGCCTCGAGGACGCGCTCGACGAGGGCTACTCACCGCCG
>DATIBI010000126.1:0-3621 GCA_035457605.1 Nocardioidaceae bacterium
GCCGAAGAGACTGAAGGGGAGCATCGGGTTGCTCGCGGTCCGTTCGATCCGGACGAACGCGACCGCGGCGACCGCCCCGACCACGAGCGAGATCCAGGCCGATGCCGTGCTCCCTCCGTGACCCCAGGCGACGAGGGCGTAGGTGAAGGCGCCGAGTCCGAGGGCGCACGCCACCGCGCCGGACACGTCGAAAGACCCCGACGCCTCCGGGTCCGAGGTCTCCGGCACGTATCTCAGGGCCGCCACTGCGACGGCGACGG
The DNA here is from genome assembly GCA_035457605.1 of Nocardioidaceae bacterium. Taxonomy (GTDB): domain Bacteria; phylum Actinomycetota; class Actinomycetes; order Propionibacteriales; family Nocardioidaceae; genus Nocardioides_C. The sequence continues at coordinate 261 of DATIBI010000126.1, forward strand.
CGATCGGCACGTTGACGAGGAAGACGAGCCGCCAGCTCGCCGACTCCACCAGCCAACCGCCCAGGAGAGGCCCGACCGCACCGGCGATCCCGGCGAGCCCGGACCACGAGCCGATGACGCGGCCCCGGTCCTCCTCCCGGAACGACGCCTGCAGGATCGCGAGGCTTCCGGGTGTCAGCAGGGCACCGCCCACGCCCTGGAGCGCCCGGGCCGCCACCAGCAGCGGCAGGGTGGGGGCCACGCCGCAGAGCATCGAAGCGGCCGCGAACCACACCACACCCACCACGAAGATGCGGCGCCGACCGAATCGGTCACCCGCCGACCCACCCAGCAGGATGAACGCGGCCAGCGTCAGCGTGTAGGCGTTGACGGTCCACTGGAGCCCGGCCATGTCGCTGCCCAGCTCGCGCCCGATCGCAGGCAGAGCCACGTTGACGACGGTGGCGTCCAGGAATGCCATCCCGGAGCCGAGGACCGTGACCGCAAGGACCCACCGCCCGCGCGGCTCGCCGCTGCGGAGACCGGGTTCCTGCTGCACAGTGGTCAACTTCACGCTCCTCGGGCCACACTACGTCCGCCCACGGTGGTCCGCGGAGGGGACGCGGCCCCCTTCGGCGTCCCCACGCTCTCAGGGTCACACTCCTAAGAGCCGGTCGAACCAGATAGCGGTGACTTCGACGATTTTCCTGCGCTCGGGACAGAACCCGTGCCACCATTTTCATCACAGAGCGGCGGACTGACCCGAGACGGTCCGCCGCTCTTCTGCGTCCGCGCCTCTGAGCCGCGCATGCGGGGAACGTCACCCGCCGTCAACTTTGCCTCCTTGCTCGTTCCGTCCAGACTTGTGAGACGGGCTGTCCCCCAGCGGAGGTGAATGCGTCTTGGCACCGGTGACCAAAGGTCGCCTTCTGGCCCTTGCCGCCGTGGCTGCTGTCGCCGCGCTCGCCGCGGGGGTGGCGTCCAGTGCCGGGCCCGTGATGACAGGAGCGCCCACGGAGGCCCGGGGAGTAGACGGTCCCGCGCAGGGTCACGCCGCGGGCCATCGCGAAGACCCCCTCTCGGCGGCCACCGAGCCAGTTCATCGTCCGCCGTCGACGGTCACGTACACCTTCCCTGTCGCCGGGTGTCGCGTGAGCTATGCCCGCGCCCACCACAACTACCCGGCCGCGGACATCTTCGCCGACCGCGGCTGCGCGTTCGTCGCACCGACCGACGGCCGCGTGGCGGAGGTGAGCCGGGTGGACCACTGGCGATCGGCCTCGAGCCCTGGGGCTGCCCGCGGCGGCCGCTCGGTGTCGATCGTCGGCGTCGACGGTGTGCAGTACTACGGTTCCCACCTGGAGGCAGTGGCTGAGGTCATCCGTTCCGGGACTCCGGTCAGGGAAGGACAGGTGCTGGGGAGGGTCGGGGACAGCGGCAGCGCACACGGCACCGGCACGCACCTGCACTTCGGGATCAGCTGGCCCACGGCACCGGAGCGATGGTGGGTCCGGCGTGGGACCGTGGCGCCGCAGCGCTTCCTCGACGCCTGGCGGGCGGGCGAGGACCTGTCGCCGGCCGCGACGGTCCGTAAGGCGAAGGCCCGGGCGGGCGACGACTCCAGGTGCCGCACCTACTGCTAGGCCTCGTCGCCACACCTGGCTTCGCCCGCTCGTAGGCGTCGCCGTGGCATCCCACAACCGCGATGCCGTCAGACAGCCACGCGCTGCTCCGCCTCGGAGATGGCCCACGCAGCGTTCACCAGCCCGATGTGGCTGAAGGCCTGCGGGAAGTTGCCGAGCAGCTCGCCGGTCTGCGGGTCGATCTCCTCCGCGAGTAGGCCTACGTCGTTGACGTAGCGGGCGGCGCGTTCGAACACCTCCCGTGCCCGGTCGACGCGGTCGGCCATCGCCAGCGCCTGTGCCAGCCAGAACGTGCAGAGCAGGAAGGTGCCCTCCTCCCCCGCGAGCCCGTCCACGCCGGCCTCGGTGCGGTAGCGGTAGACGAGGCCGTGCTCGTCGGTGAGGCGTTCCTCGATCGCGTCGATGGTGGCGAGCACACGGGGGTCGGAGGCGGGGAGGAAGCCGACGATCGGAAGCATGAGGTTGGAGGCGTCGAGCGCGTCGGTCCCGACGTACTGCGTGAAGGCCCCGGCCGAGTCGCTCCAGCCGTCCCGTACGACGGTCTCCGCGATCTCGTCGCGCGTGCGCTTCCACTCCTCCACGCGCGACCGGTCGCCGAGGACGTCGGCCATCGCGATGGCCCGGTCGAGTGCGACCCAACACATGACCTTCGAGTAGAGGAAGTGCTGCGGCTCGCCGCGCACCTCCCAGATCCCCTGGTCGGGTTCCCGCCAGCGGACCGCCGCGGCGTCGGCGAGCGCGGCGAGGAACGAGCGGGTGTCCGGGTCCAGGTCGTGCAGCACGTCGGTCAGCCGGTTCGCGGCACCGAGCAGCTCGCCGTACACGTCCACCTGCTGCTGCTCCCAGGCGCCGTTGCCGACCCGTACCGGCCGGCTCCCCCGCCATCCTTCGAGGTGGTTCAGCGATCGCTCGCTGAGGTCGTGCTCGCCCCCGACCCCGAACATGATCTGCAGCGCCTTCTCCGCACCGACCCCGGACGCGGCGGCGGTCGCCATGAAGGCGAAGAAGTCGTTGGCCTCGTCGGGGCAGGCGGCCACCCACAACGCCTCCATGGTCAGGCTGGCGTCGCGGACCCAGGAGTAGCGGTAGTCCCAGTTGCGCTCCCCGCCCACGCCCTCCGGAAGCGACGTCGTGGCGGCGGCGACGACGGCACCGCTGGGCTGGAAGGTCAGCGCCTGGAGCACGCGGCCGCTGGCGTGCACGAGGTCCTTCCACGGACCGTCGTAGGTCTGGTGCAGAGCGGACCACGACCGCCACGCCGCGATGGTGCGGTCGAGCAGCCCGGCGAGCTCCTCGTCCGGCCACACATGAGCCGGCGTCTCCTCCAGCGTCGACCGGTGCAGGGCGAACCGCAGCGTCTGGCCGGCGGAGAGCCGCGCCCGCCCGGTGCCGACGCCTGAGGCCAGGGTCAGCTCGACCGGGGTCGTGAGGACCAGCCACTCCGCGCCGCCGCGCGCGGTCACTCCGCCAGGGGTCTCCGACAGCAGGGGTACGACGAGCCCGTACTCCGGCCGGGGTGCGTACGAAACCTCGATCTCCACCTCTCCGTCCACGCAGGTGGCATTGCGCACCAGGATGTGGGGGGCGTCCTTGCCCAGGCGGTGCCCCTCGTTGTCGGGGCCCATCACAAGAGCGTCGGTGAGCACGAGGGTCCCCGTCGCCGACAGGAAGGTGGTCTCCAGCACCATCGTCTCGTCGAGGTAGCGACGCGTCGTGCTGAAGTCGCCGACCGGCCGGAT
>DATIBI010000127.1:0-8014 GCA_035457605.1 Nocardioidaceae bacterium
CGGCCACGACACCCGTGACCGCGACCACGACGAGGAGCACGGCGGACCAGCGAAGGGAACGGTGACGAAGCAGCCTCGCGAGGGCCACACCGAGGAGCCCGACCGCGGCCGACCAGCCGGCGGCGATGCCGAGCACCAACCAGGTGTCACGGCTCATGAGACCGCCTCCCAGCGGTAGCCGACGCCCCAGACGGTGACCAGGCGTCGTGGCCGGGTCGGGTCGGCCTCCACCTTCTCCCGCAGCCGGCGCACATGCACCGTGACCGTGGACTGGTCGCCGAACGACCAGCCCCACACCTCGCGAAGGAGGTCCTCGCGGGACCACGCGACCCCGGCGTGAGAGACCAGGAACCGGAGCAGGTCGAACTCCCGGACGGTCAACGCGAGCCGTTCACCGGCCAGAGTGGCCACGTGCTGTGCGGCGTCGACGACCAGGTCGCCGTCGGTCACCATGTCCTCGTACTCGGAGGCACGCCCCACCCGGCGCAGGACCGAGTCGACCCGCAGGACCAGCTCTCGGGGGCTGAACGGCTTGGTGACGTAGTCATCGGCACCCAGCCGGAGGCCGACCACACGGTCGGTCTCCTCCCCCAGGGCGGTGAGCATGATGATCGGGACGTCGGTGGTCTCGCGCAGCCGTCGGCACACCTCCAGGCCGTCGATGCCCGGCAGCATGAGGTCCAGGACGACCAGGTCCGCTCGGGCGTCACGCATCGTTGCCAGCGCCGACTCCCCATCGCCTGCCTCGAACACCTGGTGTCCCCCGGCGCGCAGGTAGGACACGACGACCTCCCTGACCGTGTGGTCGTCGTCCACGACGAGCACGTTCGGCATCACTGCCCACCTTCGCCACGGCGCTGCACGAACGCCCACCCGCAGGCGCATCCCAACACTAGCCCGGCAAACACCAGCCACCCGGTGACGTAGTCCCGGTCGAGCAGGGTGACGTTGTCCGGTCGTGCGCCGAACCGTCCCAGCACGGGCACTGCCACGAGCGTGATGGAACCGAGTACCACGGTCGCCGCGGCAGCCGCGGGCCTGGCCCACGAGGGCAGCGCCGTCACGCCCACCACGACGAGCGCGATGACCAGCGGAGAGAGGACGAAGTCGTGGAGCACGACCCCTCCGGCGAGCCAGCCGACCGCCGCGAGAAGGTTGTGGGTGCCGCGCATGAGGAGCTCGAACACGCCCACGGCACCGGCCCCGACGCCCAGCGCCGTCAGGAGCACTCGGGTGAGGTTCATGCCTCCACCTCCAGCGACGCGACCCACTTGGTCTGCAGGACCCCTGGCCGGTTCGGTGCGATGATCCGGCAGGGGTAGCCGTGGTCGAGGCTGAGCGGCTCTCCGTTGAGCCGGAGGGCCAGCAGCGTGCTCTCGTCCCCGACGAAGTTCCCGGGCAGCCGGGTCTCACGGAACGCCCCACGCTGCTGGAGCGAGGTGACCAGCACCGCAGCTCCGGGCGAGCCGCCTACCAGCGCGACGAGGTCGCGCACCCGCACGCCGGTCCACTGCCCCTCGGCGCTCCACCCCTCGACGCAGGCGATCGGCAAGGTCGCCGTGTGCTGCGGGAGCGTCTCGAGCTCGGCCCGGCCCAGGCGACGGGTCCTGCCCCCGGCGGAGACCGACAAGAGGTAGTCCCCGGCCAGCGCCGAAGCCGTCACCCCTGCAGCCCGGGCCGACTTGTTGATCGGGATGCCCGCCGGCCCCTCACCCGAGCGCACCCCGAACACGGACACGTTCCGGAGCACCGGCACGGTCGAGCCGGCCGTGGTCAGCACGGCGAGCCCTGCGGCGACCCAGGTGGCGCGAAGCAACCCGCGTCGCGACAGTCCCTGAGATCCCTCGGCGGCTCCCCGGCGGTCCTGGGCCTCGTCGTCCACGTCGGCCCGCAGGGCACGGACGATGACGGGAAGCTTCACGGCGATGTGCACCAGGAGTGCTCCGATCGCCAGCCAGGCGACGGCGTAGTGGGTGGCTCGGAAGGAGAATGACCAGGGGTACCACTGGGCTGAGTTGGCCAGGCCGGTCGCGAGCTGGAAGATCGCCGCCGCGACGAGGACCCCGATCGATGCCCGCTCGAGCCCGTGCAGCGCCAGGGCTCTCCTCTCGCGCGGGGGACGCGCGAACAGCTTGGGAAAGACCGACCAGAGCTTCACCAGCAACAGCGGAACGGCAGCGGTCCCGGCCGCAACGTGTACGCCCTGTGTGACGCGGTAGAGCCAGGCCGGCCGGGTCGGGAGAGGGAACCACGGGTAGCCGGCTTGCGCGAGGTGGCTGTACACCCCGGTCAGGAAGGCCAGGGCGAAGCACACGCCGAGCCAGAGGCCGACCCGCGAGGCTACGGCCGGGCTGCGCAGGCGGGACCTGAAGTCCGTCTCCTGCGGAACGGGAAGCTTCAGCTGAGACATGGGATGGGGATCTCCTTGCGAGCGAGGACGGCGAACCAGCGGCCGTCGTACTCGTGCACGTCCGTGGCCGAAAGCCCCGCCGAGCCCGCGACGTCCGCGACGGCGTCGACGCCGAGGACCGCCCAAGGGAACTTCCGCGAGACTCGGTCACCGACGTGCAGCCGAGCCATGCCGACCGTGAGACCAGCGCCGGCGGGCGCCAGGTCGACGACCACGTGGCCGTCGGGGGCGAGCAAGCGCCGGACCCGGCGGAGCAGGCGAACCGGGTCGCCGCCGATGCCGATGTTGCCGTCCGCGAGCAGCGCGGTCCCCCAGGCCCCTTCGCTTGGCAGCGAACCGAAGACGTCACCGTGCAGCGTTCTCACGCCACGAGCGCGTGCCTGCGCGACGGCTTCAGCCGCCAGGTCCACGCCGAGGACGTCCACCCCGTCGCGGGCGAGCTGCGCGGCCATCCGGCCCGGGCCGCACCCGAGGTCGATCGTGGGCGAGGCGCAGTGGGCGAGGACGGCTCGGTCGCTGAGGTCGGCCTCGCCGCGCCACCGGGCTACAGGGACGGTCCACGTGGCGATGCCGAGACCCGTGAGGGTGCACGGCTCACCTCCCAGGCAGGCGGCGAACACCTCCTGGGCGGGCTCGTGGGTGATGGTCATGCGCTTCGCTCCTCTGCAAGCTCGGTGAGGGCGCGCCACGTGCGCGCGAAACGGGTGTGCGGTGCCAGGACGGCGACGTGCTCGGCATCTGCGGCGTCGTCGACGTCCCGCATCTCGGGCGCGAGCGCGACATCGGGGTGAGCCGCACGGAGCAGGTCGAGCGTCGCTTGCCCGGTCTGCGGGGTGGACATGGCGACATGGCGCAGGCCGGACACGTCCGTCGCCGTGGCTGACGCGAGGACCCACCAACCGCCGTCGCGGGCGAGTCCGAGCACAGGGCGGCTGGTGGCGAGCTCGCCCACACCTGCGAGGACGGGCGCGCCGACGTGTGGCGTGTCCATCCCGATCTGTACGACGTGTGCGCCCGCCTGGTCGTGTACGTCGCGATGGGCATGCTCCAGCCGGTCGCCGAACCCGGCACCGCGTTGCGGCAGCACCGTCCATCCACGAAGCCTGGCCCCCAGCCGCTCGGCGACGTCCGGCTCCAGCTCGGCGAGGTCGCCAGCCAGCGCCAGAAAGCACCGATCGGCCCCGAACACCGCCTCGCAGACGTCGAGGGTGTCGAGCAGGGCCGCGTGCGCGAGCCAGGCCGCGTGCTCGTCACCGACGGAGGCCGCCAGCCTGCTCTTCACAGTGCCGGGGACCGGAGCCTTCGCCATCACCAGCACCACCGGCCGTCTCATGGCAGCACCCGGGTGAAGTCGCGGGCCGCTCGCAGGGTCCCGGCCAGCGAGCCGGAGACCTTCGACCGGGTCCCGACCGCACGTGGGCGGTAGCTCACATCGATCTCGCGGAGCTGCCAGCCGGCGCGCTGTGCGCGGGTCAGCAGCTCCACCGGGTACCCGAAGCGGCGGTCCCGCACATCGAGCCCGACCAGGTCCTCCCGGCGGCAGACGCGCACCGGCGCGATGTCGTGGACGCTCAGCCCCGTGCGCCGGCGGAGCCACCACAGCACGGCCGCGTTGCCGGCCTGGGCGTGCCACGGCCACACTCCCCGTCCGACCGGTCGGCGGCGCCCCACGGCCATGGTCGCCTCGCCACGCTGGACGCAGTCCAGCAGCGGCAGCACGTCGTCCGGGTCGAGCGAGCCGTCGCCGTCCATCACGGCGACCCACTCGGCGCGCGCAGCTCTCAGGCCGGCGTGGACAGCGGCGCCGTAGCCGGGCATGGGTTCGTGGACCACACGCGCGCCGCACAGCCTGGCGACCTCGGCGGTGCCATCGGTCGAGCCGTTGTCGACGACGACGACCTCTAGGCGCGCGGGCACACGGGACAGCAGCTCCGGAAGCGCGGCCGCCTCGTCCCGGCACGGAAGGATGAGCTCACAAGTTTCTGCCATGCCGACCACGCTAGGAACACAAGAGGCCCTTCAGGGGTCGCACGTCTTACGGATTCCTGACGGCGGTCCGCAGCACGGTCTCCGAGCGCCCCAACGGACCTAGAGTCGGGCCATGTCCACCACCCGGCTGGGAGCCGCGAACACCCCCCGCGTCCACGTGCGGACAGCTGGGTGGGGCCTGACGGTTGCGTTCGTGCTGATCGGTCTGGCGATGGCCGTCCCGGCGGTCACCGGCTGGGAGGTCCATGTCCGGTGGTTCCCCCCGCTGCATGCCGACTGGCGGCCACGTCTCGGTCCCGGGACGTGGCCCGCCCTGGCCGTTGGTGCGCTCGGCGTCTGGCAGGCCGTGCCGCTCGCCCGCCGTCTGCCCTGGCGACGCCTGCTGCTGGTGGCCTGGCTGGCCGGGGTGGCATGGATGCTCGCGCTGGCCTTCGTCGACGGCACCTCGGGCGTCGGGCGCATCCTGGACTACGGCTACGAGTACCTCAACACCGCGAGGGCGACCACCGACTTCCACGCGACCCTGCTGGAGTACGTCGAGCGGATCCCGAACACCCGCCCCGACCACTGGCCCGTGCACATCGCCGGGCATCCTCCGGGGGCGCTGCTCTTCTTCGTCGGCCTGGTCCGGCTCGGAGTGGGCAGCGGGTTCGCGGCCGGACTGGTCGTCACCCTGATCGCAGCGACCACGCCGCTCGCGGTCATGGTCGTGGCCCGGACGCTGGGCGCCGAGGACCAGGGGCGGGCAGCGCTGCCGTTCCTGGTGTTCGGCCCCGCGGCGATCTGGCAGTCGGTGTCGGCGGACGCGATGTTCGCCGCCGTGGCGGCCTGGGGCATGGCCGCGCTCGCCGTCGGCGCGACGAGACGCAGCGTCGGGTGGTCCTTGGTGGCCGGGCTCCTGCTCGGCTACTGCGTCATGCTCTCCTACGGCCTGCCACTGCTCGGCATCCTGGCTGTGGCCGTCCTCTTGGCCGCCCGTACGTGGTTCCCGCTGCCGTTCGCCGCGGCGGCGGCTCTCGGCGTGGTGCTGGCCTTCGTGCCCTTCGGGTTCGTCTGGTGGGAGGCGCTGCCTGTCCTACAGGATCGCTACTGGGCCGGGGTCGCTGGTCGGCGTCCGACGGGATACTGGCTTTGGGGGAACCTCGCGGCGCTGCTCTTCTGCGCAGGCCCGCTGCTGGGCGCGGCGCTGGCGTCGTCAGGACGTTCCATGGCGGTGGCCGTGCGGCGTCCGAGCCGGCAGGTGCTCGGTGCCCTGAGCCTCGCCGGGGTCGCGATGGTCGTGGCCGCGGACCTGTCGTTGATGAGCAAGGCCGAGGTGGAGCGGATCTGGCTTCCCTTCGTGCCCTGGCTGATGCTGTCGTGCAGCTTCCTGCCTCCGCGCTGGATCAGGCCGGGCCTGGCGCTGCAGGTCGCCTTCGCGCTCGTCGTCCAGCACCTGCTCTGGTCCGACTGGTGAGGCCGGGCCGGACGACTACGTCCGTAACGGGGCGAGCGCGAAAGCGCGGAGCCCTTCGTCGGGGTCGACTTCGGCGGTGAACCCGAGCTCGTCGCGCGCGCGGTCAGGTGAGGCGACCACGTGGCGGACGTCGCCGGGCCGGTAGCGACCGGAGACGGTCGGCTCGGGGCCCTCAGGGCCATTGGCTGTGCCACGGCTGATGCTCCGAGCGACGTCGAGGACGGAGACCGGTCGGCCCGAGCACACGTTGTAGGCCCGCTGCCTGCCGTGGGGCATCTTCGTCAACGCCTCGACGGCTAGCAGGTTCGCCCGTGCAACGTCCGCGACGTGCACGAAGTCGCGCATCTGCCCGCCGTCCTCGAACACGTCGGGTGCCCGTCCCTCCTCCAGCGCTGAACGGAAGATCGCGGCGACGCCCGAGTAGGGGGTGTTGCGCGGCATCCCCGGCCCATAGACGTTGTGGTACCTCAGCGCGATCGACCCGCCAGGGGCCTGGCGCGCCCACGCGGCGGCGTAGTGCTCCTGCGCCACCTTGCTCGCGGCGTAGCTGCTGCGCGGGTCGAGCCGCGCGTCCTCATCGACGGTGGCCCAGGCCAGGGTCTGCCCGCACCTGGGACAGGCGTTGTCGAACTCGCCACGGTCCAGGGCCTCCACCGCCCGCACCCCCGGGCGCTGGGCGCCGTGGTCGGGGCAGACATACCGCCCCTCGCCGTAGACCACCATCGACGAGGCGAGCACGATTCGCCCGACCCCTTCGGCCGCCATGGCCGCGAGGAGGGTGGCCGTACCCAGGTCGTTGTGGGCGGCATACGACGGTAGGTCCGCCACCGCCACACCCGCACCCACCATCGCCGCCTGGTGGCACACGACGTCGACGCCCCGGAGCAGATGAGCCCACTCCCCTGCCTCCCGCACGTCCAGTCGGTGCACGCCCTCGAGTGCGGGCCGGTCGGCACCGTGTGCCTCGGCGAGGAGCACGTCGACCGCGACGACGTCGTGGCCGCGCGACCGGAGGGTGCCGGCCACCGCCGAGCCGATGAACCCGGCCGCACCGGTGAGCAGCACCCTCATGGCAGCTCGAACGGCAATGTCACGTCCTCCAGCCAAGCCGCGCAGTCGCAACCCTGGTCTGCCTGATCGGGCGCGAGGCCGCCGACCGCCTTGCGCAGGACGGCCCGCATCACGTCGAGGTTCTCCGCGAACCGGGCGAAGACCGTGGCCTGGTCCACCACCTCGTGTCCGTCGACACCGGCGTCCATGTCGGTCACCAGCGCGAGAGTCGCGTAACACAGGCCGAGCTCGCGAGCCAGGACGGCCTCCGGGTGCCCGGTCATGTTCACCAGTGACCAGCCCGCGGCGGCGAAGCTCCGCGACTCCGCCCGCGTGGAGAACCGAGGCCCCTCGACGACGACCATGGTGCCGCCGTCCTTGGTGGAGGTGTCGCTGTCGCAGAGCACCCGTCGAAGGGCCGGGCAGTACGGGTCCGCGAAGGGCACGTGCGCCGCGCCCCGGTCGATGTAGGTCTGGACACGGGAGATCGTCCGGTCGACGAGCTGGTCGGGCACGACTAGGTCGCCCGGCACCACGTCGGGGGTCAGACCGCCGACCGCGCACGGTGCGAGGACCCGGCGGACCCCGAGCGAGCGCAGTGCCCAGATGTTCGCCTGGTAGTTGATCCGGTGCGGCGGAAGCTCGTGGTGGCGGCCGTGCCGCGGGAGGAAGGCCACGCTCCTCCCCTCGACCTTGCCGACGCTGATCAGCGCGGATGGCTCGCCGTACGGCGTGCTCACCTCGACCTCCGCCGCGTCGCCGAGGAAGGTGTAGAACCCGGATCCGCCGATCACCGCCACAGAGGCGGATTGTGCTCGTGCCATTCCCGCAGTCTCGCAGTGCTCGACCGCGCTGGCAGCCCCCAGCCGTGGGTGGTCACCCTTTCGTAAGGTCTCCCGATCTCATCACAGGTCGGTGACGGCCACCAGCCTGTGTGACATCCCGGCCGACTGGCGGACCGCCCGGCAGGTCAGCCGGCGGGGCTCGCCACGTTCGGTGTGCACGCGCACCTCCCAGCGCCGTCCGTCGAGGCCGAAGACGACTCTGGTCTCGGACCCCTCGCGTTCCGACTCCTCCAGCGGGAGCGGGGCGATGGCGTCGTGACCGGT
>DATIBI010000128.1:0-48253 GCA_035457605.1 Nocardioidaceae bacterium
TCACCGCCCACGGCGGCACCAACCCGCTCGAGGCCGGCGCCTTCGTGGTCGAGCACGTCAAGACGGTGATGGCGAACCAGGCCAGCGGGGTCGAGCTGCGGCTCAAGCTGAGCGGGAGCCGGTGATGGCGATCCTGGACCCGATCAAGCCGATGATCCTCGCTGCGAGGCTGATCCCCAACGTGGACAGGGGTCTGGCAGCCAAGCTGGACCTGCGCGAGGACCAGCGCAGCCTGGCGCTGGTCACCTGCGACATCGACGACTCGCTCTACGTCTCCCTCGACGAGGCCACCAAGAAGGCCGACGTCGAGGTGGTCTACGCGCACAGCTTCTACGCCGGCTCCGCGCACGCGTCCGGCCCGCTGTCCGGGGAGATCATCGGCATCCTCGCCGCGCCGTCCCCGGCCGAGGCACGCGCCGGACTGGCGGCGTGCGTGGACTACGCCCAGGACGAGGCGTGGTTCCACACCGCCGACGAGGCCGGTGACCTGGCGTTCTTCGCGCACGCCATCTCCCGCACCGGCAGCTACCTGAGCAAGGAGGCCGACGTCGCGCAGGGCACGTCGATGGCCTACCTGATCGCCCCGCCTCTGGAGGCGACCTACGCCCTCGACGCCGCACTCAAGGCGGCCGAGGTGGAGATGGCGGTGTGGTTCCCCCCACCGTCCGAGACCAACTTCTCCGGGGGCTACCTCGTCGGCGAGCAGAGCGCCGTCGTGGCGGCCTGCGCGGCGTTCCGTGACGCCGTGCTCGAGGTGGCGGCCATGCCGCGGGAGGTGTGAACCGTGCCCGAGGAGTACGACAGCGACCTGCGCTCGGTGCAGGAGGCCCGCCGGCTCGCGGTCGCCTGCCGAGCCGCGCAGCGCGAGTTCGCCTCCGCCTCCCAGGCCGAGGTCGACCGGATCTGCGCGGCGATGGCCGACGCGGTCTACCGGGACGCGGCGCGGCTGGGCCAGCTGGCGCAGGAGGAGACCGGCTACGGCGTCGCCGCGCACAAGCGGATCAAGATCGAGTTCGCCTCCAGGACGGTGTGGGAGTCGATCCGCGACACCCCCACCGTCGGGGTGCTGCGCCGCGACCCCGAGCGCCGGGTGGTCGAGATCGGCTGGCCGGTCGGCGTGATCGTCGGTCTGTGCCCCTCGACCAACCCCAACTCCACCGCCGCCTACAAGGTGCTGATCTCGGTCAAGGCCCGCAACGGCTGCATCATCGGGCCGCACCCGTCCGCCAAGCGCAGCACCTACGAGGCGGTCCGGCTGATGATCGAGGCGGGGGAGCGGGCCGGCATGCCCAAGGGCCTGGTCGCGTGCATGCAGCAGGTCAGCCTCCCCGGCTCGCAGGAGCTGATGCGGCACTACGCCACCTCGCTGATCCTCGCCACCGGCGGCACGCCGATGGTGCGGGCCGCGCACAGCACCGGCAAGCCCGCCCTCGGGGTGGGGCCCGGCAACGTGCCGGTGTACGTCGACCGCAGCGCCGACGTGCTCGCCGCGGCGAAGGCGATCGTGAACAGCAAGGCGTTCGACTGCTCGACGATCTGCGCCACCGAGCAGTCCGTGGTCGCCGACGCGCCCATCGCGGCCGCCCTGCGCGCGGAGATGGAGCGGCTCGGCGCGCACTTCGTGGGTCCTGCGGAGAAGGCGGCGCTGGAACGGACCGTGTTCGGGCCCGGCGGCGGGCTGAACCCGGCCGCGGTCGGGAAGACCCCGCAGCAGCTGGCGACGCTGGCCGGGATCGACGTACCTGCCCACGCCCGGATCCTCGTCGCCGAGCTGGCCAAGGTGGGGCGCGAGGAGCCGCTGAGCGCGGAGAAGCTGACGACCGTGCTCGGGTGGTACGTCGAGCGGGACTGGCGGGCCGGCTGCGAGCGCTGCATCGAGCTGCTCCGGTTCGGCGGCGACGGGCACTCCCTGGTCATCCACGCCACCGACGAGGACGTGATCCTCGCCTTCGGGATCGAGAAGCCGGCCTTCCGGATCGTCGTCAACAGCTGGGGCACGCTCGGCGCGATCGGTGCCACCACCGGGGTCATGCCCGCGATGACGCTGGCTCCCGGAGGGGTCGGCGGTGCAGTGGTCAGCGACAACATCACCGTCACCCACCTGCTCAACGTCAAGCGGCTGGCCTACCCGCTCAGCGAGCCGCCGCCGGGCGCCTACGAGCACGCGCCGGACGTCCGGGGCGCCCCGCGCGAGGACGGTGCCTCCCGGCGCGGGAGCACGGTCGCCGACGGGCCCGCCGTCGAGGACCGGGTGGACCGGATCGTCCGCCGGGTGCTCCAGGAGCTCGGTGGTGACCGATGACCAGTGCAGCGACGAGCCGGCCCCCGCCGCGGGCAGACGCCCCCGGGCGGACCCGCCCGGTGCAACCCCCGACCCCCAGGCAGCCATCCAGTGAGAGGACACGTCAGTGGCTACTAACCCCCAGATGATCGCGCTCGGCATGATCGAGACGCGTGGGCTCGTCGGCGCGATCGAGGCCGCCGACGCGATGGTGAAGGCGGCGAACGTGACGCTGATCGGCAAGGAGCAGATCGGCGGCGGCTACGTCACCGTCATGGTGCGCGGCGACGTGGGCGCGGTGAAGGCCGCCACCGACGCCGGCGCGGCCGCGGCGCAGCGGGTCGGCGACCTCGTCAGCGTGCACGTGATCCCGCGCCCGCACGGCGACGTGGAGTTCATCCTGCCGCGGCAGAACCCCGGGACCGCCACGACCAGCTCCTGAGCGACGTACGGACGACTGAGCCCGGGATGCCGACATGAGTCGCCGGGTCCTCACCGCCGACGACGTGCTCCGTCATGCGCGCACCGGCGCGACGGAGCTCGTGGTCGCGCCCGGGGACCGGCTCACCCCGCTGGCCCGCGACCTCGCGCACGAGCGCGGCGTCCGGGTGGTGGAGCGCGCCTCGCCGGGTGGTGCGGTGGACCGAGGGGGTGCGGCCGACCGAGCGGGTACGGCGGACCGCCCCCGTGGCGCGCCCCGGCTGACCCACGTCGCGGGGGTGAGCACCCTGCCGCTGGGGCCGTTCCCGGCCGAGCTGCACCGGCCGGAGATGGACGTGCGGCTGCGCGACGTCGTCGGTGCCGAGCACGGGATGCCGATCGCCGCCGGGGTGATGAGCCTGCGGCAGGGCAGCTTCCCGTGGGAGCTGGACTACGACGAGGTGGAGTACGTCCTCGAGGGCGAGCTCCACATCACCACCGACGACCAGCAGGTGGTCGGCCGGCCCGGTGACGTGATCGCGGTCCCGAAGGGCTCCTCGATCACCTTCGGGACCCCGTCGTGGACCAAGTTCCTCTACGTCACCTATCCCGCCGACTGGGGAGGCGCCGCATGAACCGCACAGCCCTCGCGCAGACCATGGCCGCGGTCGAGGCGGCGTGCACCGCCGGCCCGTCCGCCGTACCCACCGACGAAGGGCACATGGACGACGGGCACATGGACGGCGGGGCCGGGCAGGTCCGGGTCGGGGTGGACCTCGGCACCGCCTACACCGTGCTCGTCGTGCTCGACGCCGAGGAGCTGCCGCTCGCGGTCGCCTACGAGCGGACCGACGTGGTGCGCGACGGCGTGGTCACCGACTACGTCGGCGCGATCGACGTGGTGCGGCGGCTCAAGGGCGAGGTCGAGACGCGGCTGGGCGTGGGACTGGAGGCGGCGCACGGCGCGTACCCGCCGGGGGTCCCGCTGAGCGAGGTCCGGGCCGTGCAGCACGTGATCGAAGGTGCGGACCTTGAGTGCACCGGGCTGGTCGACGAGCCGACTGCCGCGAACGCGGTGCTCGGGCTGCGCGACGGGGTCGTGGTCGACGTCGGGG
This sequence comes from Nocardioidaceae bacterium, assembly GCA_035457605.1. GTDB lineage: Bacteria > Actinomycetota > Actinomycetes > Propionibacteriales > Nocardioidaceae > Nocardioides_C. The sequence continues at coordinate 3,817 of DATIBI010000128.1, forward strand.
GCGGCACGACCGGGGTCGCGGTTGTCCGGGACGGGCAGGTCGTGCACACCGCGGACGAGGCCACGGGGGGCACGCACCTCAGCCTGGTGGTGGCCGGGGCGCTCGGGATCGGGTTCGACGAGGCGGAGGCGCTCAAGCAGGACCCGGCGCAGCAGCGGCGGCTGTTCCCGCTGGTGCGGCCGGTGATGGAGAAGGTGGCCACGATCGTCGCGCGGAACACTGCCGGGTGGCCGGTCCCGGTGGTCTGCCTCGTCGGGGGGTCGGTCGCCTTCCCCGGGTTCGCCGACGTGGTCTCGCAGGTGGCCGGCGTCGAGGCCGTCGTACCCGTCTCACCCCTGTTCGTGACGCCGCTCGGGATCGCGCTGAACGCGCCGGCGCGGCAGACCACGACCGCCGCCGGCTACGCACGGGGGTCCTACCGATGACCATGCAGAACGAGAAGAGGTGCCGCCGTGGCCGATGACTTCGAGCTCCGGGCCTACTGCTACATCGACCGGATGCAGCCGCAGTACGCCTCGTTCGTCGGGACCGTCACGCAAGGCGACCTGCCGATCGAGGGGATGGCCGCGCTGTACGTCGAGATGGCGCCCGGCAACCACGTCTTCCGCGTCGTCGACGTCGCGGTGAAGGCGACGATGGCCCGTCCCGGCGCGCAGATCGTCGAGCGGCAGTTCGGCATGTTCGAGCTGCACTCGGAGTCCCAGGCCGAGGTGCTCCAGGCGGGCGACGCGGTGCTCTCCGAGCTCGACCTGCACGTCTCGGAGCGGAAGCGACCACAGATCGCGTCGATGCAGGTGATCACCAACGTGAGCCCGTACCAGTCGCAGCTGCTCAACCGGTTCACCCGCGGCATGATGCTGGTCGCCGGGCAGACCATGCTGGTGATCGAGTGCACCCCGGCGGCCTACATCAACCTCGCCGCGAACGAGGCGGAGAAGGCCGCCGAGGTGAACCTGATGCACGTCACCTCCGTCGGCGTGTTCGGCCGGCTCTGGATGGCCGGCACCGAGGCCGACGTGCTCGCCGCGCGCAACGCCGCGGTCGCCGCGCTGGAGGGCATCGATGGCCGGGACTGAGCACGCGCGCCGCCGGTTCATCACCCGCGCCGACGTCGAGGACGCCGCGGCGGCCGGCCGGTCGATCCAGGTCCGCGGGCGTGACGTGCTCACCGACGAGGCGGCGCAGCGGGCGATGGACCTCGGCGTGGCGGTCGAGCGGGAAGGTGCGTCGCGGGGGCGTTCGTCCTCTGCAGGGGCGTCGTCTCCGGCGGCGTCTGCCGGGGCCGGGTCCGCGGGTGCTGCGTCTGCCGGGGCCGGGTCCGCGGGGGCTGGGTCTGCGGGTGCGCCGTCGCGCGGCTCCTCGCCGGCGGCCGGGTCGGTGTCGCCGGAGGACCTGCGCCGTGCCGTGCGGGCAGCCGTGGTCGCCGAGCTCGGGTCCGAGCCGCCGGGCCTCGACGCCGCGATCGAGCGGGTGCTGCAGCGCCGCTCCCGGTGAGGCGGGAGTTTTCCCACGGTATGTCGTGAAACCTCCACTTCCCGTGCGTCATTTCGCGGGGGAAGTGGAGGTTCGGCGCGGGAAGTGATCGCTGCCTGGGGCGGACAGCACTCGGCTCCGTGGTCCGCCGAGGTGTCCGCGGGGTGATCTGGACGGGACGTGATGGCCGTCTCAACTTAACGTTGCTTAACGTGAAACGCCGACCGTACGTTCGTATCGCAGGTCACACGGACGACCCGGAAGGAGGCGACTCGATGCAGACCACCGCCAGGCCGGTGAAGAAGGTCGGCGTGCGCGCGCTCCGGGTCTCCGCCGCCGACGTCGCCCGTGCCGCCGGCGTGTCGCCCGCCACCGTGTCCTACGTGATGAACGGCCGTGCCGGGGTGTCCGCGGAGATGCGTGAGCGGATCCTGGCCGTCGCCGAGGAGCTCGGGCACACCTCGAGCACCCGCGCCGCCCAGCTGCGGTCGCAGCGCACCCGGGTGATCGGCCTCGTGCTGACCGACATCGCGAACCCGTTCTACACCGAGGTGGCCGCCGGGACGATCGACGCCGCTCGCGCCCAGGGGTACGAGGTGTTCCTCGCCCACACGCAGGAACGGTCCGAGACGCTCGCCGGCGTGGTCGAGGCGATGATCGCCCGCCAGGTCGACGGCGTGGTGCTCACCGTGCTGCACCCCGACGACGGCGAGGTGATCCGGTCGTTGCGAGGGGCGCACATCCCGTTCGTGCAGCTCTCCCGGCGAATCCCGCAGCTGGAGGCAGACTTCGTCGGCATCGACGACACCGCCGCGGCCGCCGAGATCATGGTCCACGTCCTCGATCACGGCTACGAGGACGTGACGATGATCGCCGGCCCTCGCAACTCCAGCGCCTCGTCGGCCCGTGCGGACGGGTTCCTCCGGACCGCGCAGGAGCGTGGCGTGCGGCTCACCGGGACCAGGCGCATCAGCACCTACCTCAGCGAGGACGGCGGCCACCGCGCGGTCACCCGGATCCTGGCTGACGGAAGGCCGCCCCGAGCCCTGGTCTGCGGCAGCGACGCGATTGCCGCAGGCGCGATCGGAGCTCTGCGTGCCCACGGCCTGCGTGTGCCCGAGGACGTCGCGGTCACCGGCTTCGACGGACTCTTCCCCGGAACTTCACCCCTCGCCGAGCTCACCACCGTGAGCCAGCCCCGCCGTGAGATGGCGGAGGTCGCGCTCGAGATGCTCATCCGTCGGATCGACGGCAGCGGAAAGGCGCACCAGACGAACATCCGTCCACACGAGCTGCGTATCGGGACCACCTGCGGCTGTCCCAGGAGGGAGGGACGACCCCGCTAGCCGCACCGGCCCCGCGCACCAGGGCCCTCGCACTCACGTCCACGATGAAGCCCGCACCTCACGCGGCTGCTTCGCCCTGCCCGAAACGGATTGGTACCGCCATGTCCTCCTCCACTGCTCAGGTGGCTCCGCCGAGCCAGGACCTGAACCGGCTGATCTTCCGCAAGCTCATGCCCCTGCTGATCGCGGCGTACATCATCGCGTTCATCGACCGCACCAACATCGGTCTGGCCAAGACCCACCTCGAGGCGGACCTCGGCATCTCCGCCGCGGCGTACGGGCTCGGCGCCGGACTGTTCTTCCTGGCCTATGCCTCGTTCGAGGTGCCCAGCAACCTGATCATGCACCGGGTCGGCGCCCGGCTCTGGATCACCCGGATCATGATCACCTGGGGTCTGCTCTCCGCGGCGATGGCGTTCGTGCAGGGACCAGCGTCGTTCTACGCGCTCCGGGTGCTGCTCGGCTTCGCCGAGGCGGGCCTCTTCCCGGGCGTGATGCTCTACCTGACGTACTGGTTCGGGCGCGAGCAGCGGGCTCGTGCGAACGGCTACTTCCTGATCGCCGTCTGCATCGCGAACATCGTCGGAGCCCCGCTCAGCGGCGCCCTCCTGGGCCTGGACGGGCTCGGCGGCTGGCACGGCTGGCAGTGGATGTTCGTGCTCGAGGGGCTGCCGGCGGTCCTCCTGGCCTTCGTCGTGTTCAAGTACCTGCCCAACAAGCCCTCGGACGCGTCCTGGCTGACCCGCGAGCAGGCCGCCTCGCTCACCGCCCGGCTCGAGGCTGAGCAGCAGGACGGCGCCACCGCATCCGGCACTCACTCCTTCGCCGGCGTTCTCAAGGACAAGGTGATCCTGCTGGTCATCCTGGTCTACTTCACCCACCAGATCGCGGTGTACAGCCTCACCTACTTCCTGCCCAGCATCATCGGGACCTGGGGCGAGATGAGCGACTTCACGATCGGTCTGCTGACCGCGCTGCCCTGGGTCGCCGCCGCCATCGGCGCGTTCGCCTTGCCGCGGTTCGCGGACACACCGACGCGAGCCAACCGGATCCTGTTCGGCGGTCTGGTGTCGATGGCCGTCGGCCTGGTGATCGCTGCCGTCTCCAGCCCGGTCGTCGCGCTTCTCGGCTTCTGCCTGGCCGCGTCCTGCTTCTTCGTGGTCCAGTCGATCCTGTTCGCCGTGTCTGCCTCCCGCCTCGCCGGGGTCGCCCTCGCCGGTGGCCTGGCGCTGGTCAACACCCTCGGCATCCTCGGCGGGTTCCTCGGTCCCTACGTGATGGGACTCCTGGAGTCGCGCACCGGCAGCCCGCTTTCCGGGCTCTGGTTCGTGATCGCCCTGGTCACCGTCGGCGCCCTGGTCTCGCTGGCCCTCCGTCCCCGGGCATCCCTGGAGGAGCTCGACACCGCGGAGACGAGCGCATGAGCGAGCGCATCCTGGTCGTCGGGGCAGGCGCGATCGGCGGCGTCACGGCCGCTCACCTCGCTCGCGCCGGCCACGACGTCACCGTCCTCGACGCACATGCCGAGCACGTCGCGATCATGAACACGCCGGGTCTGCTCTTCGACGAGCTCGGGGCGCGGTCCCGGGTCCGCATCAACGCCGTGGACGGCGCCGAGAAGCTCACCGGTCGCTTCGACTACGCCCTCGTGACCCTGAAGTCGCTGCACCTGGAGGCCGCGCTCACTCCGCTGGTCAAGGATGACCTGGTCGACACCTACGTGTCACTCGGCAACGGGCTCGTGCAGGACGTCGTGGAGGGGATCGTCGGCGCCGAGCGGCTGCTGATCGGGATCGTCGAGTGGGGAGCCACCAACGTCGCGCCCGGGCATCTCAAGCAGACCACCACGGCACCCTTCGTGGTCGGGGAGGCCGACGGCACGGCCACGCGGCGCGTGACGCGGCTGGCCGAGATCCTCGCCGACGCCGCTCCCGGGACCCGCGTCTCGTCCGCGGTCCTCGGCCAGATCTGGTCCAAGCTGCTGCTCAACAGCACGTTCTCGGGTCTGGGTGCGGTCGCCGGGGTGTTGTACGGCGACATCGCCGCGCACGCGACCGGGCGCGAGGTCGCCTTCCGGGTCTGGACGGAGGGGTACGACGTGGCCACGGCGCTCGGCCTCACGCTCGACGAGATCTTCGACATCCACCCCTCCCAGATGGTCGTCCGCGGCCCGTCCGACGTACCGACCGCGACGGCTGCTCTGGACACCGTCATGGCCCGGGCGGCGGCCACCAAGGCGTCGATGCTGCAGGACCTCGAACGCGGCGCGCTCACCGAGGTGGACGTGATCAACGGTGGCGTGGTCGCCACCGCGCGGCGACTCGGTGTCGCCTCGCCGCTGAACGAGGAGATCGTCGCCCTCGTGCACGAGTACGAACGAGGCAACGGCGCACCCAGCCGGGCCGCCTACGACCGGCTCGCCGCCGTCGCCTGAGCACACCGCACCCACGAACCATTCACGCAACCAGAGGAGTCCCCATGGACGACAAGGTCATCATCACCTGCGCACTGACGGGGGGCATGACGGTCCCGGCGCAGAGCAAGGCCATCCCGATCACCGTCGAGCAGATCGTGGAAGAGGGGGTTCGTGCGGCCGAGGCCGGCGCCTCGGTCCTGCACGTGCACGTCCGCGAGGAGGAGACCGGACGTCCGGTCGCCGACCTCGAGCTGTTCGACCGGGTGCTCACCGAGCTGAAGAAGAACACCGACGCGGTTCTGCAGCCGACGACCGGTGGCGGGCGCGGCATGACGGTGGAGGAGCGCGGGTCGGTGCTGAAGTTCCGGCCCGAGATGGCCACCTTCAACGCGGGTAGCTTCAACTTCGGGCTGTTCCCGGTGGCGAGCCGCGACCTGCCCTTCGAGGACTGGGAGCGCGACTACCTCGAGGGCACCCGCGACTACATCTTCAAGAACACGTTCGCGGACATGACCTACATGGCCCACCTGATGAGGGAGTCCGACACCCGGCCCGAGATCGAGGTGTACGACGTCGGGCAGCTGTTCAACCTGCAGCAGCTGGTCAAGGACGGACTGCTGGAGCCGCCGTTCAACCTGCAGTTCGTGCTGGGCGTGCTCGGCGCCAACGCCGCGGAGCCCGACCAGCTGATCCACATGCTGCGCACCGCCGAGCGGCTGTTCGGCGACGATGCGTTCACCTGGTCTGCCGCGGGCGTCGGTTACCCGGGCGAGTTCAACATGGCTGCCCTGTCCCTCATGCTCGGCGGGAACGTCCGGGTCGGGCTCGAGGACAACCTCCGCGTGCGCCATCGCGAGCCCGCGGGCTCCAACGTGGACCTGGTCGAGAAGGTCGTCTCGCTCGCGGCACTGTTCGACCGGGAGCCGGCGACACCGGACGAGGCCCGTCACCGGCTCGGCCTCAAGGGCGCCGACGCGGTCGCGTTCTGAGGTCGAGTGGTGCACGTGATCAGCCTTGACGACCTCGTCCCGTCCGTGGCGAGGACGGCGTGGGTCGCACCGAACGCGACGGTGGTCGGAGAAGTCACCCTGGGGGCGGGGTCGAGCGTCTGGTACGCCGCCGTCCTGCGCGGTGACGGTGACGCCATCCGGCTCGGCGAGGAGAGCAACATCCAGGACGGCTGCGTGCTGCACGCCGACCCCGGCCTCCCGGTGACGGTGGGTAGCCGGGTGTCGGTGGGTCACCGAGCGGTCCTCCACGGGTGCACGGTCGAGGACGACGTCCTCATCGGCATGGGCGCCACCGTCCTCAACGGGGCACGGATCGGCTCCGGTTCGCTGGTGGCGGCAGGTGCCGTCGTGCTGGAGGGGACGGAGATCCCACCGAACTCGCTCGTGGCCGGGGTGCCGGCCAAGGTGCGCCGAGAGACCACCGAGGCCGAGCGTGCGCACATCGTCGAGAACGCGGCCGGGTACGTGACGCGGGCGGAGCGCCACCGGCGGGCGACCACGTGACGCACGACCGAGAGCGACGGGTCGTCGTCGCACCCGACAAGTTCAAGGGCTCGCTTTCGGCTGCCGCGGTCGCGGCCGCGGTGGGTCGAGGAGTGCGAAGCGTGGTGCCCGAGGTGGTCGTGGTCGAGCATCCGACCGCCGACGGGGGCGAGGGAACGGTGGACATGGTCCTCGCACACGGGTACGAGGCCGTCGCCGTGACCGTGTCGGGCCCGCTCTGCACACCGGTGGACGCCGTGTTCGCGATCCAGACGCCTCTCGCCGTGATCGAGATGGCGTCCGCCGCAGGGTTGGCGCTGCTCGCCTCCGGTCCCGACGAGGACACAGCGACGAGAGCGTCGACGTACGGCGTGGGCCAGATGATGACGGCGGCGCTCGACCGTGGAGCGGCCCGGATCGTGCTCGGCGTCGGCGGCAGCGCCACCACCGACGGGGGCGCGGGGGCGCTGAGGGCGCTCGGTGCTGAGCTGGTCGACGCATCCGGGGAGCCGGTCGCGCCGGGTGGCGGTGGACTCGTGAGCGGATCCCGGCTCGACCTCTCGGGGCTCGATCCGCGCCTGGCGCACGCCGAGCTGGTGGTCGCGTGCGACGTTGACAACCCACTGACCGGTACGACGGGCGCCGCCGCGGTCTACGGCCCGCAGAAGGGCGCCACGCCCGCACGGGTGGCCGAGCTCGACCCTGCGCTCGGTCACTGGGCGGACCTGGTCGCGGACGCCACCGGACGTGACCTGCGGGACATGCCGGGGGCCGGCGCCGCCGGGGGTCTCGCGTTCGGTCTCAGCGCGGTGCTCGGAGCCCGGATGACGCCGGGGATCGCGCTGCTGCTCGACGTGACCGGCTTCGACGAGGTCGTGCGTGGTGCAGATCTGGTCGTGGTCGGGGAGGGGTCCCTGGACCACCAGAGCCTGCACGGCAAGGGACCGGTCGGCGTGGCTCAGGCGGCCGCCCGCCACGGCGTACCGGTCGTGGCGGTCGTCGGCCGCAGCACGGTCTCTGCAGAGCAGGCGAGCGCGGTCGGCATCGACGCCGTGTACGCGCTGACCGACTTCGAACCGGACGAGAGACGGAGCATGAACGAGGCAGAGCGACTCCTCGAGGACGTCGCGGCCACAGTCGCCGCGGACAGGTTGACGCTCACCTGACCCGTCGGCCGGACCCGGACCTCGCGCTGACCGGGTCATTCCGGCCGGGACCTACGGCCCTGTCCGGTGCCTCCGCGGGTTCGTAGGTTCGCGGCAGAACCCCTGTCTTGGAGGCCAGGTATGACGACCGAAGCAGCATCGTCGACATCGATTCCCCAGCAGAGCCGCCGCACCGTGGAGCTGGACGCGGCCGTCCGGCTCGGGCTCTACGAGACCATGGTGCTCTCGCGCACCTACGAGGAGGCGATCCTCCGCGAGTACCACGCCGACAAGGGCCCTGGCTTCGACATCGGCAAGGGTCTGATCCCGGGGGAGATGCACCTGTCGGCGGGGCAGGAGCCGGTCGCGGCGGGGATCTGTGCGCACCTGACCACCGACGACGCGGTGACGGCCACACACCGGCCGCATCACCTCGCGATCGCGCACGGCATGGACCTGCGCAGGATGACCGCGGAGATCTTCGGCCGGGAGACCGGGCTGGGTCGGGGGCGCGGCGGGCACATGCACCTGTTCGACCCGGACACCCACTTCTCCTGCTCGGGCATCATCGCCGAGGGGTACCCGCCGGCGCTCGGGCAGGCGTTCGCGTTCCAGCGCCGAGGAAGCGACCGGATCGCCGTCGCGGTGACTGGCGAGGGCGCCGCGAACCAGGGCGGCTTCCACGAGTCGCTGAACCTCGCGGCCAAGTGGCTGCTGCCGGTGGTGTTCGTCGTGGAGGACAACGACTGGGGCATCTCCGTGCCCCGCGCGGCCTCGACCGCGATCGCCTCGAACGCCGACCGAGCCGCGGCGTACGGCATCCCGGGGGAGCGGGTGGAGAACGACGTGGAGGCGGTCCACGACGCCGCCGGCCGAGCCGTAGCACGGGCCCGCGCCGGTGAGGGGCCGTCGCTGATCGAGGTGCACACGCTGCGGCTGTGGGGCCACTTCGAGGGGGACGCACAGGGCTACCGGCCGGACCTGGACCAAGTGCCGGAGCGAGATCCGATCCCGGTCTACGAGCAGGTGCTGCGTACGGCAGGGGTGCTCGACGACGCGAAGGTCGCGCAGGTCAAGGAGCAGGCGAGCAGCCGCGTCGAGGACGCGATCGCCTTCGCCAAGGACAGCGCCGTCCCCGACCCTGCATCCGCCACGTCCTACGTCTTCGCCTGAGAGGGGCTCGTCATGACGATCACGGAAGCGCCCACCCGGCGGCTGACCACGTCCAAGGCGATGGTCGAGGCGATCGCGCAGGAGATGGACCGGGACCCGTCGGTGTTCTACATGGGTGAGGACGTCGGCGCGTACGGCGGCATCTTCAGCTCCACGACCGGGCTGCTCGAGCGGTTCGGCCCGCAGCGGATCATCGACACCCCGATCTCCGAGACCGCGTTCATCGGGCTGGGCATCGGCGCCGCGGTCGAGGGCATGCGGCCCATCGTCGAGGTGATGTTCGCCGACTTCATGGGCGTGTGCCTGGACCAGATCTACAACCACATGGCGAAGATCCACTTCGAGTCCGGCGGTCACGTGAAGGTGCCGATGGTGCTCACCATGGCGGCCGGCGGCGGGTACTCCGACGGAGCGCAGCACTCCCAGTGCCTGTGGGGCACGTTCGCGCACCTGCCCGGCATGAAGGTCGTCGTACCGTCCTCACCGGCCGACGCCAAGGGCCTGATGACCTCGGCGATCCGCGACGACAACCCTGTGGTCTACATCTTCCACAAGGGCGTGATGGGCCTGCCCTGGATGGCGAAGAACCCGCGGACCCTGGACGAGGTGCCCGAGGGGGAGCACGTGGTCGAGATCGGCAAGGCACGGGTGGCCCGGTCCGGCAGCGACGTCTCCGTGGTGACCCTGTCCCTGTCGGTGCACCACGCGCTCGACGTCGCGGAGAAGCTCGCACCGGAGGGCATCGACGTGGAGGTCATCGACCTGCGCAGCCTGGTCCCGATGGACCGCGGGGCGATCGTGGCGTCGGTGGCGAAGACCGGCCGGCTGGTCGTGGTGGACGAGGACTACCGCTCGTTCGGGGTGTCCGGCGAGGTCGTCGCCTCGGTCACCGAGCAGGACCCGACGCTGTTCCGTGTGCCGCCGCAGCGGGTCGCCGTACCGGATGTGCCGATCCCCTACGCCCACGACCTGGAGTACGCCGTCCTGCCGCGGCACGACCGGATCGAGCAGGCGGTCCGGACGGCCATGGCGCGATGACCGAGGTCGTCTTCCCGCCGCTGTCGAAGGAGACCCCGGACGCCGAGGGCATCGTCGCGACCTGGTTCGTCGGCGAGGGCGCGACCGTCGCAGGCGAGCAGCTGTTGGCCGAGGTCCAGGTCGACAAGGTGTCCGCCGAGGTGCTGGCACCGCGGGCCGGCGTGGTCCACCTGCTCGTCGGCGAGGAGGTCACGATCAAGCAGGGGGAGCCGATCGCGCGGATCGACTGACTGCGGCGACGCGAAACCGCCGCCTCCCACGGCTCGGGCCATGGGAGACGGCGGTCGGTCGCGATCGGCAGGAGCCGTCAGATACCTCTGCGGAGCAGTCTGCGAACACCTCGTGTCGCCTGCCCTGCTGGGGTCGGACGGCCGACTGGACGACCACCGCGTGGCACACCTGCTCCGCCACGCACACCTGCCGGTCGGGCGCCGACGGGGCGGCGGCCGGCAGTCGCTCCTCGGGTTCGTGCCACGCGGGAAACGATGTTCATCAATCCACTCATGTCACCCTCCTCTGGTTGCGAGTCCTGGGCGTACCCGATGTCCGGGAGCGCACACGGGGTCGGGTGAGGAAATCTGGAAACGGTGTCCCTAAGGGCGTACGACGGCCAGCAAAGTGTGGTCACTCCCGACACATGTCCCACCACGGATCGTGCCGGGAGTGACCACTTTCAGGCGCCGCAGCGTGTGCGACGCCGGCTCGAGCGACGCCGGCCTCAGCAGGCGCCGCAGTGTGTGACGCCGGCCTCAGAAACCGCCGTCGGACGTGAACGCCGCCTCGTCCTGGAGCTGCTTCGCGAGCGCGAGCACCGGAAAGTACGCGTGCAGCGTGGTGATCTGCCCGTTCTCGATGTCGTAGAAGACGGAGTAGGGCACCCGCACCGCCGCGTTGGTGGCGGGGACACCGGCGAAGTCCGCGATGTGCTTGCCGACGAACACCGCCTCCAGCGACACCACGCCGTCGCCGACGATGACGTTCTTGACCTCCGGGCGGGCGTCGAACATCTCGCTGTGCAACGCGATGATGAAGTCGCGGACCTCGTCGCGTCCGCGGATCTGGTCGAGGGTCTCCATGGTGGTCCACACGACGTCCTCGGCGAAGAACCGCGCGAAGTCGCCCTCGTTGAGCAGCGCGTCGAAGTAGGAGCTGATGAGCTGCTGGGTCTCCTCGACGGACATGTCACCCTCCTCAGGCTGGAAGGGGGAAGCGCGGCCTACCTGCCGCGTCGTGATCTACCCCGTCCTCCTAGTGGACTCCTCCGGCAATGCCGGGCAATGAGGCGAACGTCCCGAAAAGGGTGAGCAAGGCGGGTTCTTCTCTCATGACCCGTTCGGGTCAGAACGGGTCATGGCGCGCGCACCCGACGCAACCGTGAAAGTGGTCGCTCCCGACACAGGGGGAGTCGGTCCGTGTGCCGGGAGCGACCACAACCAAGCCAGGCCACCACGGGGCCGGGCCACCCAGGTGAGACCACCCAGGACAGGCCATCCGGGTCAGCGACCCTGCTCCGGGATCCTCGCCGACGTCCAGCCGGTCGGCGCGATGTTGTGGTTGGACCGGAACACGTTCTCGGGATCCCAGGCGTCCTTGAGCGCGACGAGCCGGGCGTACTTCTCCTCGCCGAACCCGGCCTTGAGGTCGTGCATCGACGTGCCGGGCTCGAAGTTGAGGTACGTCCCACCGGTCATGGCGGGAGCGAGGGCGGCGGAGAACCGGCGCACCCAGTCCATCTCGTACTCGGTCTCCTCCGGCGTCCTCCAGCAGGCGATCGGGTGGCCCATGTACGGCGCCGCCCGGTTGCTCGCGGCGGTGGCGTCCTCGGGGACCCGGCTGACCGCGCCGGCGTGGTGGAAGATGATGCCCTGCGTCATCGGCGAGTGGATGCTGCGTCCGTTCTCGAGGAACGGCTCGATGATCTCGTCGGAGATCTGCTTGAGGTGCTGGCCGCGGTGGTAGTTCAGCCAGCCCTTGGGCGCGAACGGGTCGAGCATCGCCTGGAAGGCGGTGTAGGGCATCGGCTCGATCAGGTCCATGCCGCCGGCGTCGGCCAGGGTGCGCCGCATGGGGGCCAGCGCATCCTCGGCCGCGTCGAGCGGTCCGACGTACGCCATGACGAACGCCACCACCGGCTTGCCGACCAGCTCGGGCGGGACGAACTCCTCCGGGGGAGCGAGGAGCGTGGCCACCGCGCTGATCACCTCTTCCGGCACCGACGCGGTGTAGGCGCGGTAGGCGCGCAGCAGAGCGGCGGCATCCTGGTTCGGGACCACCACCAGCCCCGCCAGCATCTGCGGCGGGATCGGGTGCAGCCTCAGCTCGTAGGAGGTGACCACGCCGAAGTTGGCGCCTGCCCCGCGCAGGCCCCAGAGCAGCTCGGGGTTCTCGCGCTCGCTGGCGTGCACCAGCCGGCCGTCCGCGGTCACCACGTCCGCCGCGACCAGGTTGTCGCAGGTCAGGCCGTACATCCGCGACAGCCAGCCGTACCCACCGCCGAGGGTGAAGCCGCCGACCCCCGTCGTCGTGACCCGACCTCCGGGTGTCGCCATGCCGCGCAAGGTGGTCTCCCGGTCGTACTCGCCCCACAGCGCGCCGCCCTGCGCGATCGCCGTCCCGCGGTCGGGGTCGACGTGCACGCCCTTGAGGCTGGACAGGTCGATCAGCATGCCGCTCTCGCTCGCCGAGGTGCCCGCGACCGCGTGTCCGCCGCAGCGGACGGTGACCTGCAGTCCCGAGGCGCGCGCGTAGCCGACGGCGTCGATCACGTCGGCGGCCCCGGTCGGCCGCACGATCACGGCGGGGCGGCGGTCGATGCTGCCGTTGTAGACGGCCCGGGCGGTGTCGTAGTCGTGGTCCCCCGGGCGGATCGCCTGGCCCTTGAACTCGGGGCTGATCGGGGCTGCGGTCTGGGCGGTGGTCTCGGTCATCGCTTCTCCCGTCGGACGGACCCCCGCACCCCTCAGTGCAAGCCCGGGCGACCCGTGGGGTCAATGGCGTCTTCGGGGTGGCCCCACCGGGCACAGGGAGTCCGTCACCTAGCCGTGGTGGCGGCGGGGCTCCGGCACGGGGGCCGGCCCGGGCGCCGGCACGAGCTGCTCGGCGATGTTCGGGGTCGTCGCCGGGTGCTCCACCAGCGCGAGGATGCGGCTGGCCATGAACCGGGCGGTGCGCACGGGCGTGCCGCCCCGCGTCACCTCGGTGACCTCGACGATCCCGCGACCGGTGTTGATCTCGACGCGCCGCCCCGCGCGCGTGGCCACGACCTCGTAGGTGCGGACCTCACCGCCCGCATCGATGACGACCTCGACCCGGTCACCGCGCACACGTCCACGGTAGCCGCCCGCGGGGCCGCCCATACCCGTTTCAGCCGCCGGCCTGCGCCGGGTAGAGCTGGGTTCGGTCCCCCTCGTGCAGCGCGGTACCGCGGGGCACGGCGACACCGTTGACGACGACGATGCAGGTGCGCGGGTCGATGCCGACGGCGGTGGGTACGTCGGACGCCACCGCGTCCTCGGCCAGGGTCAGGGTCTCGACGTACCCGCTGCCCGGCCTGGCCAGCCGGCCGCGCCGGGTCACCGTGACCTGCACCGGCTCACCAGCCCTCGGGCTCGCCGTACTGGGCCTCGACGAGGTGCACGATGCCGAGCCGCTCCAGGGTCTCGCGCGGCACCATCATGCTCAGCTGCACGAAGCCGGGCAGCCGGCCGATGTCGACCGCGCCCGAGATCGTCGAGCGGTTCTTCACCTCGTCCACGCTCATCGAGAACAGCTTCGCGGCCCGCTGCACCGCGTTGTCCACCGCGGCGTTGATGAACGGACCGGAGCCCAGCACCTGCACCGGCAGCATCGGACCCTCGAGCGTGGTCGCGTTCGCGGCGGCCAGCGCCTTGCCCCGGGACACCTCGTCGGCGGTGAACGGTCGGGCCAGGAACGGCAGGTCCTCCACCGGCGGCAGCAGGATCGGCCCGTCCAGCTCGAGGTCCTTGATCACGTCCACCCGGACCACCAGCTTCGCGGCGATGTCGGTGGTGTGCACGGCGATCTCGCCGTCCCCGATCATCGCGTGCACGTCCCCGGCGTAGATCCCGGCGCCGTCGACCTTCACCGGCACGATCACCACGCTGCCCTGACGGACGGAGTCGATGTCCATGTGCACGTCGGTGCGCAGCTCCAGCTGCTCGTCGGTGACCGCGAACTCGTGCTCGGCGCCGACCAGGAACGCCCCGAAGTCACCGCAGTTGTGGGAGCTGGGCAGGTCGATCGCCGGGATCGACCCGAGGTTGCCCACCGAGACCCGGCAGCGCGTCATCGTGCCGACCAGGTCGGCACGCCCGAGCGCGACGATCGGGTGCTGGGTCGCGTGGTCGGTCAGCGCCACCCACTCGTAGGCGTTGCGGGCGAGCTCCTCCGCGCGTGGCTTGGCGACCGTGACGCCGAGGTCCTTGTCGTCGTCGAAGACCATCGTGTAGCCCTCGACCATGTGGAACGGGATCACCTCGGTGTCGCAGGCCATGCACTTCACCGCCGACTCGCCGATCCCGTCGAGGTAGGTGTCGGGGTAGAGGAAGTGCCGGCCCTTGTCCCGGCAGGTGGGGCAGATGTTCGCCACGAACGGGTCGCTGATGAACCGGCCCTCGACACCCACATGGGTGCCGGAGGTGGTGGCGCGGGAGGTCTGCTCGAGCGTCTCGATGTAGACCGCGATCGCGTCACCGACCTTCGCCCCGTCCACGCGCACCGGCAGGGTGACCTCGTGCCCGCTGCGGATGGAGGGGGTGATCATCGGCCCCCAGCAACCGGGCACCGTCAGGTACTCGATCCGACCCCCGTCCTTGACCGGACCGAGCATCTCGTTGCTGGGTCCGACGATGTCGGTGTACCGGTCGACCAGGACGAAGTCCTGCGCCAGGTCCGAGGAGAGCTGCACGGTCACGACGTACCTCCCGAGGGCTGGAGGCGCGGGCCGACCCCGCGCAGGTGGACAGCCGATGAGGGGAAGGTACGTCGGACCGGGCCGGCGGGCACAGGGCCGGAGGTCCCGGCTGCGCCTCCGGCGCGAGCAGACAGGTCCCGCGGAGCTGCTCAGCCGGCTCAGCCGTTGTCGAGCAGGTCCCGGGTTCGCACGACGGTGGCGAACTCGCCGTGCAGGTTGGTGGCGGTCGCGCGGGCCAGCTCGTCGGCGGTGAGGGTGTCGCCGTCCGGGCCGGTGCGGTCGAAGGTGTGCGTGGCGTCGATCGCGAACAGCACGTCGTGGCCGAGGTTGCCGCCGACCCGGGCGGTCGTCTCGCAGCAGTGGTTGGTGGTGATCCCACAGACCACGATGCCCGGCACGCCGTGCTCGGTGAGCCAGGCGTGCAGGTCCGGGCTGCCGTGGAAGCTGGAGTTCACCGACTTGGTGACGAGCAGGTCCGGGTCCCCGGCCTCGACGAGGTAGTCCTTGAGCCGGTTGCCCGGGGCCCCGGGATGCAGCGGCGACGCCGGGTTGGTCGAGTCGTGCCGCACGTGGACGACCGGCCGGCCGGTCTCGTGCCATGCGCGCGCCAGCGCGGCGATGTTGGCGTCGCACTCGGGGTTGTTGCGCGTGCCCCAGGCCGGGTCGTCGAAGCCCTGCTGGGCGTCGACGACGACGAGCGCGTAGCCGGAGAGGTCCCTGTCGTCCACGAGCGGGAGCCTAGCCGCGGCCGAGCGTCCCCGCCGGGGTTCGAGGGGAGTGATACCGGGACACGGCCGTGCCGGCGCCTGGATACTGGGCGGGTGAACCTCTACTCCTCGTGGCGTGGTGCCCGACCCGGTTGGTGGCTGGTCGCCGGGCTCGTGGCAGCGCTCGCCGTCTACACCACCGCCGCGGAGAGGTCGGCCCCCGTGTCCTTCTGGCCGTTGATCGACCTCTGGCTCGCCCACCGCGTCTGGAGGGGCGGGGCCACCGCGCTGGCCTGGTTCCGGGGGCTGCAGGGTGCGGGCGCGGTGATCTTCGGCGTGGTCCTGGTGCTGGACGTCTGGTCGGGCGGGTTCGTGGCCACCACCGGCCCCGGCACGGCCGCGCTGTACGCGCTCTCGGCGTGGTGCCTCATGGCGCCGGCGCTGACGCAGCACGTCGCAGCCTCGTCGGCGCGCGGACCTCTCGCGAGCGCTACACCGCGTTGAGCGCCCGCGTGGCGACCAGCGCCCCGTGCCGCACCGCGCGTTCCAGCGCCCAGCGCCGGTGGGCGAACTCCGCCGAGGGCAGCGAGATCGCCACCGAGGCGACCACCGCTCCCGCCCGCGAGTACACCGGCGCGGCCAGGCAGGACAGCCCGGACTGGAACTCGCTCATCTCGAGTGCCACCCCGGACCTGCGGACCTGGGTGAGGTGCTCCTCGAGCGCGCCCCGGTCGGTGATCGTGTTCTCCGCGCACCGGCGCAGCCCCGCCCGGTCCAGGTAGGCGTCCCGGTCCTCCGGCGCCATCGCGGCCAGCATCACCTTCCCGAACGCGGTCGCGTGCGTCGCCTCGTGGAACCCGATGTCGAGCACCCGCACCCGCGGTCTCCGCTCCGAGTCGGCGACGTGAGCGACGACCACGTCCACGTCCCGGTAGACCGCGTAGTACGCCGCGGCGTCGGCCTCGGTGTGCAGCCGTTTGATGGCGTCGACGATCTGGGGCGGCACCTCGAGCTGCCGCTCCAGACCCTGCTCGAGCAGCCGGACCCGGTAGCCCAGGCCGTACCGGTGCTCCTGGGTCAGGTGCACCAGGTAGCCGGCCTCGGTGAGTGTGGTGAGCACGTGGTACGTCGACGGGAGTGCGATGTCGAGGTGCGCGGCGATCTCCTTCGCGGTCGCCCCGTTCCGGCTGGCCGCGACGTACTCCAGGGCCCGCAGCGCCCGCGCCACGGACTGCACCGACCCCGCCGCGGGTGTCTCGCGGCGGCGCGCCGGATCCGTGGGTACGTCGCTGCGCTCGGTCAGGTCCACGCGCCCAGTCTGGCGGGTCGGCCGGCCCGGTTCACCTCGCCGCGGTCCCGTGGTGGTGGTCACCCGGTCTTCCGGTCGAGACCGTAGCGCACGCCGAGCAGCCCGCGGCACAGCCCCGCGTTGCCCTCGATGCTGATCCGCGTCGTGCGCGCCAACCGCAGCTGGGCGGGCAGGTCCGGGGCCGTGACCGGCGTACCGTCCGCGGCGAGCAGCAGCGGCGCCTCGTCCCCGGCGGGGAGGTCGAGCTCGGCCCGGCGGCGTCGGAGCCGCTCGAGCTCCGGACCCGGCACCGCGTCGCCCAGGGTGAGCCCCGCCAGCTCCTCGACCGTCCGCCCGGAGCCCACCAGCCGGGACGCCACGCGCTCCTGGCAGGCCTGGTGCGCCTTGCGTCGGAAGGTGACCCGCAGCTCGTGCAGCTCGTCGTCGGCGAGCCCCGGGAAGGATCCCGCGAACCCGCGCCCACCGGAGACCCCGGCGTTGATCTCCTCCGAGGCGAAGTGGTCCAGCAGCCGGACCTCCACCGCCTCCACGCCGGGGACCGCGGTCACCGCGTCGTGCGCGTCGGCCACCATCAGGTATGCGAAGTTCGGCGCGCAGAAGTACGTCGGCAGCCGCAGCTCGACCCGCACCGTGCTCCCCGTGACCCGGAGCGAGGCGACGAAGTCGAGCTCGGTGATCGACTCGTCGAGCTCGGGGTCGCGCACCGTCGCCAGGGCGGTGCGGACCCGTTCCTCGAGCGCGACGTCGACCGTGGTGCTCATGCGACCGGGGCCGGCTCGGCGCCGACCGGACCGTCGGCGGACTCGGGCAGCCGCAGGTCGGCCGGGACCTCGATGTCGTAGAGCTTCGCGGCGTTGAGACCGAGGATCTTCTTCTTCACCGCGGTCGTGAGGTCCGGGTACTCGGTGAGGTCCTCGGGGTACTCGAAGTCGACGAAGCGCTCGATCAGCCACTGCGGGGTCCAGATCGCGTAGTCGCTGGCGAAGGTGATCCGGTCCTCGCCGATCCAGTACAGCAGCTCTCCGAGGATCTGGGCGAAGTAGCGGGGACGGGAGTGGATGAAGGGCATCGCGACGGCGAGACCGCCGTACACGTTGGGCTCCTGCGTCGCGATCCAGCAGAAGTCCTCCAGGCGGGGGAGGCCCACGTGCTCGACGACGAAGGTCAGCTCCGGGAACGCCGACGCCACCTCGTCGACGTCGGCGACGTCGAACGCGTCCCGGTTCAGCGGGTAGATCGTCGGGCCCTTGTGGATGTGGATGTTCCGGATCCCGAGCTCCTGGCACCGCTCCAGGTACCGGTAGGACCACGGGTCGGTCAGCTTCCAGCCCTTGGAGTCGCCCTTCCACTCCGCGGTGTAGAGCTTGACGCCCTTGAGCTGCCAGCGCTCGGCAAGCTCCGCGAGCTTGCCGAGGCCGGCCTCACCGTCGCGCGGGTCCCAGGAGCCGTTGACGATGAACTTGTCCGGGTGCTTCTCCGCGAGCACGCCGTCCTGCTCGGTGGTGTTGAACCCGTTGACGTAGAAGTCGGTCAGGTAGGTGGGCTGGAAGATCGCCTTGTCGACGTACCCGTCCTCGAAGAGGTCCTTGAGGATCCGCTCCTCGGACTGCTTGTGGAACTCCTCCAGCGTCCAGACCCGGTCCTCCGGGCTGAGGTTGCGGTGGTAGTCGTAGAAGCAGTTGATGAACCCCTCGCCGTAGCGGTTGGCCTGGTTCGCCGGCGTGGCGTCCCACGCGTGGATGTGGCCGTCAACGATGAAGTAGCTCTCGCCGTTCTTGGTGTACACGGTTGCTCCTGGGGGTCAGCTGGTGAGGATGGCGCGGCCACCGGGGACCCGGCCGCCGTCGAGGTCTTCGAGCGCGGTGAGCGCGTCGGTGAGCGAGTACTTCTGGGTGGCGAGGCGAACGCTGCCCATCGCGGCCAGGGTCATCAGGTCGTCGAGGTCGTTGTAGGAGCCGACGAGGTTGCCGACCACGTTGATCTCGCGCGAGATGATGTCGATCGTCGGTACGTCGACCCGGCCGCCGTACCCGATGACGAAGTAGGAGCCGGCGTTGCGGGTCATCGCGACCCCCTCCTTCTCCGTCCCGTGCTCGCCGACGAAGTCGAGGACCACGTGCGCCCCCTCGCCCTTGGTCAGCTCGAGCACCTGCTCGACCTGGCCGCCGTCGCTGAGCACGGTGTGGTGCGCGCCGAGGGAGCGGGCCTTCTCCAGCACCTCGGCGGACCGGTCGACCACGGTGACCCGGGCCGCGGTCATCGCCACCAGGCACTGCAGCCCGATGTGCCCGAGACCGCCGGCGCCGATCATCACCACGTCCGCACCGGGGTGCAGGAGGGGGACCGACTTGCGGACCGCGTGGTAGGCGGTGAGCCCGGCGTCGGCGAGCGCCGCGACGTCCGCCGGCTCCAGTCCCTCCTCGAGCCTCACGCAGGAACGCACCGACGTGCGCAGCAGCTCGGCCATGCCGCCGTCGCGGTTGATGCCGGGGAACTCCGAGCCGGCGCAGTGCACGTCGTCCCCGGCTCGGCAGGCACGGCACAGGCCGCAGGTCACGAGCGGGTGCAGGATCACCTTGTCGCCGGGTGCGACGTTGCCGACCGCGGCACCGACCTCGACGACCGTGCCGGCGTTCTCGTGGCCGATCACGTAGGGCAGCTCGACGCCGCTCTTCTCGGCCCACTGTCCCTCGATGATGTGCAGGTCGGTGCGGCACACCCCCGCGGCGTCGACCTTGACCAGCACATCGAGCGGCCCCTCGATGCGGGGCTCGGGGATGTCGTCGACCGTCGGCGGCTTGCCGTACTCATGGACCCGGACTGCCTTCACGCTGGGCTCCTCGTCTCTCGATCGGTGGTACGGACCACTGATCGTGATGGAGGTCACAGCAGGGAGGAACCAGCGTTATCGCGTGGCGATAACCGGTCCATGGTCCACGCGGGGACGAGGCCGGTTCGGGTGTGGATCGCGGCAGGTTGTTGCGAGATCCTGCGGCGACGCTTCATCCCGGATGACAGGGAGAGGTGGTTTTGTCCGCCAGTCAGCACGAGGCAGGCCGGCGGGCCCGGCTGCCCGCTGTCATCGTCCTCGACCTCAGCCCGCCAGGCGTTGCCCCTGCGTGAAGAACTCCAGCACCGCCTCGGCGGAGCCGAGCTCGTCGAACCGGCGCGCTGCCCCGAACGGTGCGTTCCAGAAGTCTCCGGTGCGCGCCGTCCAGGGACCGACGTAGGCGTAGGGAACGGGGCAGTAGCCGTCGCCGGGCGAGAGGCCGTAGTTGACCCCGGCGAGGGTGACCGCGACGTCGAAGTGCTCCGGCCACAGCACCGGCGTCTGGTCGGGGGCGAGCCGGCGCAAGGCGGTGTCACCGGCCACCAGGGCCTGCGCGAGCACCCCCGCTGCCGCGGCGTCGACCTCGACCAGGTCCTCCGGGATGAGACCGGAACCGTCGCTGTACACCTCGTCCAGGGACGCCGGCTCCAGCCCAGCCGCGGTGCCCACGCCGGCGATGGTGCGCCCGGCGAGCCGGACCCGGTCGTCCCCGTGCACCAGCAGGTCCCCGTCGACCCGCACGTCCGGCGAGGCGACGGTGCCGAACCCGTCCGGGAGGACGCGGAGCCGGATCGTGCCGCTGGCCCGGTACTGCGGCCCGGCGAGCAGCAGCTCGGCGACGCCGTGCAGGAACCGGCGCGTGGCTTCCAGCGTGGCCTGGTCGACGGACGGCATGCCAGCAGCCTAGGCGCTGCAGCGCCGGCCGGGTGGTGGTCACCGGCCGGCGCTGCGGTTCTCGCGGGTGCGTCACAGGTGGCTCACGAGAGGTGGTGCACCTCCTGCAGGTTGTAGACCGGGGTCGCGATGCCCTCCTGCCGCGCCTTGAGCTGCAGCGCGAGATAGAGCGAGTAGTGCCGGGACTGGTGCAGGTTCCCGCCGTGGAACCACAGCCCCTCCTGCTGGGTGGGCTTCCACATGTTCCGCTGCTCGCCCTCCCACGGGCCGGGGTCCTTGGTGGTGTCCGAGCCGAGGCCCCAGCACTTGCCGACCTTGTCAGCCACCTCCTGGCTGATCAGGTCGGCCGCCCAGCCGTTCATCGAGCCGTAGCCGGTCGCGTAGACCACGACGTCGGCCGGGATCGACGTACCGTCCTCGAGCTCCACCGTGTCCGCCGTCAGCCGGGCGACCTGCCCGTGCGCCAGCTTGATCGACCCGTCGGCGACGAGCTCCGAGGCGCCCACGTCGATGTAGTAGCCGGAGCCGCGGCGCAGGTACTTCATGAACAGGCCCGAGCCGTCGTCGCCCCAGTCCAGCTGGAAGCCTGCCTTGTCCAACCGGTCGTAGAAGTCGGCGTCGCGCCGTTTCATCTGCTCGTACAGCGGAATCTGGAACTCGTGCATGATCCGGTAGGGCAGCGAGGCGAAGATGAGGTCGGCCTTCTCGGTGGTGATCCCGTTGGCCACGGCGCGCTCGGAGTAGAGGTCCCCGAGCCCGATGTCCATCAACGTGTCGCTCTTGACGATGTGGGTCGAGGTGCGCTGCACCATGGTCACGTCCGCGCCCGCCTCCCACAGCGCGGCGCTGATGTCGTGCGCGGAGTTGTTCGACCCGATCACGATCGCCCGCTTGCCGGCGTAGGCCTCCGGGCCGGGGTGCCTGCTGGAGTGGTGCTGGTCGCCGAGGAACTCGTCCTGCCCGGGGAGGGAGGGAACGTTCGGCTTGCCCGACATGCCGGTGGCGAGCACGAGCTGCTTCGGGCGCAGCGTGAGCTGCTCGCCGTCGCGGTCGACGAGGACCGTCCACTCCTTGGTGGTCTCGTCGAAGGAGGCGGACCGCACCGTGGTGGAGGTCCAGTACGGCACCTCCATCACCCGGGTGTACATCTCCAGCCAGTCACCGATCTTGTCCTTGGGGCTGAACACTGGCCAGTTGTCGGGGAACGGCAGGTAGGGCAGGTGGTCGTACCAGACGGGGTCGTGCAGGCACAGCGTCTTGTACCGCTTGCGCCACGAGTCACCGGGTCGCTCGTTGCGCTCGAGCACCAGCGCCGACACCCCGAGCTGCTTCAGCCGCGCCCCGAGCGCGATCCCGCCCTGGCCGCCGCCGACCACGACCACGTAGGGCTGGCGGGCGTAGCCGAGCTCCCTCTCGTCGCGCTCGCGCTGCTCCCGCCAGGTGACCCGGTCCTTCAACGCCCCGTGCGCGACCCCCTTGGACCGCCGCTGGGAGCGGGGCTCCTCGTGGCCCTTCAGCTCGTACAGCGTGGTCAGGAACGTCCAGGCGCCCTCGTCGTTCAGCCGCAGCAGGCCCTTGCCGCGGCCGACCGCGGTCTCGAACTCGAACCAGGCCGTGACCACGCCGTCGGCCTCGGTGGCCGGCTCGGTCGTGCGGAACCCCGACGGAGCGGTTCCCTCGAGCGTGTTGGAGAGCAGGTCCGAGACGCCCTCCCGGTTCTCGACCGTGGTGATGTTCCAGCTGAACGCCACCAGGTCCCGCCAGAAGCTCGTGGTGGCGAACATCCCTGCCGCCTGCTCGATGTCGCGCGCCGTCAGGGCGGCCTCGAAGCCGGCGAGCCAGGCGTCGGCCCGCTCCTGCGGTGAGTCGACGGCCGTTCCTGCGCCGGGTTCCAGGGTCTGGGTCATGGCGTCTCCTTCGCTTACGCTGTGACTCTCGCGTGTGACGAGCAGCACACCGCGCGGGAGCACGGCGGCGAAAGGGTTGCACGGGGTTGCAACGCCAGACCCGGACGAAGGAGGCGCTCGTGACCCAGGACCCGCGGGACCTGCACCGCACCCGTGAGGGTGTCCTGGCCGGCCTCCCGGCGCGGGACTCCCGGCCGGTGATCGCGGCGTCCTGGCGGCGGATGAAGGTGCGCGGGCTCGACCCGGGCTCGCCGCCGGAGGTCGCGCCGCTCCCGGACGCCGAGCTCGAGGCCCGTCGGGCGCGGAGCCGGCTGGCGCCGCTGCTGTCCCGGCTGAAGGCTGCGCTCGGTCCTGCGGTCGAGGCGGGCGGACTGCTCATGGTGGTGGCCGACGAGGACGGCCGGGTGCTGTGGCGACACGGGCCTCCCGGCGTACGTCGGCTCGCCGATCGTCTCGGGTTCGTCGGCGGGTCGGCCTGGACCGAGGGCAACGTCGGCACGAACGCCATCGGCACCTCGCTCGTGCTCGGCGGTCCGGTGCAGATCCACGGTGCCGAGCACTACGTCGACAGCCACACGCGCTGGGGATGCGCCGCCGCCCCGCTGCACGACCCGTGGACCGGCAGGACCATCGGCGTCGTCGACGTGAGCGGCCCTGCGAGCAGCATGCACCCCAGTGCGCTGAGCCTCGTCGACCTCGCCGCGCGCCTGGCCTCGCTGGAGGTCCGCAACGAGCACGTCGCGGGCCTGGAGCGTCTGCGCGCGCACGCCGCGCCGCTGCTGGCGCGGGTCGGTGGTCGCGCGGTGGTGGTCGACCAGCAGGGGCACGTCGCCGCGGTGACCGGGATGAGCGCTCCGGGTGTGGTGCCTCTGCCCGCGGACCTGACCGTCGGTGAGGTGTGGCTGCCGACGCTGGGCTCCGCGGTGGCCGAGGCCCTGCCCGGTGGGTGGCTGCTGCGCCTGGGCCCGTCGGCCGAGCGGGCGGGTACGACGGGCGCGGCGGACGCCCTCGCTGAGGACGCCGCCACCGCGCTCGTGCTCGACCTCGCCGTCCCCGGCCCCACGCTTCGGGTCAGCGGCCCCAGCGGCTCCTGGACGCAGGTGCTCTCGCCCCGGCACGCCGAGATCATGGTGGCGCTGCTGGTGCACCGCGAGGGGCGGTCCGCGGCCGAGCTCGGAGAGGACCTGTTCGCCGACGCCTCCAAGGTGGTGACCGTGCGCGCGGAGATGTCCCGGCTCCGGCGGATCCTCGGTCCCGTGCTGTGCCGCCAGCCCTACCGGGTGGCCCCGGAGGTGGCCGTCGAGCTGCGGCTGCCGGCCGACACCTCCCTGATCCTGCCCGGGTCCAGCGCGCCGGTGATCACGGGCCTGACCTCCTGACGAGCCGCCATCTGCTCGGCGAGCCAGGCTGCGTCGTGCTGGACGAACCCGAGCAGGGACGAGCCGCGGGTGCGCTGCCAGGGCAGGCCGAGGAAGTACAGCCCGGGCACGTCGGTGATCCCGCGCCGGTGCACGACGGAACCGTCCCGGAGCACGCCGGGCACGTCGATCCAGGTGTGGTCGCTGCGGAAGCCGGTCGCCCACACCACGGCGGCCGGGCGGTCCGACGTACCGTCCGCGAATCTCACCTCTGCACCCGATGCGGCCACCACCCGCGGCCGGAACTCCACCCCTGCATGACGGAGCCGACGCCGGCTGCTGCCGATCACCAGGTCGCCGCGCGCGCGGAGGCGCCGGGCCAGCCCGGAGTCGGCGGTCCTCTCGAGCATTCCCAGGCGAGTCATCCACCAGAACAGGTCCCGGCCCAGGAACCGTTGGGGGAGGCTCGCCGGGCGGGACCCGGCGGAGACCACCACCGGGTGGGTGGCGGCGAGCTCCTCGGCGATCTGCAGCCCGGAGTTGCCGGCGCCGACGACCAGCACGCGGCCGGCGGGGACCTGGCCGGGGTTGCGGTACGCGCTGCTGTGCAGCTGGGTCACCTCCGGACCGAGCCCGGTCGCCACCTCCGGCACCGCCGGCCGCTGGAAGGCGCCGGTGGCCACCACGACCCGACGGGCGCGCAACGGCCCCTGTGCGGTGTGGGCGGTGAACCCGGCGGCAGTCCGCTCCAGCCGTGCCACCGCGGTGCCGAGGAGCACGGGCAGCTCGAACCGGGTGGCGTACTCCCTGAGGTAGTCCGCGACCTCGTCCTTGCCCGGGTAGCTGTCCGCCGGCGCCGGGAACGGCATCCCCGGCAGGCCGTCGTACTGCGTGGGGGAGAACAGCCGGAGCGAGTCCCAGCGGCTGCGCCAGCTGTGCCCGAGCTCGGGTGCGCCGTCGACGACGAGGAAGCGCTGGTCGCGCTGCGCCAGGTGCCACGCCATCGCCAGGCCGGCCTGGCCGGCGCCGACGACGAGGGTGTCGAGGCAGTCGTCGGGGGAGGGGAGCGTGCTCATCGGGTGCCTTCCTGCGGGTCGGTCGGTGTCTTCGACGCTAGGGGGCGGCGGAGGACGTCGCACCGGTGAAACCACCGGGATGCGGTACGTCGGAGCGTCCGGCGCACGTGCCTGCGGCGGAGTGGGCCCGCGCATGGCGCCTGGCCCGCGGCGACCGGCTCGCGGCGCGGCGACCGGCCCGCGGCGCGGCGGCTCAGTCCAGGGCGAGCCGGCTGAGCTCGGTGCGGGAGGTGACGCCGGTCTTGGCGAACACGTTGCGCAGGTGGAAGTCGATGGTGCGCGGGCTCAGGAACAGCTGCGCGGCGACCTCGCGGTTGGACAACCCCTGGCGGACCAGTGCGGCCACCTGCGACTCCTGCGGGGTGAGCGCCGTCAGCGTGGACACGTCCCGCTTGCGGGCGCTCTCGCCGGAGGCGCGCAGCTCCTGCGCCGCCCGGTCGGCCCAGGGGCGGGCGCCGAGGTCCTCGAACGCGGCCAGGGCGGTCCGCAGCTGCTCCCGGGCGTCCACGCGGCGGCGCGAGCGTCGCAGGAACTCGCCGTAGGCGAGCCGGGTCCGGGCCTGGTCGAAGACCCGGGGCGAGGACCGGTGCAGCTCGAGGGCCCGCTCGAAGTGCCGCTCCGCCTCCGACCCGTCCGCGAGCAGGGCCCTGCCGTGCTCCGCGGCGGCCGCTGCCCAGGCCTGACCGGTGGCCTCGGCGAACATCTCGAGGTCGGCCACCCACAGCGCCGCGGTCTCGGTCTGGTCGGCGCGCACCGCGGCCTCGACCCGGTCCAGGGCGGCCATCCGGCGGGCGATGCCGTGCGAGATCTGCGCGAGGTGGTGGAACGCCGCGGCCGGACGGTCCGCGGCCTGGAGGCCCTTGGCCCAGCGGAGCGTGTCCCGCAGCAGCACGTCGAGGATGCCGCGTGCCTCGCTGCCCGTGGTGTCCTCCAGCTCGGCCAGCAGGGAGTCGAACCGGTCCTCGCCGCGCAGTGCTGCGAGCATCACCAGCCAGGCGCGTGGCATCCCGGCGAGGGCCGGCTGGCCGGTCTCGTCGCCGAGGGAGAGTGCCTCCTCCGACCGTGCCGCGGCGGAGGCCCACCGGCCGGTGACCAGGTCGGTGAGGGCGAGCCGCGTCAGTGCGTAGAGCACCATCACCATGGCGCCGGTGTCGCGGGCCCGGGCCAACAGCCTGCTGTGGTAGCGGGCCGCCGCCTCGTCGTCGCCGATATGGAGGGCAGCGATGCCGAGGTTCGGCAGCAGGTCCTGGTCGTCCTCCTCCAGCACGGCCCCGATCGCGAGGCTCTCTCGTAGTGCTGCCGCGGCCTCGCGCCAAAGGTCGTGGGTGACGTGGTCGAGCCCGACGACCAGGGCGTCGAAGCAGCGCTCCCGGGCCGGCGCGTCCGGGCCAGGGCGCTCCACGAGCCGGGTGGGGTCGGTTCCGTTGCCCGAGTCGCCGTCAAAGGTCGCCAGCGCGGCCGCGAACATCGCCATCTCCCGCGCCCGGACCGGGTCCACGGGTGCGACCTCCCGGGCCGCCTCGAGGACCATCCGGTGACCGAGCCGGACCTCGCCGGTGTTCCACTCGATCCTGGCCCGCAGCCGGGCGATGTCCGCGCGGAGGCCCGCGTCCGTCGCGTCGAGTGCGGCCTGCTCGGCGAGCCCGCGGGCCCGCGTGGGCCGGCCGGTGAGCCAGGCACAGCGTGCCGCGGCGTAGAGCCGGTCGGCGCGGGCCTCCCGGTCCAGGGTCAGCTCCGCCGCCCTCTGGTAGGCCGACGACGCGGCCTCGTGCCCGCCGCGCCGGTGTGCCCGGTGCGCGGCCATCTCCAGCTCGGCGACCACGGCCTCGTCCGGCTCGTCGGTCGCCGCGGCCAGGTGCCACACCCGCCGGTCCACGTCCTCGTCGTGGACGAGGGCCTCCGCCAGGGCCCGGTGCGCCTGCCGGCGGGCGACGCTGGTCGCCCCGTTGTAGACCGCCGACCGCACCAGGGGGTGTCGCATCTCCAGCGTGGCGTCGTCGACGGTGACCAGGCCGACCCGCTCCACCTCGTCGAGGTCCTCGGTCCCGGCGCCGAGGGCGCGTGCGGCCTGGGTGACGACGCCGAGCCGGCTCGAGTCGTCGGCCGCGGCGACCAGCAGCACCTGCTGCGCTCCTGGGGAGAGCCGCCGCGCGCGCTCACGGAAGACCCTTTCAACGCCGCCGGTGATCGGGATCCTCCGCGGTAGCGGCGCCCTCCCGGCCAGCTGCTCGGCCGTGAGCAGTCCGGGCAGCTCGACCAGGGCGAGCGGGTTGCCGCCGGTGCTGGCCAGCAGCTCGGCGCCGACCTCGGGGGAGATCGGCGCGCCGACCCGCTCCGCGAGCAGGGCCGTGACCCCGGCGCGGTCGAGGCCGGCGAGGTCCAGGGCGCGCAGGTCGCCGCTCTCGAAGGTCCGCACGTCCCCGGTCCTGGCCGCGAACAGCAGCGCCACCGGCTCGACCTGCAGCCGCCGGGCCACGAACAGCAGCGCTGCCGCCGACGCCTCGTCCAACCAGTGCGCGTCGTCCACCACGGCGAGGACGGGGCGCTCCCCGGACACCTCCGACAGCAGGTTCAGCGTGCCCAGGAAGAGCAGGAACCGGTCGGTGTCCCCGCCGGCCTCCTCGCCGAACGCCACGCGCAGCGCCCGCGCCTGCGGCTCGGGCAGCCGGTCCGCCGCGGCCATCGCCGGTCGGAGCAGCCGCTGGAGGGCGGCGAAGGGGAGCGGCGCCTCGGACTCGATGCCCTGGGTGCGCAGGACCGACATGCCCTCGGCGCGGGCCAGTGCGTCCGCCACCAACGCGGACTTGCCGACCCCCGGCTCACCGCGCAGGACCAGCACCCCGCCGTTGCCGGCGCGGGCGTCGTCGAGCAGCGCCGCGATGGCGGCACGCTCTGTCTCCCGTCCGACGATCGACACCCCGGGAGGGTATCTCGGAGCGGGGACACCGTCGCGGGATTTTCGGGCGCGGCGACCCGGGGGTGATCCGGCGCCGACGCGGCGCCGACCCGGGTGACCGGGCGCCATCCCGGCGCCCATCCGGCATCGATCCGGCATCGATCCGGGCGCGACCCGGTCCTCGTCCAGGGGAGAACCCGGTGATTCCACCGGTGCGACCCGGCGACGTCCCGGCGAGGGTGGAAACCGTCCAGCCACCACCCGCAACGCCGAGGAGTACCGATGTCCAGCACCGCCGTCACCAGCACCTACACCGTCACCGGGATGAGCTGCGAGCACTGCGTCCGCGCCGTCACCGAGGAGGTGAGCGCCATCACCTGCGTCCGCGACGTCGAGGTCGACCTGGCCAGCGGCCGGGTCAGCGTCACCTCCGAGCGGGAGCTCACCCGGTCCGAGGTCGCCGAGGCGGTCGACGAGGCCGGCTACCAGCTCGCCTGACCCGGGCCGCCCCGTCGCACCCACCGCCCACCGCGACACCAGGAGTCCCGAGATGACCCAGACAGCCGTAGAGCTCACCGAGTGCACGCTCGACATCGGCGGCATGACCTGCGCCTCCTGCGTGCGGCGCGTGGAGAAGGCGCTCACCAAGGTCGACGGCGTCTCCGAGGCGAGCGTGAACCTCGCCGCGGAGACCGCGTCGGTCACCTTCGACCCGGCCACCGTCGGGCTCGAACAGCTCACCGACGCGGTCGCCGCCGCCGGCTACACCGGCAGGCTCCACGCCACCGGCCCCGGCGCGGCCGCGACCCCGCCGGAGCCCGGTGCTCCCGAGGACCGGGAGGCCGCGCGCGACGCCGAGATCGCCGACCTCAAGCGCAAGTGGCAGGTGTCGCTGACCGCCGGCCTGTCGCTGATGGTGCTGATGTACATCCCGATCCACCTCGACACCATGGACTGGCTGATGCCGCTGATCCTGGTGGTCGCCACCGTGGTCCAGTTCTGGGCCGGCGCCGGGATCTACAAGGCGGCCTGGGCCGCGGCCAAGCACCACTCCACGAACATGAACACGCTCGTCGCGATGGGCACCGGCGTGGCCTACACCTACAGCGCGTTCGTCACGCTGTGGCCCGGGATCGCAGAGCGAGCCGGCCTGCCGCTGCACGTGTACTTCGAGACCTCGCTGGTGATCGTCGCGCTCATCCTCATGGGTCGGTGGATGGAGCTGCGCGCGAAGCGCCGTACCGCCACCGCGATCAAGGCCCTGGTCGGGCTCGCGCCCAAGACCGCCCGCGTGATCCGCGCCGGGGAGGAGCGGGACATCCCGGTCGAGGACGTCGTGGTCGGCGACCTGGTCCGGGTCCGCCCCGGCGAGAAGGTCCCGGTCGACGGCATCGTGACCGAGGGCGCCTCCACCGTCGACGAGTCCATGATCACCGGTGAGAGCATCCCGCAGGAGAAGACCGCCGGCGACACCGTGATCGGTGCGACGGTCAACCGCACCGGAACCCTGGTGCTCCGGGCGAGCGCGGTCGGCGAGGACAGCACCCTCGCGCAGATCATCCGCCTGGTCGAGGACGCCCAGGGCTCCCGGGCACCGATGCAGCGCCTCGCGGACCGGGTCTCGGCCTGGTTCGTGCCCGCGGTGCTGGTCGCCGCGTCGCTCACCTTCGCCGGCTGGGCCTGGTTCGGTCCCGACACCGGCCGGATGGTGCTCGCGCTCGGCACCACCATCGCGGTCCTGATCATCGCCTGCCCCTGCGCCCTCGGGCTGGCCACGCCCACCGCGGTGATGGTCGGCACCGGCAAGGCCGCCGAGCTCGGCATCCTGATCGGCAACGGGGAGGCACTGGAGACCGCGCACCGGCTCACCGCCGTCGTCCTCGACAAGACCGGCACCATCACCGAGGGCAGGCCGAGCCTGGCCTTGCTGCGGCCGCTGCCCGACTGGGAGTACGACGGGCTGCTCGGCCTGCTCGCCTCGGCCGAGGTCGGCAGCGAGCACCCGGTCGGCGAGGCGATCGTCACCGCCGCCCGTGAACGCGGCATCGCCCTGAGCCGGGCCACCGGGTTCGAGGCCGTTCCCGGCCACGGCATCACCGCCGTCGTGGACGGCCGCCGGGTGCACGTCGGCAACCAGGCGCACCTGACCGCGGCGGGAGTGGACCCCGCAGCGTTGACCGGATCCGGTCTCGCAGAGCGGGCGGACGCGGCAGCCCGGGCCGGGCAGACCCCGATGTTCGTCGCCGTCGACGGCGAGCCGGCCGGACTGGTCAGCGTCGCCGACGCGGTGAAGGCCGAGTCCGCGGACGCGGTCGCGCAGATGAAGGCGCTCGGCCTGGAGGTGTGGATGGTCACCGGCGACAACACCGCCACCGCGAACGCCGTCGCCGCGCAGGTCGGAATCGACCACGTGATGGCGGAGGTGCTCCCCGCCGACAAGGCGGCCCGGGTCTCCGAGCTCCAGCGGCAGGGCCACGTCGTCGCGATGGTCGGCGACGGCATCAACGACGCCCCTGCCCTCGCGCAGGCCGACCTCGGCATCGCGATCGGCACGGGCACCGACGTGGCGATCGCCGCCTCGGACATCACCCTGGTGGGTGGGGACCTGCGCGGTGTGGTGTCGGCGATCGCCCTGTCCCGACGTACCGTCACCACCATCAAGCAAGGCCTGGCCTGGGCCTTCGGCTACAACGTGCTGCTGATCCCGGTCGCGGCCGGAGCGCTGTACTGGTGGGACGGCCTGCTGCTCGACCCGGTGCTCGCGGCCGCCGCGATGGCGATGAGCTCGGTCAGCGTGGTCACCAACGCGCTGCGGCTGCGCAGGTTCCGCCGGCCGACCGATGCCGAGGAGATCCTGCACCCCCCGCTGGCCGGCAGGATCGGGCAGTACGCCTACCTGGGCCTGGTCGCGGTGCTCGCGCTCGCGATCGGGACCGGGCTGACCGCGCTCAGCCGGGCGGACTTCGCCGAGCGCGGGATGAACGGGATCCTCGCCTGGTCCGAGGGCATGGGCATGCCGATGCGTCCGGCGATGAGCGTCATGGAGACCATGGACGTGGAGCCGGTCAGCGCGGACGACGCCGGCCTCGAGGTCGGCGTCGAGGTGCCCGGTCCGGTCACTCCCGGCGAGCCGACGGCGGTCACCGTGACCGTCCGTGACGCCGAGACCGGTGAGCTCGTGGAGGACCTGGTCCGCACCCACCAGGTGTGGATGCACATGATCCTGACCCGCGACGACCTCGGCACGTTCGCGCACATCCACCCCGCTCCGACCGACCGGGCAGGCGTGTTCGAGGTGACCGCGTCGTTCCCGACCGCGGGTGCGTACGACATGCACATCGAGTTCCGGCGCCAGGGCCAGATGACCGACGTGCTCGCCTCGCACGCGCTCACCGTCGACGGGTCCGCGCCGGCCCCGGAGCCGGTGCCCACGGCGGAGACCCGCGAGCAGGTGGTCGGTGGTGTGCGGATCGGGCTCGAGGGCGAGGCGGTTGCCGGCGAGACCAGCGACCTGCACCTCACGTTCGCCGACGCGAGCAGCGGTACGGCGGTCGAGGACCTGCAGCCGTACCTGGGCGCGGCCGGGCACGTCGTGGTGATGAAGGCCGACGGCTCCACCTTCGGTCACGAGCACGCCGAGACCGAGGACGAGCAGGGCCGGCCGGTGTTCGCGCTGCCGGGCCAGGAGTTCGGGCCGGAGCTCGACATGCACACGCACTTCGACGAGCCCGGTGCCTACCGGCTCTGGGCGCAGTTCCGGCTCGGTGACGGGACCGTGGTCACCGCACCCTTCACGGTGATCGCGGAGTAGCCGGCTGCCGACCCGGGTCACCCGGGCCGTCTCGCGGCTCCGACTCAGCTGCGCCCGCTCAGCTGTGGCACGAACGGCAGGTTCTCCTCACCGGGAGACCTGCCGTTCGTGCCACACCACGGTGTCGTGAACCCGGGCTCAGCGCCGGTCGGTGCGCACGACCGGCCGGTGTGGGATGGCGCAGGCGACCGCGAGCACGGCGAGGAACGAGTAGTAGAGCAGGGCCACCCAGGCCCCGCGCGGGGTGTCGAGCGCAAGACCCGGCCCGCCCACGAGGGTGGCGGAGAACGCCCACGCCGGAACGGCCGACAGCGCGAGCAGGCCGCAGACGCTCCGCGACCACAGGGGTCCCCGCCCCGAGAGCGCGTACCCGCCGGCCATGCAGAGCAGGGGGACGGCCACGGTCCCGGCGCCGATCCCGTCCTCGAGCACCGCGCCCATCTCCGTGGGCCGGCTGAACAGCACCGCCGCGAACAGCAGGGGTGACAGGGCGAGCCAGCGCCAGCCCCGCCGGCCGCCGGTACGTCGGAGGTGCTCGGCCCACCCGAGCAGGGCACCCATGACCGTGCCCGGGAGCAGGATCCAGGTGAACGTGGACCAGTCGACCTCCGACCCGGGCCCGGCGATCTCGGCCATCATCCCGCGAAGCCCCGCCGCCCAGGCGAGCCCGCACACCGCCCCGACGGCGACCAGGGCGGCCGCGGCACGTCTGCCCGGGGCACGGTCGTGGGCCGGTGCTCGTGCGACCGCGGCGGTGTGCCGCGCCTGGTGGGTGGCCATCGAGCCCCCTCGTCCGATCCTGCGACCATCGTCGGTCCGGCGGACAGGCGCCGCAAGAGCCCGACCGGACCCTCAGCCGTCCAGCCAGATCCGGTTCGTGAAACGACCCCGGCTGCCGGAGACGCACGTCCCGGACCCGCACCGATCCCTCGGTCCGGTTTGAGGTCGCCCCCGCGGGGGAACGTGACCTCTCACACGTGAAAGGGATCGGGCCCATGAGCAACGACAGCACGAGCTTCACGCGGATCCTGGGACGCGGCGACGTCCTGGCTCTCGCCTTCGGGGCGATGATCGGCTTCGGCTGGATCGTCCTCACCGGGGGGTTCCTCGAGGAGGCGGGCACCCTCGGCGCCGTCCTTGCGTTCCTGATCGGCGGCATCGTGATCGGGCTGATCGGCCTCACCTACGCGGAGCTGGTCTCGGCGATGCCGTTCGCCGGCGGTGAGCACCACTACGTGCTCCGCGCGATCGGCTCCCGCTCGGCGTTCCTCACCTCGTGGGCGCTGGTGCTCGGCTACGCCTCCGTGGTGGCGTTCGAGGCCGTCGCCCTGCCCCAGACGATGCTCTACCTGTTCCCGGACATGCTCGCCGTCCGGCTGTGGACCGTCGCCGACTACGACGTGCACCTGTCCTGGGTCGCGGTCGGTGTGGCCGCCGCGGTCGCGATGACGTGGGTCAACTACCGCGGCATCCGGCCCGCCGCAGTGTTCCAGACGATCGCCGTGCTGTTCCTGGTCGCCGTCGGGCTGGTCCTGCTGACCGGCGCGTTCGTCGGCGGCGAGGTGTCGAACATGAGCCCGCTGTTCACCGGCGGGGCGATCGGTGTCATCGGGGTGCTGGTGGCGACGCCGTTCCTGTTCGTCGGGTTCGACGTGATCCCGCAGTCGGCGGAGGAGATCGAGCTGCCGTTCCGCAAGATTGGTCAGCTTCTCGTCTTCTCGATCGTCCTCGCGGTGACCTGGTACGCCCTGATCATGCTCACCGTCGGCTCGTCGATGCCGGCTTCGGAGCTCGCCGGCGCCGAGCTCGCGGCCGCGGACGGGATGGAGGCGCTCTGGGACAGCCGGGCGATGGGCACGCTGCTCGTGCTCGGCGGCATCGCCGGAATCCTCACCTCCTGGAACGGCTTCCTGATCGGCGCGAGCCGGCTGATGTTCGCGATGGCCCGCTCGGGGATGCTGCCCGCGTGGTTCGGCCACGTGCACCCGCGGTACCGCACACCGGCGAACGCCGTGCTGTTCATCGGTGGCCTGTCGGTCGTGGCGCCGCTGTTCGGTGAGCAGATGCTCGTCTGGTTGGTCGACGCGGGCGGGTTCAGCCTCGTGGTGTCCTACGCGATGGTCGCGCTGGCATTCGTCGTGCTGCGCCGCCGGGAGCCGGACATGAAGCGCCCGTTCCGGACGCCGGGTGGGAGTACGACGGGCGTGGTGGCCGTCGTGCTGGCAGCGGGGCTGGGCACGCTCTACCTGCCCGGGATGCCCGCCGCACTGATCTGGCCCTACGAGTGGGCGATCCTCATCGGCTGGGCGGCCGTCGGCGCCTGGTTCCTGTTCCGGGTGCCGAAGGTCGAGCCCGGCCCCGACGCGCACGACCAGCTGGCTCGGGCCAAGGAGGGCGCGTCGGCCCGGTGAGACGCAGCCCGGGTCCGTCCGCCGCGCCCCGTCGAGGCAGGTAACGTCCGCCGGGTGGCACCACAGGACGGGTTCGAGCTCCGGTCCGTGCAGTCCGAGCTGCACGCGGACTGCAGCCGCTGCTTCGGGTTGTGCTGCGTCGCGCTGCCGTTCTCCCGTTCCGCGGACTTCGCCTACGACAAGCCCGCCGGCGAGCCGTGCGTGAACCTGCAGCCGGACTCCCGCTGCGGCATCCACGATCATCTGCGCGACCGTGGCTTCCGTGGCTGTGTCGTGTTCGACTGCTTCGGCGCCGGCCAGAAGGTCTCCCGGCTCACCTTCGCCGGACGCGACTGGCGGGACCACCCCGGGACGGCGGGAGCGATGTTCGCCGTGCTGCCGGTGATGCGGCAGCTGCACGAGCTCCTCTGGTACCTCACCGAGGCGCTGGGACTCGACGCGGCCGATCCGGTGCGCACCGAGCTCGAGACCGCCCGACAGCACGTCGAGCAGCTCACCCGCGGCGACGCCGACGAGCTGAGGGCGCTGGACGTCGACGGAGTCCGGGGTGAGGTGAACCCGTTGCTGCAACAGGCGAGCGAGCTGGCCCGGTCCGACGTACCCGGCCCTCGGGCCGACCACCGTGGTGCCGACCTGGTGGGGGCACGCCTGGCCGGCGCCGACCTGCGGGGAGCCAACCTCCGCGGAGCCCGGCTGGTCGCGTCCGACCTCACCGGCGCCGACCTGCGGCACGCGGACCTGACAGGGGCGGACCTGCGCGACGCGGACCTCAGCGGTGCCGACCTCACCGATGCGCTGTTCCTGACCGGAGCGCAGCTGACCGCCGCGCGCGGGGACGCGTCGACCCGACTGCCCGCCGGGACGGAGAGACCGGCGCACTGGCCCGCTCACGGCGGACCCGACCGCCCGACGCTGCGGTGAAACGGCCCCTGGTGCGAGGGGTGCTTGTCTGACAGATTCGTGGGTACGTGGCCGCGAGCCGGCGCACCAGGCGCCGCCAGACGAGGAGGAGTCACCATGTCGACCAGCCCCCAGAACCCGACGCTCAGCGACGAGGACATCGAGACCACCGGCGTCACGGCGGCGACCAGCCTCGACGGTGACGCCGACGGCACCGACACCGCGGACGCGGACGGTACGGACGGCGACAGCAGCGACAGCTCCGACGGCGACGCCAGCGACAGCTCCGACGGTGACAGCACCGACGTCACCGACGGTGACAGCTCCGATGGTGACAGCACCGACGGCGCGGACGCCGACGGGACCGACGCCTGACCCGTGGACGCACTCGAGCTCCTCAGCGGCGACGCCCAGGCCTTCCGGACGAAGGTCTGGGCGTCACACGTCCACCTGCACCACGCCGACCCCACCGACCTGGTGGGCCTGCTCTCCCTGGACGACGTCGACCACCTGCTGACCAGCGTCGCCCTGCGCACGCCCGCGCTGCGCATGGTCAAGGACGGCTCGGTGCTGCCCTCGCGCGAGTTCACCCGGTCCGCCTCGATGGCGGGGGTGCCGCTCACCGGCCTGGTGGACGCGCGCAAGGTCCTCGCCCTGTTCGACGGCGGCGCGACGGTCGTGCTCCAGGGCCTGCACCGCTACTGGGCGCCGCTCACCCGGCTGGTGCGGCAGCTCGAGCTTGCCCTGGGGCACCCGTGCCAGGCCAACGCCTACCTCACCCCGCCCGGGTCGCAGGGGTTCGCGCGGCACAGCGACACCCACGACGTGTTCGTGTTCCAGACCCACGGCCGCAAGCAGTGGGAGCTCGTCGAGAACGGCGACGAGCGCGAGGTGCTGCTCGAGCCGGGGTTGAGCATGTACCTGCCGACCGGGACGCCGCACGCCGCCCGCAGCCAGAGCGCGACGTCGCTGCACGTGACGGTCGGGATCAACCGGCTCACCTGGCGGGACCTGCTGCGCAAGGTCACCGACCGGGTGCTTGCGGAGGAGAGGTACGACGGGCCGCTGCCCGCCGGCTACCTCGACGACCCCGGTGTCCTCGCGGACCGGCTCGCCGACGAGCTCGCCTCGGTGGCCGACGGCCTGCGCGACCTCGACCCCGGCACCGTCGTGGAGGAGCGCGTCGACGCGTTCCTGCGGGAGCGGACACCCGCCCTGCGCGGCGGTCTCACCGACCTCGTGGAGCTCGGCGACCTGGCCGACGAGACCGTGCTCACCCGCCGGCCGACCGCCGCCTGCGTTCTGCGCGAGGACGGCGACCGGCTGGTGCTGCTGCTCGGCGACCGCGAGCTCCGGATGCCCGCCTGGCTCGCCGAGCCGCTGGCCTTCGTGCGGGACACCGAGTCCTTCCGGGTGGCCGACCTGGCCGCCTGGCTGGACCGGGAGAGCCGGCTCGTGCTGACCCGGCGGCTCGTGCGCGAGGGCCTGCTCCGGATCGGCACGTGACCTCTGCCTTCCGCTGCTCGGCGGCCAGCGAGGACCTCACCGAGCCGATCGCCGGCACCGCGTCCACGGTGCGGGCGTTCCTGCTCGTGGAGGAGAACGGGCCGTGGGGGGTCGACGCGGTCCGCGACAGCCGGCTTCCCGACGAGGTGAAGCAGCGGCTGCGCACGCTGGCCGCACACCACCGGGTGCGCCCGCTGCTGGTCCGCCGGCACGGCCCGCGGTCCCGGTCGTCGGTGCGGGTGTTCGCCGGCTACGTGCACACCGACAAGCCCTGGCTGCAGACCGCCGAGCTGTCCGACGTACGCGAGGTTCTCGACCTCGACCTGTCCGGCCTCGCGGACGGGGCGTCGCCGGGGCTCCGGCCGCACGACGACCCGGTGTACCTGGTGTGCACCCACGGCCGGCACGACGCCTGCTGTGCCGAGCGCGGCCGTCCGCTCTGCTCGGCCCTGACCTCGGCCGCGCCCGAGGAGACGTGGGAGGTCTCGCACATCGGTGGGGACAGGTTCGCCGCCAACGTGCTCGTGCTGCCGCACGGGCTCTACTACGGGCGGCTGACGCCAGCAGACGCCGATGGTTTCGTGGCCCGGCACCGGGCCGGGGAGCTCGACGTCGACCACCTGCGTGGCCGGTGCGCCTGGCCGTTCTCCGTGCAGGCGGCCGAGGTGTACCTGCGCAAGCACCTCGGCGAGCTCACGATCCCGCCGCTGGAACTGGAGTCGGGCAGCCGCAACGGGGAGGAGACCGAGGCGACGTTCGTGGTCGAGGGGGAGCGGTGGAACGTGCGGGTGCTCGCGCATCCGGCGGAGCCGCGGCAGCTGACCTGCCGGTCGCTGGGTGCGGCGGTGGGTACGACGCACGTGCTGCTCGGGATCACGCGCTGAGGGACCAACGGCTCACCGAAGCGGTCTCAACCGACACATTCTGGTCCTCTCCGCAAGCAGAAACCCGAGCGAGAGGGCACAAAGATCCACCGGAGAGTTCGGCAGATGTTTGTCTCGGGCGATCCGTCAAGCCGACTTACGCTGCTTCGACACGTTATGTCGCCCACATTCCGGGTCGGGCTGTCCTGCCCGTGGGCGCTCTCCTCACGCAAGGAGCCACACACATGTCCAGCAAGTTCCGGCTGCTGACGGCGATCGTCGCGACCTCCCTCACCCTGACCGCCTGCGGCGGATCTGACTCCGGCGACGACGGAGAGCTCCGCGTTGCAGCGATCTTCTCCGGTCCGACCACGGACGCCGACTACAACGCCCTGGGCCTCGACGCCCTGAAGGAGCTCGAGAAGGAGGGCGCCGAGACGGCTCACTCCGAGAGCGTCCCCGTCCCCGACATCGAGCGGGTGCTCCAGGAGTACGTCGCCGACGGGTACAACGTGATCTGGACCCACGGGTCGCAGTTCTACGAGGCCACGGCCAAGATCGCCGAGCAGAACCCCGACGTGAACTTCATCGGGGAGTTCGACGGCAAGCCCGAGGGCCAGCCTGAGAACGTGTGGGTCATCGACCGCAACTTCCACACCGTCTTCTACCCGCTCGGCACGCTCGCCGCCAACCTCACCGAGACCGGCAAGGTCGGCTACCTCGGCGGGCTCTCGCTGCCGTTCTCCTACTCCGAGGTGCACGCCGTGGAGCAGGCCCTCGCCGACAGCGGCGAGCAGGTCTCCCTCCAGCCGGTGTGGAGCGGGGACTTCAACGACACCGTCAAGGCCCAGCAGCTCACCTCCCAGCTGCTGTCCAGCGACAACGACGTCATCCTCACCTCGCTGAACCTCGGGGTCGTCGGCTCGTTCAAGGCGGTCAACGGGACCGAGCCCGGCGAGTCCTGGCTCACCGTGAAGTACACCGACAAGTCCCAGAACGGTCCCGAGCACTACGCGGCCACCGTGCTCTACGACTTCAAGCAGCCGCTCCTGGAGGTCGTCGACGCGATCGGGGCCGACGAGACCACCGGCCACTTCCTGATGGACTTCGACAACGGCGCCAGCGTGGAGATCGGCGAGAACGTGCCCGACGAGGCCCGCGCCGCCGCCGAGGAGGCCGTGGCAGGGATCACCGACGGCTCGATCGAGGTCGAGCTCGACCAGTCCGAAGTCGGATGAGCGAGCTGTCCCCGCGGCTGCGGATGACCGGGGTGCAGAAGCGCTTCGGCAACGTCCAGGCGCTCAGGTCGGTCGACCTCGAGGTCGCCCGGAACGAGGTCCACGGGCTCCTCGGCGGCAACGGCGCGGGCAAGACCACCCTGATGAACGTGCTGTACGGCCTCTACAGGCCGGACGCAGGGACGATCGAGAT
Source organism: Nocardioidaceae bacterium (assembly GCA_035457605.1). Lineage (GTDB taxonomy): Bacteria > Actinomycetota > Actinomycetes > Propionibacteriales > Nocardioidaceae > Nocardioides_C. The sequence goes on from DATIBI010000128.1 coordinate 42,733, forward strand.
CGACGGCAGCGGGGTCGAGATCGAGTCACCCCGTGACGCCATCGAGGCCGGCGTGGGCATGGTCCACCAGACCTTCCTCCAGATCGACACCTACACGGTGACCGAGAACATCGTGCTCGGCACCGAGGACCTCGGCGGGCTGCGCCTGGACCTGGGCGCGGCCCGGGAGAGGATCGTGCAGCTCAGCGAGCGCTTCGGTCTCGCGGTGGACCCTGAGGCCGTGGTCGAGGACCTCCCGGTCGGGGTGCGGCAGCGCGTGGAGATCCTCAAGGCGCTCTACCGCGGCTCGAAGATCCTCATCCTCGACGAGCCGACCACCAACCTCACCCCGCAGGAGGTGGACGACCTCTTCGGGTCGATCAGGGCGATGGTCGACGAGGGGATGAGCGTCATCCTGATCACCCACAAGATCCGCGAGACGATGAGCGTCTGCGACCGGATGACGGTGATGCGCAACGGCGCCTACATCGCCACGGTCGACAAGGCAGACACCGACCCCGAGCAGCTCGCCTCGATCATGGTCGGCGAGCAGGTCGTCGCCGAGCTCTCCGAGCACGATCCAGGCGACAACGCGCTGGTGACAACCGGCCTCCTCGACGAGCGCGAGCTGGTCGCCGAGCACGCGCCCGTCCCGTCCGCTCCCGCAGGGGACGGGGGAGGTGTCGAGGCCACCGGGCTGGTGATCGCGAACGACCACGGCGTGGACCTGTTCCAGGGCTTCGACCTGACCGTGGCCCCAGGCGAGGTCGTCGGCATCGCCGGTGTCGCCGGCAACGGGCAGGTCGAGCTCGCCGAGGCCGTCTCGGGGGTGCGTCGCCTGCGGGCCGGCTCGGTGCGGCTGGACGGGCGGGACCTGGCAGGGGAGCCGACGGCAGGTTGGCTCTCCGCCGGCGTCGCCTACGTGCCCGAGGACCGGCACCGGGACGGGATCCTGCCCACGCGCAGCATCACGGAGAACCTGCTGCTGGGTTCGCACCGGAGCAGCGCGGTGAAGCGCCGGGGCCTCATCGACTGGAGGCTGGCCCGGCAGAACGCCGTCGAGATGATCGAGAAGTTCTCGGTGCGGGCCAGCGGTCCGAGCGCGGCGGCGGGCGACCTGTCCGGCGGCAACATCCAGCGCGTGATCCTGGCCCGCGCGTTCGCCCGGGAGCCGCGGCTGCTCGTGCTGCACAACCCGACGCGAGGGCTCGACATCGGCTCGACCCAGTTCGTCTACGAGCAGGTGCGGGCTGCCACCTCGGTCGGGTGTGCGGTCCTCCTGCTGTCCGAGGACCTCGACGAGGTCATCGCGCTCTCGGACCGGATCATCGCCCTCTATGCCGGGCGGAGCACCGGCGAGTGGGCACGGGCCGAGGCGGACCGCTACGACATCGGCCGCAGCATGACCGGATTGGTGCGCACCCATGACTGAGACGATCAACAAGTCCGAGCCGGAGCTCTCGCCCACCCCACCCTCCGGCCGGTCACGGTTCAGCGTGTCGGGACTGGCGTGGGCCGTGGTTCCCTACGCGGTCAGCGTGCTGCTGGCCTTCCTCGTCGGCGGCCTGATCATCGTGCTGCTGGGCTACGACCCGGTCCGTGCCTTCGAGTCGGTGCTGACCACGTCGTTCAACACGCGTTTCGGCATGGTCGAGACGCTGCACAAGTGGGTGGCGGTGGTCCTCTGCGCCTACGCGTTCACGATCCCGCTGGCCACCGGCAAGTTCAACATCGGTGCCGAGGGCCAGCTCCTGGTCGGTGCGACCGCGGGTGTCGGCATCGGCATCGTGTGGTCGGACCTGCCCATGGTCGTGCTCCTGCCCTGCGTGCTCCTCGCCGGTGTGCTCGCCGGCGCGGTGTGGGCCGGAATCGCCGCCGTCCTGATGGTGCGGTTCCAGGTGAACGAGATCCTCAGCACCGTGCTGCTGAACTTCGTCTCGTTCCAGCTCATCGACTACGTCGCCTCCCACGTGTGGCCGGACCGCGGTGCCGGTCACCCGGCCACCATCTCGGTCGGCGAGGGCGCGTTGCTTCCCGGCCTGGGAACAGCGCCGAGCATGCACTCGGGGGTCCTTCTCGCCGTCGCCGTGTGTATCGGCGTGGCGGTGTGGATGCGCCGTACCTCCACCGGCTTCGAGATGACGGCCGTGGGTGCCAACCTACGGGCCTCGCTGGTCCACGGCATCCGCACCTCCCGGATGGCCGGTGCGGGCCTGCTCATCGGCGGCGCGGTCGCCGGGCTGGCGGGCGCGATCGAGGTCGCCGGTGTCCACGGCAAGATGCTCGAGGGGATGCAGTCGAACTTCCTGATCCTCGGCATCATCGTCGGGCTGATGGCCCGAGGCAACGTGATCGCGGTGCCGTTCGTCGCGCTCGGCATCGCGGTCCTCGAGGTCGGCGCCAGCTCCATGCAGCGCACGGCGCAGGTGCCGGTCGAGACGGTGCTGATCATCGAAGCGCTGATCCTCGTGTTCCTGCTCCTGTCCGACGTGGTCAGCAACCGACTGAGGGGTGTCTCGTGAGTGCCGTCGTCGACTTCTTCGCCCTGATGATCCCCGCGATGGTGCCGTTCCTGCTCGCGGCCCAGGGGACCGTGATCAGCGGGCGGGCCGGCCTGTTCAACGTGTCGCAGGAGGGCCTGATGGTCCTCGGCGCCTGCGTCGGCTTCCTGGTCAGCTTCACGGTGGAGAGCAACACCCTCGGCCTGCTGGCCGCGCTGGCGGTCGGCGGGGTGTTCGGGCTGGTCTTCGCCTACACCACGACGCTGCTCCGCCTGGACCAGTTCGTGGTTGGCCTGGCGCTGTACTTTGCCGCCCTCGGCCTCGCCAGCCTGCTGTACCGGGCCGTCGTCGGGGTCACCTTCGAACCGCCGCTGATCCCCACCCTCGAGGCGTACCCGATCCCGCTGCTCTCGGCGATCCCCGTGCTGGGACCGGTGCTGTTCGACCACGACCTGGTCGTCTACTTCGCGTTCCTGTTGTCGTTCGCCGTCTACTGGTTCATGTACAAGACCGACGCGGGGCTGAAGTTCCGCTCGGTCGGGGAGAACCCGAAGTCGGCCGACAGCGTCGGGATCAAGGTGGTCGCCACCCGCATGTGGGCCGGCGTGGTGGGGGCCTCGTTGATGGCCATGGCCGGCGCCTACCTGCCGATGGTCTACACGGGGACGTTCACCGAGGGCATGGTCGCCGGGCGCGGCTGGCTCGTGATCGCGCTGGCGTTCCTGGGCGGCTGGCGGCCGCAGCTCGTGGTCGCCGGCGCGGCGTTCTTCGCCGGGATGGAGGTGCTCGCGCTCCGGGCGCAGGTCGCCGGGATCGGTATCCCGCACCAGTTCATCTCGATGCTGCCGTACGTCGCCACCCTGCTGGTGATGATGTTCGCCTTCCGGTGGGCACGGCAGCCGCAGTTCCTCGGGCTGAACTACAACCGGGAGAGCCGGCTGGTCGGCTGACCAGCAGGTTCTCGCCGGGCTGACGGGGCCGGCCCTCCTCGAGTCTCGGGGAGGGTCGGACCTTTGCGTTCGTGGACGTCGGTTCGTGGACGACGGCTGGTGGACGTCGGTTGGTGGACGTCGGGTTGGTGGACGTCGGGTTGGTGGACGTCGGCTGGTGGACGACGGTTGGTGGACGACGGTTGGTGGACGACGGTTGGTAGACGCCGCTTCCGGAGGGCGTCGTGGACGCTCAGGTCGCGGTGAGCACGGGCCAGATTCCGTCCCCAGGTGCACGAACGGGTGGGTTGTCCACGGGCTCGAAAGTGCGAGCGAATCCTGGGGTCCCCGCAGCCTAGGTTGGGGTCATGACCGAGCAGCTCGACACCGAGACGGTGCCTCGCGGGACGTCCCGTGACGGCGCTGCCGGTGGGCCTGCCGGGTTTTCTTCCGGTGGTTCTGCCGGTGGGCCTGCTGGTGGTGCTGCCGGTGGCGGTGCTGCTGGTGGCGCAGCTGGTGGTACTGCCGGTGCTGGGTCGGCTGGCTCCCCGGCACCACCCGCGGTGGGCGGTGCCGGGTCGGGTGCCGTAGGTCGGACGGCGCCCCACCGGGTGCTGGGGTTCGCTCACGCGGTCGAGCACGCGCTGGACCGGGTGGGTTCGGTTCCGATGTGGTCGATGAGCGCCGGGGAGCAGCGCGAGGCCCTGGAGGTGCTGCACAGGATCGAGTCGAAGCTGGCCGGCCTCGGGCTGCGGGTGCTGGCGGCTGCGGACACCAACCAGGTCGGTCTGGACAGCGGCGCGACGTCGACCGGTGCCTGGCTGGCGGACCGCACGCGGCGGACCCGGGCAGCGTGCGCGAGGCGGGTGCGACTGGCCAACGCGCTCGAGGAGGAGTTCTCGGCCACCGGAGCCGCGTTGGCTGCTGGTCGGGTGGACGTGGAGCAGGCCGAGGTGATCTGCGCGGCGGTGCGGCGGCTGGTCTCCGACCACGACGACCTGCCGGAGGGGGTGCACGCCCGGGCGGAGGCACATCTGCTGGACCTCGCGGCGGAGTTCGACGCGGCGACGCTGCGGCGGCTGGGCAAGCGGCTGTTCGAGGTGGTGTGCCCGGAGGCGGCGGACGCGGCCGAGGGCGAGCAGCTCGAGGACGAGGAGCGGCGGGCCAGGCGCAAGGCATGGTGCTCGTTCCACGACAACGGCGACGGCACCGTCGACGGCCGGTTCCGGCTGCCGACGCTGCAGGCGGAGGTGCTGAAGAAGGCGCTCGAGGCACTCACCTCGCCCCGCAGGCTGGGGGACACCGCGCTCGACCCTGAGACGGGTCGCCGGCTGGCGCACCACACCCTGCTCGGTCTGGGTCTCATGGAGCTCGTCGAGCACCACCTGAACGTGAGGTCCCTGCCGTCGGAGGGTGCCTCACCGTTCACTGTGGTCGTGACGCTCGGGCTGGACGCGCTGTTGTCGGGGATCGGGGTGGCCAGCCTGGACACCGGCGGCCGGATCTCCGCGGGTGAGGCGCGGCGGCTGGCCTGCTCGGCGGGGATCATCCCGATGGTGCTCGACGGCGCCTCGGTGCCTCTGGACCTGGGTCGGGAGCGGCGGTTGTTCACCAAGCACCAGCGGGTCGCGTTGGCGCACCGGTACGGCGGATGTGCTGCCGTGAACTGCGACCGTCCGCCCGCGTGGACCGAGACCCACCACGACGTTCCCTGGCGTTCTGGCGGCGGCACGGACCTGGGCAACGCGATCCCGTTGTGCCGGCCGCACCATCACATGGCAGACCGGCCCGGGTCGTGGGACATGAAGCGGATGCCCCACGGCGGGGTCCGGTTCTCCAGACGCCAATAGCGAGCGGCGACGGGATGCTCGCGCTGCCTGCCTCTGCGAAGCCTTTGCGTTGCTGGACCGTCCGTGATCCCCCCGGCTGGGTCGGCGATATCCGGTCGACCAGGACGCCGAGCCTCGCTAGCGTCTCGCGAATGCGCGACGCGGAGTTCAACGATGCCCGGCTGGTCGAGGTCTACGACGCCGAGTGCCCCTGGGCACGCGACGACGACTTCTTCCTCAGCGTGGTGGAAGAAGCTTCGCGTGGTCGGGTGCTCGACCTCGG
>DATIBI010000129.1:0-2018 GCA_035457605.1 Nocardioidaceae bacterium
CCGACGAAAAGGTCAGGGGCCTGATCACCGTCTCCGGTGCTCAGGCCCCTGACCTGCACTTTCCGTGGTAGCGGGGGCAGTGTCTGAGTTCAGGACATCGTGCACACCTGTGTCGGGACATCGTTCACACCCCTGAGCCAAGGGGTGGACGATGGGGATGCCGCAGCTGATCGTCACGGCCGTGCTGGTCGAGGGCCGCTCCAAGAGCGAGGTTGCCCGCGACTACCGCGTGAGCCGGCGCTGGGTGATCATCTTGGTCCAGCGCTACCTGGCCGAGGGTGAGACCGGGCTGCAGCCCCGCTCGCGGCGACCCCGCAGCAGCCCCCAGCAGACCCCGGTCGAGGTTGAGGAGCAGATCGTCGCGATCCGCAAGGAGCTCGACCGCGACGGGCACGACGCAGGTGCCGAGACCATCGGCTTCCACCTGCAGCAGCGCCACGACCACACCCCCTCGGTCAGCACCATCTGGCGCATCCTCAAGGCCCGCGGCTTCGTCACCCCGCAGCCGCACAAGCGCCCGAAGTCGGCCGGCACCCGCTTCCAGGCCGCCCAGCCCAACGAGATGTGGGCCATGGACACCACCCACTGGCAGCTCGCCGACGGAACCGGCGTCGAGATCCTCAACGCCCTCGACGACCACAGCCGGCTCGCCCTGATCAGCACCGCCCGGGCCACCTTCACCGGCCCCGAGGTCGACCGGGCCTTCCGCCGCGCCACCGCCCGCCACGGCAACCCCGCCGCCGTGCTCACCGACAACGCCATCTTCACCGGCCTGGCCCGCGGCGGCGGCCGCGTCAAGCTCGAGAAGACCCTGCAAGCCCGCGGCATCCGTCCGGTGCACACCCGCGCCTACCATCCGCAGACCAACGGCAAGGTCGAACGGTTCCACCAGACATTGAAGAAGTGGCTACGCGGCCAGCCCCCCGCCGGCACCCTTCGCCACCTGCAAAACCAGCTCGACACGTTCCGCAGCTACTACAACACCGTCCGGCCGCACCGGGCCCTGCACCGCCACACCCCCGCGCAGGCCTACGCCGCCCGACCCAAGGCCACCCTGACCGGTGCCGTCATCGACACCGCCCACTGGCGCACCCGCCAGGACAAGATCGACCGCAGCGGAGTCGTCACGCTGCGGCACAACAGCCGCCTGCACCACATCGGCCTCGGCCGCCGCCACGCCGGCACCCACGTCCTCGTCCTGGCCAAGGACCTCAACGTCCGCGTGATCGCCAGAGACACCGGCGAAGTGCTCCGCGAACTCGAGCTCAACCCCACGAAGGACTACCAACCACAGCCCAAAACGTGAACGATGTCGCGGGACACCTGTGAACGGTGTCCCGCGACATCACACGTGGTAGCGGGGGCAGGATTTGAACCTGCGACCTCTGGGTTATGAGCCCAGCGAGCTACCGAGCTGCTCCACCCCGCGTCGCGTCGGCAACTCTACGTCAGCGCCGAAGGCGCCGCAAATCGCGCCGGTCCCCGACGGAGCCGGCGCGCCCACCCGTCTAGTCTCTCGCCGGTGAGCTGGCTGGACGCACTGGGCTGGGCCGGGTCGGCCCTGCTGGTCTACTCGCTGCTGCAGGCGCGGGTGCTGCGGTTCCGGGTGCTCAACTTCGTCGCCTGCCTGATCCTCGTCGTCTTCAACGCGCTGCTCGCCATCTGGCCCATGGTGGCGATGAACGTCGTCCTCGCCGGGATCAACCTGTGGTTCATCGTGCTGCTGACCCGCCAGCGGCACGACGAGGCGGCCTACCAGGTGCTCGAGGTCAACCCGGACGACGCGTACCTGCTGCACGTCATGCGGGTGCACGGGCACGACATCGGGCACTTCTTTCCGCAGCTGTCCTGGGACGGGAGCCGGCCCGGCCGGTGCGCCTTCCTGGTCCAGCGCGGGGACGAGACGGTCGGTGTCGTCCTGGTGCGCGACGCCGGCGATGGCGTCGCGCAGGTCGAGCTCGACTACGTGACGCCTCGGTTCCGCGACTTCTCGCCGGGCGAGTTCGTGTACCGGCGCA
>DATIBI010000130.1:0-16636 GCA_035457605.1 Nocardioidaceae bacterium
TCCCGACCCTGGTGGTCTTCGACGAGTTCCAGGACCTGCTCACCGCCGGCACGTCGCTCGACGGGCTGCTGCGCTCGCACGTGCAGTACCACGGCGACGCGGCGGTCTACATCTACGCCGGCTCCCAGCCCTCCCTGATGCGCAAGCTGTTCAGCGACCGTGAGCGCCCGCTCTACGGCCAGGCCGAGCCGCTCGAGCTCGGGCCGCTGCCGGTGGACGAGGTGCTCGTGGAGCTCGCCGAGCGCTTCGACCAGCTCGGCGAGGACCCCGCGGGGGCGCTCTCCCCCCTGGTCGGTACGGCGGCGGGGCACCCGCAGCGCACCATGCTGCTCGCGCACCTGCTGCACCGGGAGATCGCCGCCCGGTCGATCGGTACCACGACCCTGCTCGAAGGGGCGGGCGTGGAGGGGATCGCGCTCGCCGACGCCGTGGTGGGTCGGGCACTGTCGATGACCAACGAGGCCCACCAGGCGGTGTGGGACCAGCTGTCCGGCGGCAAGAAGGCCGTGCTCGCCGCGCTGGCCGACGGTGACTCGCCGACCGGCACCACCACCGCCCGCCGGTTCAACACCTCGCGGGCGACCCTGCAGAGCGCGCTGCGAGAGCTGGCCAAGGAGGGCCAGCACGTCACCCGCGACGCCGAGGTGGGCCCGTGGCGTTTCGTGGACCCGCTTCTCGCTATGTGGGTGGCCCGACGGGGTAGGCCTTGAGCCTTGCCGGACCGCGGGGTTAGCGTGGGCGGACCAGGAGTTGTGACGGGGGTCATAGCCACTCCGATCCCCGTCGGGAAAGGGTTCGAGCCCGCAGCCGACGGAAGGACACCCACGATGGCACCGCCCGACGCCGGCGCGCCCACGTGCGTCACCGAGCCGCGCGGCAGGGCCGCGGCCTGACCGGCGGGCACCACCGAGCTTCCCCGGAACCACCGACCGCCGGTGACGCCCTTCCTGCGGGGCGTCACCGGCGGTCGTGGCGGTTCTTGGCGCGAGCCGGGGACCGGTGGTCCGGCGTACCTCAGCCGAACTCGCGGCGGGCCGGGGACTTGGTCTGGCCCGGGTCCCGCTCGACGACACCCTCGAGGATCTCGTCGATCTGCTTCATCGCGGCCGGGTCGAGCTTCACGCCGGCGGCCTTGACGTTCTCGGTGACCTGCTCGGGCCGGGAGGCGCCGATGATCGCGGCCGAGACGTTGTCGTTCTGCAGCACCCACGCGACCGCGAGCTGGGCCAGCGAGAGGCCGGCCTCCTCGGCCACCGGGCGCAGCTGCTGCACCCGGGTGAGCACGTCGTCGCTCATCCAGCGGGAGATCATGTTCGCCCCGCCCTTGCTGTCGGTGGCGCGGGAGCCTTCCGGCGGTGCCTGACCCGGCTGGTACTTGCCGGTGAGCACGCCCTGGGCGATCGGGGACCAGACGATCTGACCGATCCCGAGCTCCTCGGAGGTGGGCACCACGTCGGCCTCGATGACCCGCCACAGCATGCTGTACTGCGGCTGGTTCGACACGAACGGGATCTTCAGCTCCCGGGCCAGCGCGTGCCCGCGGCGGATCTCCTCGGCGGTCCACTCCGAGACGCCGATGTAGTGCGCCTTGCCCTGCCGGACGACGTCGGCGAAGGCCTCCATCGTCTCCTCCAGCGGCGTCTCGTAGTCGAACCGGTGCGCCTGGTAGAGGTCGACGTAGTCGGTCCCGAGCCGCTTCAAGGAGCCGTTGATCGACTCCATGATGTGCTTGCGGGACAGGCCGTGGTCGTTGTGGTTGCCGGGGCCGGTGGGCCAGTAGACCTTGGTGAAGATCTCCAGGCCCTCGCGCCGCTCACCGGCGAGCGCCTTGCCGAGCACCGTCTCCGCGGCGGTGTTCGCGTAGACGTCGGCGGTGTCGAAGGTGGTGATGCCCTCGTCGAGGGCCTGGCGCACGCACGCCAGCGCCGCGTCCTCCTCGACCTGGGAACCGTGGGTGAGCCAGTTTCCGTAGGCGATGGCCGAGATCTTCAGCCCGCTCGATCCGAGATTGCGAATTTCCATGGCTCCCAACCTAGTCCCGCCCGCCAAGCACCCCTTGGCTAGGTTGGGGCCATGATCGTCGCCTTCAGCATCAGCCCGGGTACCGCCGACGAGACCGGCGGGGTCAGCGAGGCCGTCGCCGACGCGGTCCGCGTGGTCCGCGAGTCCGGCCTGCCGTGCGAGACCAACGCGATGTTCACCAACATCGAGGGGGAGTGGGACGAGGTGATGGCGGTCGTCAAGCGTGCCGTCGAGGTCGTCGCCGCGCGCTCACCCCGCGTCGGGCTGGTGCTCAAGGCCGACATCCGCGCCGGCCACACCGGTCAGCTGACCGCGAAGGTGGAGCGGATCGAGGACCGGCTGGGTCAGTAGCGGTCGGGCAACCGCTGGCCGAGCTTGACCTGCGGCTTGGGCAGTCGCAGGAACCGCAGCTGCATCGAGCGCAGGATGCCGTAGAACACCGCGCCCTTGGTGCTCTCGTCGGGGAACCGCTTGCGCAGGTCCCGCTTGAGCCGGAACACCAGCAGCGCCGTGTCGACGACGAGCAGGATGATCATGGCCGACCAGACGCCGTTGCTGAACCGCACCAGCGACTCGTTGCCGGAGTACTGCATCACCATGATCAGCAGCAGCAGCGGGAGCAGGAACTCGGCCATGCACAGGCGGGAGTCGATCCGGTCCCGGACGAACTTGCGGACCTTGCCCTGGTCGCGCGCGGGCAGGTAGCGCTCGTCGCCGGTCTTCATGCCCTCGCGGACCCGGGCGTTCTCGGCCGCCCGGCGCTCGCGCATCACCTTCGCCGCCTCCTTGCGGCTGCGCGGCGTCTTCGCCCTCGCCTTCGCGGCCGCCTCGGCCTCGCGCCGGGTCGGGGTGGGGCGTCCCTTGCCACCCTCCTTCACCACGGGCGGTGTCTGCGGGGCGGATGCTTCGGGCTTGGTACGTCGGAACAAGGCGGACTCTTCGCTGCTCGAGAGGGGACGGTGACGAGGCAAGGGTACCCGCGGGAACTGCCTACCTCGCCCACACGTTACGCCCTAGGGTGGAGACGACGACTACCGTGCGACAACAGAAGGGGGCCCGCACTCCATGAGCCTCATGAAGCGCATCAGCCTGATCTTCCGATCCAAGGCGAACAAGGCGTTGGACCGTGCCGAGGACCCGCGAGAGACGCTGGACTACAGCTACCAGCGCCAGATCGAGCTGCTCTCGAAGGTACGCCGGGGCGTGGCGGACGTGGCCACCAGTCGCAAGCGCGTCGAGCTGCAGGTCAACCAGCTCGAGCAGCAGTCGCAGAAGCTGCACGACCAGGCGCAGAAGGCGCTGTCGATGGGCCGCGAGGACCTCGCCCGGGAGGCGCTCACCCGCAAGTCCGGGCTGCAGGGCCAGATCAGCGACCTGAAGGTGCAGCAGGCCCAGCTCCAGGGCGAGGAGGAGAAGCTCACCCTCGCCTCGCAGCGGCTGCAGGCCAAGGTCGAGGCGTTCCGCACCAAGAAGGAGACCATCAAGGCGACCTACACCGCCGCCGAGGCGCAGACCCGGATCAACGAGGCGTTCTCCGGCATCTCCGAGGAGATGGGTGACGTCGGCATGGCGGTGCAGCGCGCCGAGGACAAGACGGCGCAGATGCAGGCACGGGCCGGCGCCATCGACGAGCTGATCTCGTCCGGTGCGCTCGACGACGCGAGCGCGATCGGGCACGGCGACGACATCGCCCGCGAGCTCGAGGCGATGTCCTCGCAGACCGACGTCGAGGCCGAGCTGGCCGCGCTCAAGGCGAGCTCCGCGCCGGCCCCGGAGGCGATCGAGTCCGCCGACACCGCCTCGCCCGCCGAGCTCCAGGCAGAGCGGCAGAAGGAGGAGGGACAGGCATGATCGTGCGCATTCTCGGGGAAGGACAGTGGGAGGTCCCCGAGGAGCACCTCGCCCCGCTGAACGCCCTCGACGACGAGGTCGAGGCAGCCGTGGAGTCCGGTGACGAGGACGCGTTCCGACGTACCCTCGCCGCGCTCCTCGACGGGGTCCGCAGCCACGGCACGGTGCTGCCGGTCGACTCCCTGGTCGACTCCGACCTGATCCTTCCTCCCTCCGACGCCACGTTGGAGGAGGTCCGCGAACTGCTCAGCGGCGAAGGGCTGATCCCGGGCTGATGGCACACTCGCGCTTCATCAAGGACTCAGGGCTCACCGCACGGATGACGCTCGTGATGTTCCTGCTCGGGGGGCTGTTCGTGGCCCTGGTGGTCACGATGATGTACGTCTTCAGCGACTTCTGGCTGCTGATCGGGATCATCGGCCTAGGTGTCGCCTGGTTCCAGTGGTACAACTCCGACACCCTCGCGCTGAAGGCGATGCGCGCCCGTGAGGTCTCCCCGGAGGAGGCGCCCGAGCTGCACGGCATGATCGACCGGCTCTGCGCCATGGCCGACATGCCCAAGCCGCGCGTGGCGATCTCCTACTCCGACATGCCCAACGCGTTCGCCACCGGCCGGTCGCCGAACCGGGCCGCGGTGTGTGTGACGACCGGGCTCCTCGACCGGCTCACCGCCGAGGAGCTCGAGGGCGTGCTCGCGCACGAGCTGTCCCACGTCGCGCACCGCGACGTGCTCGTGATGACGCTGGCATCCTCGGCCGGCATCCTCGCCGGGATGATGACCCGCGGCGCGCAGTACGGCGTGATCTTCGGGGGTCGGCGCAGCGACAACAACGGCGGTGGCGCCGTGGCGTTCCTGATCGCGCTGGTGGTCAGCCTGGTCGTCTACGCGGTCAGCTTCTTCCTCACCCGTCTGCTCTCGCGCTACCGCGAGCTCGCCGCCGACCGTGCCGGCGCCTATCTCACCCAGAAGCCGTCCGCGCTGGCCTCCGCGCTGACCAAGATCACCGGCGAGATCGCGGCCATCCCGAACCGGGACCTGCGCGCGTCGCAGTCGATGAACGCGTTCTTCATCGCCCCGGCGATCAGCGGGGCGAGCCTGCGCACGCTGTCGTCGACCCACCCCTCGCTGGAGCAGCGGCTCGAGCAGCTCGCGAAGGTCGCCGCCGAGCTCGGCCGGCCGATGGACGGCGGCTTCCCCACTCCCGGCGTGGGCCAGTGACCCCGGGCGTGGGCCAGTGAAGCTGTGGGACTCGCTGCTGGGCCGGCGCAAGCCCGTCACGGCGAACCTCGATGCGCTGTTCGCGCTGCCCGGGGCGGCGATCACGCTGCAGACCGCGGCCGGGTTCACCCCGACCGGGGTCGGCTCGGTCTGCTACCGCGAGGCCGAGGGAGCCGCGTTCGCGCAGACGCAGACCGACATCGTCGCGCTGCTCGACGCCGACGAGGGGCCCGACGTGGAGCGCAGCGTCGACGAGTACGGCTACACCTGGCTGGTCGCGCGGCAGGACCCCTCCGACCTCGGCGCGCTGGTCACGGACCTGCACGCCGTGAACACCACGCTGGAGGCGCAGGGGTTCGGCACCGGCCTGCTGTGCTCGCTGGTCGGGTTCACCGACCTGGCGGGGCGCCGGCTGGCGCTGGTGTACCTGTACAAGCAGGGCACCTTCTACCCGTTCGCTCCGCAGCAGGGGCAGCGGCGGGACAACCTGCTCGAGATCCAGGTCCGCGACCTGCTCGCGAACGACCTCCCGGTCGAGCCGCAGCTCAACCGCTGGATGCCGGTGTGGGGAGCACCCGGTCTCTGACGTCGCCCGAGAACCGGTCCCGGGCTAGTCCTTCGCGGCCTGCGCCGGCGCCAGGCCCGGCAGGTCCAGCATCCGCTGCAGCGCGACCTTGGCCTCGGCCTCGGTCTGCTCGTCGACCTCGATCACGTTGACCAGGTTGCCGGCGACCAGGTTCTCCAGCGCCCACACGAAGTGGGGCAGGTCGATCCGGTTCATCGTCGAGCAGTAGCAGACCGTCTTGTCCAGGAACACGATGTTCTTGTCCGGGTGTGCGTCCGCGAGCCGCTGGACCAGGTTCAGCTCGGTCCCGACCGCCCACGACGTCCCGGCCGCGGCCGCCTCGATGGTCTTGATGATGAACTCGGTGGAGCCCACGAAGTCCGCGCGGGTGACCACGTCGTAGTTGCACTCGGGGTGCACGAGGATGTTGACGTCGGGGATGGTCGCCCGCAGCTCGTCGACCACGTCGGCGGAGAAGCGGCCGTGCACCGAGCAGTGGCCCTTCCACAGGATCATCTTCGCCTCGCGGAGCTGCTCGACGGTCAGCCCGCCGTTGGGCCGGTGCGGGTCCCACACGACGCAGTCGTCGAGGGAGAGGCCCAGCTCGAGCACCGCGGTGTTGCGGCCGAGGTGCTGGTCGGGCAGGAACAGGACCTTGGTGTCCTCGCCGTGCTGATCGTAGGCCCATTCCAGCGCGACCTGCGCGTTGGAGGAGGTGCACACCAGACCGCCGTTGCGGCCGCAGAACGCCTTGATGTCGGCGGAGGAGTTCATGTAGGTGACGGGTACGACGGACTCCGCGATCCCGGCCTCGGCCAGGGCGTCCCAGGCGTCCTCCACCTGCGCGAGCCGGGCCATGTCGGCCATCGAACAGCCGGCGGCGAGGTCAGGCAGGATCACCTTCTGGGTGTCCGCGGTGAGGATGTCGGCGGACTCGGCCATGAAGTGCACGCCGCAGAAGACGATGTACTCCGCCTCGGGGCGGGCGGCCGCGTCACGGGCGAGCTTGAACGAGTCGCCGGTGACGTCGGCGAACGCGATCACCTCGTCGCGCTGGTAGTGGTGGCCCAGCACGAACACGCGGTCACCGAGCGCCTCCTTGGCGGCCCGGGCACGTGCGACCAGGTCCGGGTCGGAGGCGGCCGGCAGGCTGCCGGGGCAGTCGACGCCGCGCTCGGAGGCCGGGTCGGAGCCGTGGCCGAGGACGAGGAGCGGAAGGTGTGTCGTGGTCACGGCCTCATGTTTTCACACGTGCACAAAAGTCCGCGCGCTGGTTCGGTCGGTGGTCCGCCGTACGGCCGTGGTCTCGATCACAGGAAGTGGCCGGAGGGGATGTAGGGCATCGGCGGCTTCATGTGCCGCACCCCGAGGTAGCCGGTGCTGTGCAGGTCCATCCGCGCCGCCAGACCGACGTCGATGGCCCACTCGTTCACCGCGGTGAGGTGCGCGATCGTGCATGCCCGGTCGGGGGACGAGGCGGCCAGCGTCTCCCAGAGCAGGTCGGTGGCCGTGCGGCGGTTGGTGGCCGCCAGCAGGTAGGGGCCGCCGTCGGGCTCGACGTAGGCGTAGCCGGAGCCGGTGGAGCGGTCGATGACGATGAGCCGGTACGACGCGGTGAGCACCTCGTGGTCCACGCCGTGCGCGGCGTCGCGGACCAGCCGGTCGACGGAGTTCATCAGGTCGATGTCGCCGGCGGAGCCCTCCCTGACCCGCTCCACGACCGGCAGCAGGTCCCGACGTACCGTCCCGGACATCAGCATGGTCGGGTGCAGGGTGAATCCGGCCAGCCGGTAGCGCCGGGCAGCCCTCGGGTCCGCCGAGGCCGCGAGGATCCCGCGGAGGCAGCCTCGGCCGTAGTGCAGCGAGGCGTCGAGCAGCTGCCTGCCCACGCCGCGGCCCTGAACCCCGGGCCGCACCACGAAGGTGGCCAGGATCCAGGTCAGGTCCCGCTTCAGGGCCGCCGAGACGCCGATGAGCCCGTCCGGACCCTCCGCGACCCAGCACCCCTCGGGGTCGTGGCGAAGCATGTGCGCCATCCGCAGCCGCCAGCGCGCCGCCTTCTCCTCCGTGCGCATCGTCGGCTCCGGCCAGCTGCGAGGGTAGGTGCGCAGGTCGAGCTCGTGGAACCCCTCCGCGGTCAGGCGCTCCACCGCCGGCACGTCCTCGGGTGCCATCGGACGGATGTAGTAGTCGGCGGTCACCGGGCCAACCTATCGACGGGTCGGCCGGGCAAGATGGGGCCATGCGCGTCCTCATCGCCCCCGACAAGTTCGCCGGCACGCTCACCGCCGTGGAGGCGGCCGAGGCCATCGCGGCCGGGTGGCACCGGCGCTCGCCCGACGACGAGCTCGAGCTGGTGCCGATGGCCGACGGCGGCCCCGGCTTCTGCGAGGTCCTGCACGCCTCGCTCGGCGGGGAGCTGCTCGCGGTCACCGTGACCGGCCCCTACGGCGAGCCGATCCCCGGTGCGGTGCTGATGGTCGGGGACACCGCCTACGTCGAGAGCGCGCAGGCGTGCGGGCTGCACCTGACGCCGCCGGAGCGGCGCGACCCGGAGCGGGCCTCGACCCGCGGGGTCGGGGAGCTGCTCCGCGCCGCCGCGGACGCCGGCGCGTCCCGGATCGTGGTCGGGCTCGGCGGCTCGGCCACCAACGACGGGGGAGCGGGGATGCTCGCCGCCCTGGGGGCGCGGGCCGAGCCCGAGGCGGCGCTGGACCGGGGGCCGTCGTCGCTGGCCGGGCTGGAGCGGGTCGGCCTGGAGCCCGCCCGGCAGCTGCTGCGCGGGGTGAGCCTGGTCGCCGCCAGCGACGTGGACAACCCGCTGCTGGGCCTGATCGGCGCGACGAACGTCTACGGCCCGCAGAAGGGCGTCACCGAGGAGCGCAAGCAGGCGGTGGACGCCACCCTGGAGCGGTTGGCGTCGGCCACCGACAAGAAGCTGGCCCTCGCCAAGGGCGCCGGCGCGGCCGGCGGGCTCGGGTTCGGGCTGATGCTGCTGGGCGCCACCCGGGAGCCGGGGATCGACCTCGTCGTGGACGCGGTCCGGCTGGAGGAGCGGGCCAAGGCTGCCGACCTGGTGGTGACCGGCGAGGGGGCGTTCGACTTCTCCTCGCGCTCGGGCAAGGTGCCCTACGGGGTCGCTGCGGTGGCCTCGCGGGCCCTGCAGCCGTGCATCGCGCTCGCCGGGCAGGTGCTGATCGGGTCCCGGGAGATGCGCGCGCTCGGGGTGGAGTCGGCCTACTCGATGGTGGACCTGGTCGGGGAGGAGGCCTCGTTCGCCGACCCGGCCGGCAGCCTGGCAGCGCTCGCGGAGCGGGCCGCGCGGACCTGGTCGCGCTGAATCCCGGACCGGGGTTGGGAATATGCCGGGATGTGCGACCATTGAAGCCTGCAGGAACCTCTGTCCAGCCTTTTGGGAGCCGCAACGATGACCGAGCAGGTCGAGTCCACCGAGTCGCAGATCCGCACCGACGGCATCAACGTCAGTGACGCCGCCGCCGCGAAGGTGAAGAGCCTCCTCGAGCAGGAGGGTCGCGACGACCTTCAGCTGCGGATCGCCGTCCAGCCCGGAGGCTGCTCGGGTCTGCGATACCAGCTGTTCTTCGACGAGCGGAACCTCGACGGCGACGTCGTCACCGACTTCGACGGTGTCGCGGTCGTCGTGGACCGGATGAGCGTGCCCTACCTCAACGGTGCGGTGATCGACTTCGTCGACACCATCGAGAAGCAGGGCTTCACGATCGACAACCCCAACGCCACGGGCTCGTGCGCGTGCGGCGACTCCTTCCACTGAGTCACCGACCCTGACCGACGACGAGGCCCCCACCGGATCCGGTGGGGGCCTCGTCGCGTCACGGCACCTCGGAGCGGCGCCGTGCCGCAGTCTCGGGAGGCCGGTCAGTAGGCCTGCTCGTCGGAGTTCGGTCGAGCCCCGGGGCGTACGACGGTCCCGCCCGTGGACCCGTCCAGCACCTGCCGGTCGCCGAGCGGCGCGGCGAGCGTGATGTCGACCGACTTCATCAGGGCGATGTCGATGCACGCCCGGTCCTTGCTGCGCGGCGGCTCGGTGCGGGTCAGGGTCACCGTCACCGTCTCCTCGGTCTCCTCCACGACCGGCTGCTCGACCTCCCCGTAGCACTCGGGGACGCCGATGGTGTAGTTGAGCGCCAGGCGTCGCTCGTCGTACTTGAAGTAGCTCTCGACCGGCACCGCGAACGGGCTGCGCACGGTGGGGGCCGGCTTGATCGGCTCCTGGTTCCCCGGCGGTGACCCGGGGACCCCGGTCCCGGGCGACCCCGGCTGCGCGCTGGAGCCGCCGCCGGCGGCGGGGGAGCCGTCGCCACCGGAGGATCCCGGCCCGGCGACCCACCAGACCCCGGCCACCAGGACGAGGACGGCCAGGGCACTCACCAGGGGCACAACGAGGCGTCTCATGCCGGTGGGACGTGTTTCCTCCCCATCCGGTTCCCGTGCTCCGAGATGGTTTCGCCCGTTTTCGACTCAGTTGTCCTCGCTGCCTAGTACGCCCGTCGCGCGACACCTGGCCCGATCGCGCCATTGTGGCCCCCTGTGCGCCGCTGGTTTGTTGGACCGGGTGCCGGTGCGACGACGCCCCGGCTGGATCAGGAGGGGTTCGCAGACGATGCGGAGATTCAGGACTTCACGCACGGCCGCGGGACTCGTGGCCGCCCTGGTCGTGGCCACGGTTGCCGCGACACCCGCCGCCACGGGGGTCGCGGTCGGCGGCAAGATCGGCAGCTTCAGCGGCCCGCGCGGGCTGGACATCGGTCCCGGCGGCGTGATGGTGGTCGCCAAGGCCAACGGCGCGTTCGGCACGGTCGAGCGTTCCGGCAAGGACCGGGGCACGTTCACCAAGCTGGGGCGGGTCCCCAAGGGCTTCCTCGCTCCGGCGCTGGACATGAACTCCAAGCGCGAGGTGTACGTGCTCACCGTGGGCGGCCCCCGGGACGCCGCCGGCGCCGGCACGCTCTACAAGTGGACCAAGGCGGACGGGCGCAAGCGGATCGCGAGCATCCAGGACTACCAGCGCACCGACAAGGACCCCTACGACCTGGAGAAGAAGCCGCGCGAGAGCAACCCCTACGGGGTGGCCGCCCTCGAGGGCGGTGGCGCGCTCGTGGCGGACGCGGCGGGCAACGACCTGCTCAAGGTCGCCGACGACGGCACCGTCACCACGCTGGCGATGGTCAAGCCGCGCGTGGTGCGGGTCCCGCGCGGGCTCGGCGAGGATGCGCCGCCGGCGGGGAGCCGGATCCCGTCCGAGTCGGTCATCACCTCCGTCACGGTCGGTCCCGACGGCTACTACTACATCGGCGAGCTGCGTGGCTTCCCGGCCACCCGCGGCACCTCGCAGGTGTGGCGGGTCGCGCCCGACGCGGACCACGCCGTCTGCGACCCGGAGAGGCCGCAGCGCGGCAAGTGCACCCGCTACACCGGCGGACTCACCTCGGTCGTGGGCCTGGAGTTCGGCGCTGGCGGGGCGTTGTACGCCCTCGAGCTGGCGAAGCGGAGCTGGCTCAAGGCCGAGCTGAGCGAGAACCCTGCGGCCGCGGTCGGGGCGCTGGTCCGGATCAGCCGCGACAAGAGCGTCCGCCGGGAGCTCGGCGGGTCGAAGCTGGCCTTCCCCGGCGACGTGGCTCTCGACAAGCGGGGCCGGGTGTTCGTCACCACGCCGATCTTCGGTCCCGGAACGGTGCGCCGCGTGCGCTGATGCCCGCTGACCTCACCGTCGGAGGCTGAGGACGGACCCCGACCGACCAGGTCGGGGTCCGTTGTCACGCAATGTCCGGCTTTGCATGACCTTCCATGGCCCGATCACGCCATTGTCGGGCGAGTGGGAGAAGTGGTTCAGTGAATGTGACACCAGTTACTCCCAGGGGCTGGTAGTCGGTGACACCACCGGCGAATGCAGGGGTTGATCACACAGGTCCGGCCCGCCGAGAAATCGGCGGGCCGGACTCGTGTGCGGAGCTCAGTGCAGGTGCAGGTGCAGCGCGGCACCGAGTCGCGCGGCGGCGTCGCTGACCGTGATCGACGGCTTCTCGACCTCGCGGGGGTAGTCCTCGAAGCGCAGGCTCGGCGCAGGCCGGGACACGGCGGCCGCGGTGCGCTCGGCTGCGGTGCGCCGCTTGGGCAGGTGCAGGGCCTCCTCGACGGCGTGGCAGTCGGAGGTCATCTCGCTGGAGCTGGCGGCGTCGTCGTAGGCGAGTCGCTGGTAGGTCATGACAGCCACGCTAAGGGTTACTGGCGAGTGCCCCCAGCGGTACCGACCGGTAGTCTTCGCGTGTCCGCCCAGCCTGCCCGATCCCGAGGAAAAGTCTGTGTCGCTGCTCATCACCGGCTCCATCGCCACCGACCACCTGATGTCGTTCGGGGGCAAGTTCTCCGACTCCCTTGTGGTGGACCAGCTCGACAAGATCTCGCTGTCGTTCCTCGTCGACGACCTCGAGGTCCGCCGCGGAGGCTGCGCCGCGAACATCTCCTTCGGCCTCGGCTGCCTGGGCCTGCGCCCGATTCTGGTCGGCGCCGTCGGCGAGGACTTCGTCGACTACCGTTCCTGGCTGGAGCGGCACAACGTCGACTGCGAGTCCGTGCACGTCTCCGACAGCAAGCACACCGCCCGGTTCGTGTGCACCAACGACGCCTCCATGGCCCAGATCGCCTCGTTCTACCCGGGCGCGATGACCGAGGCCCGCGAGATCGAGCTGCGGCCCGTGGCGCACCGCGTCGGCCACGTCGACTACGTGCTGGTCGGGCCCAACGACCCCGAGGCGATGCTGCGGCACACCGACGAGTGCCGCGAGCGCGGGTACCCGTTCATCGCCGACCCCTCCCAGCAGCTCGCGTTCGGCGACGGGGAGATGATCCGCGACCTCGTCGACGGCGCCGCGATCCTGTTCTCCAACGAGTACGAGTCCGCACTGATCGAGAAGAAGACCGGGTGGTCCGCCGAGGAGATCCTCGGCCGGGTCGGCACCTGGGTGGTCACCCTCGGCGCCGAGGGCGTGCGCGTGGAGCGCAAGGGCGAGGAGCCGGTGTTCGTGTCTGCGGTGCCGGAGATCGCGAAGGTCGAGCCCACCGGCGTCGGCGACGCCTTCCGCGCCGGCTTCCTGGCCGCGCTGGCCTGGGGCCTGTCCCACGAGCGCGCGGCGCAGCTCGGCTGCCTGCTCGCGGTCTACGTGGTGGAGAAGGTCGGCACGCAGGAGTACACCCTGCACCAGCGCTCGTTCGTGAAGCGGTTCGCCGACGCCTACGGCGAGGAGGCGGCGGCCGAGATCGCCGCCCATGTGAGGACGCCCCGCCCGTAGTGCGTTGAACCGGGGGTTGTGGCGGGCTGCGCCCGAACCACAACCCCCGGTTCAACCACAATCCAGGGCGGCTACCCGACCGCGGCTACCGGACCCGCCGGACCAGGTAGCGCGCAGGCTCCGGCTCGCCGAGGTAGTCGTGCCCGCGCATCCGGCACCAGGCGGGTACGTCGGACCGGGCGGCCGGGTCGTCGGCGAGGACCGCGACCGTCCCGCCCACGGGCACGTCGTCGATGTGGTTGGCCAGCCGGATGATCGGCAGGGGGCAGCGCAGGCCCAGGCAGTCGAGCTCGAACGCGGCATCGCCCTCGGTGGGGGAGTCGGTCATCGCACCCCCGCCCGCTCGCGCAGCCGCCGGACCACGTCGGGCAGCACCGCCAGGAACCGGTCCACCTCGTCCGCGGTGGTGCTCCGGCCCAGCGAGACCCGCACGTTGCCGTGGGTGAGCACGCCCATCGCCTCCAGCACGTGGGAGGGTCGAAGCGTGGAGGCGGTGCACGCCGAGCCGGAGGCGACCGCGAACCCGAGCCGGTCCAGCTCGGTCACCAGCGCCTCCCCGTCGACGTAGAGGCAGGAGAAGGTGACCAGGTGCGGGAGACGGTCGACCGGGTCGCCGACCACCTCGACGTCCTCGACCGTGGCGGCCACGTGCTCCCGGATCCGGTCCACCAGCGCCCTGCGGCGCGCGTCGAGGACCTCCCGCTCGGCGAGCACGGCCTGCAGCGCCGCCGCGGCGGCGAGGGCGGCCGGGACGTTCTCGAACCCCGCCACCCGCGGGTCGACCCGGTCGTCGGTCGGGAACGGGGCGCGCCAGCGGGCACCCTTGCGCACGAGCAGGACCCCCACCCCGGCCGGACCGCCCCAGGTGTGCGCGGAGGCGGCGGCGGCCGACCAGCCCGGCGCCAGGTCCAGTCTCCCCGCGGCGGCGGTGTGGTCCACGAACACGGGGACGTCGCCGGCCAGCTCGTAGACGCGGGGGAGCGGCTGGAGCGTGCCGACCTCGGGGTTGGCCGACTGCACCGCGAGGACCCCGGTCGGCTCGGACAGGGCCGAGCCCAGCGCCTCCAGGGACACCCGGCCCTGCCGGTCCACGCCGACGCTGTCCGACGTACCCCCGAAGCTGCGGTTCCACCACTCGGTGGCCTGGAACACCGCGGAGTGCTCGACCGCGGTGTGCACCAGCCGGCGGCTGACCCGCGACCGGCCGTGCAGCAGCCCGAGCACGCCCAGGTAGGTCGCCTGAGCGCCCGAGCCGGTGAAGGTGACCTCGTCCGCACGGACCCCCAGGCAGCCGGCGACGACCTCGCGGGCGTTGTCCAGCAGCAGCCGTGCGTTCCGGCCCGGCCGGTGCAGCGCCAGGGGGTCGGCGAAGCCGGTGTCGAGCGCCGCGAGCAGGGTCTCCCGCGCGGCCGGGTGCAGAGGCTCCGCGGACGCCGCGTCGAGGTACGCCGGAGGGGCCTCCGAGGCGGTTCCCGCGCCGGGTCCGGTCGAATTGGTCACACCCTGAACGTACCGGCCTACCTGGGGATCCGAGCACGGTGCCCGGGTAGTAATGTTCGGTGTCGACCGTCGTATTTGAGAGAGAGGCTCGTTCGTGGGTCTGCAACTCCCGAAGCGTGCCCGGAAGTCGAGCACGCGGATCGGCACCGTCATCCTGGTGTCCGCCAGCCTGCTTCTTCTCGGGGCCTGCTCCACCGAGGACCAGGAGCAGATCAAGCGCCTGGCCATGCCGGAACCGGCGACCGACCGGGCCCCGTTCATCGACGACCTGTGGAAGTGGTCCTGGGTCGCCGCGGCGATCGTGGGTGTCCTGGTCTGGGGTCTCATCCTCTACGCCGCGTTCAAGTTCCGTCGGCGCAGCGACGACGAGGTCCCGGTGCAGACGCGGTACAACCTGCCCATCGAGATCCTCTACACCGTGGCCCCGATCGTCATGGTGCTGGTCTTCTTCTTCTTCACCGTGCAGACCCAGAACGACGTGCTCGCCAGCGCGTCGGAGTCCGGTGAGGCCGACCACGAGATCAACGTGGTGGGACAGCAGTGGTCGTGGACGTTCAACTACCTCGACGAGGACGCGGTCAACGGCCAGGACGTCTACACCGTCGGCACCACCGCCGAGATCCCGACCCTGGTGCTGCCGGTCGACGAGAGCGTGAACGTCAACCTCTCCTCGCCCGACGTGATCCATTCCTTCTGGGTGCCGGCGTTCCTGTTCAAGATGGACGTCGTCCCCGGACGCGACAACTCGTTCTCCTTCACCCCGACCCGTGAGGGCACCTTCGTGGGCAAGTGCGCCGAGCTCTGCGGCGTCTACCACTCCCGGATGCTGTTCAACGTCGAGGTCGTCAGCGCGGAGGAGTACGACCAGTACCTGCAGGACCTCGAGGAGGCGGGCAACGTCGGTCAGCCGACCGGCGGCGAGGACGCCACCACCCAGAGCGGCCGCGAGGACCAGGTGCAGGACGACGAGACCTCTGAGCTAGGAGACACGGAGTGACCACCACAGCCGCGCGTACCACCGCGGTCCCGCAGCGCCGTCCGCTCGGCCAGCAGGTCGTCCGGATCATGACCACGACCGATCACAAGCTGATCGGCAAGCTGTACCTCGGGACCTCGTTCGTCTGGTTCCTCCTCGGCGGCCTGATGGCGCTGATCATCCGCTCGGAGCTCGCGTTCCCGGGCCAGCAGGTGGTCAACGACGAGGTCTACAACCAGCTGTTCACCATGCACGGCACGATCATGCTGCTGCTGTTCGCGACCCCGCTGTTCTTCGGTTTCGCGAACGTGATCATGCCGCTGCAGATCGGCGCGCCTGACGTGGCCTTCCCGCGCCTGAACATGTTCAGCTACTGGCTGTTCCTGTTCGGCGGCCTGATCGCGGCGTCGGGCTTCCTCACCCCGCAGGGTGCGGCTGACTTCGGCTGGTTCGCCTACACGCCGCTGTCCAACGAGGTCCGCTCGCCGGGTGTCGGTGGCGACCTGTGGATCATGGGCCTGTGGTTCGCCGGGCTCGGCACGATCCTCGGTGCGGTCAACTTCATCACCACGATCATCTGCATGCGTGCACCCGGCATGACCATGTTCCGGATGCCGATCTTCGTCTGGAACACCCTGGTCACCAGCCTGCTGGTGCTGATCGCGTTCCCGATCCTCGGTGGCGCGCTGCTCTCGCTCGAGGCCGACCGCCTGCTCGGCGCGCACGTGTTCGACGCCGCCAACGGTGGCCCGATCCTGTGGCAGCACCTGTTCTGGTTCTTCGGCCACCCCGAGGTGTACATCATCGCGCTGCCGTTCTTCGGCATCATCACCGAGATCCTGCCGGTGTTCAGCCGCAAGCCGATCTTCGGGTACGTCGGACTCGTGGCCGCCACGCTCGGCATCGCGGCGCTGTCCGTGGCCGTGTGGGCGCACCACATGTTCGTCACCGGCGCCGTGGACCTGCCGTTCTTCTCGGGCATGACGTTCCTGATCGCCGTACCCACGGGGGTGAAGTTCTTCAACTGGATCGGCACCATGTGGGGCGGGTCGATCTCCTTCGACACCCCGATGCTGTGGTCGATCGGCTTCCTCACCACGTTCCTGTTCGGTGGCCTGACCGGCGTCATCCTGGCCTCGCCGCCGCTGGACTTCCACGTGTCGGACTCCTACTTC
>DATIBI010000131.1:0-9541 GCA_035457605.1 Nocardioidaceae bacterium
GTACTTCATCGCCAGCCACGGTGCCCGTAAGGGTCTGGCCGACACCGCGCTGCGTACCGCCGACTCGGGTTACCTGACCCGTCGTCTGGTGGACGTCTCGCAGGACGTCATCATCCGTGAGGACGACTGCGGCACCGAGCGTGGCCTGCCGAAGAAGATCGGTGAGCGTCTGCCCGACGGCACCGTGGTCAAGGCGGAGAACGCCGAGACCGCTGCCTACGCGCGCTCCTCGGCCGTCGAGGTGCAGCACCCGAAGACGGGTGAGGTGCTGGCTACGGCCGGCGAGGACCTCGGCGACGTGAAGATCAACGAGCTCGTCGACGCCGGGATCGAGGAGGTGAAGGTCCGTTCGGTCCTCACCTGTGACGCCCGGACCGGTACCTGCGCCAAGTGCTACGGCCGCTCGCTGGCCACCGGCAAGCTGGTGGACATCGGTGAGGCCGTCGGCATCATCGCCGCGCAGTCCATCGGTGAGCCCGGCACGCAGCTGACGATGCGTACCTTCCACACCGGTGGTGTGGCCTCCGCGGACGACATCACGCAGGGTCTGCCCCGTGTGGTCGAGCTCTTCGAGGCCCGCCAGCCCAAGGGTCGTGCGCCGATCACCGAGGCCGCCGGTCGGGTCACCATCGAGGAGACCGACAAGGCCAAGAAGGTCGTGATCACGCCCGACGACGGGTCGGAGGTGCAGGAGTACCCGGTCAGCAAGCGTTCGCGTCTGACCGTCGGCGAGGGCGACCACGTCGAGGTCGGCCAGCAGCTGACGCAGGGTACGCCGGACCCGCAGGAGGTCCTGCGCATCCTCGGTGTCCGCAAGGCTCAGGAGCACCTCGTGGACGAGGTCCAGGCCGTGTACCGCAGCCAGGGCGTCGCCATCCACGACAAGCACATCGAGATCATCGTGCGGCAGATGCTGCGCCGCGTGACGGTCATCGAGTCCGGCGACACCAAGCTGCTCCCGTCCGACCTGGTCGACCGGGTGCTGTTCGAGGAGGAGAACCGTCGCGTGGTCTCCGAGGGCGGCAAGCCGGCCTCGGGTCGCCCGGTGCTCATGGGTATCACCAAGGCGTCGCTGGCCACCGAGTCGTGGCTGTCGGCGGCGTCGTTCCAGGAGACGACTCGCGTCCTCACCGACGCGGCGATCAACGGCAAGTCCGACTCGCTGCTCGGCCTGAAGGAGAACGTGATCATCGGAAAGCTGATCCCGGCGGGTACCGGCCTCGAGCGGTACCGCAACATCCGGGTGGAGCCGACCGAGGAGGCACGCGCGAACGCCTACTCCGTCACCGGCTACGAGAACTACGACTACGACTTCGGCAACACCGCCGGCGGTCAGGCCGTGGCGCTCGACGACTTCGACTTCGGCTCCTACCAGAGCTGACCCGAAGCAGCCGCAGGCTCGGCAAGCACGAAGGGCAAGGCCCCCGCTCCCGTCAGGGACCGGGGGCCTTGCCCCGTTCAGCGGTGAGTTCCGGCGCGTTCAGTGGTGAGTTCCGGCGCGTTGAGTGGTGAGTTCTGGCGCGTTGAGTGGTGAGTTCCGGCGCGTTGAGTGGTGAGATCCGGCGCGTGGGCGCCGCCGTACCTCACCACTCGCGCCGCCACAACCCGCCACTCGACGGGAAGGTGAAACAGGAGGTGGGGAGGAGGTCAGTGCTGCCGGTGCTGCCGGTGGCGGCGCCAGCTCCCGACCGGGTCCACGGCCACATTTAGCCGCCGTGCCACCGGGGGCCTTCCCCGTTCAGTGGTGAGTTCCGGCGCGTTGAGTGGTGAGCCGCGGCGGGTGGGCGCCGCCGTACCTCACCACTCGCGCCGCCGTACCTCACCACTCGCGCCGCCGTACCTCACCACTCGCGCCGCCGTACCTCACCACTCGACGGGAAGGTGAAACAGGAGGTGGGGAGTGGGTCAGTGCTGCCGGTGCTGCCGGTGGCGGCGCCAGCTCCCGACCGGGTCCACGGCCACGTTGAGCCGCCGTGCCACCGGGGGTGCGGCCAGTGCCAGCGCGAGTACGACGGACGCGGTGGTCGTGACCAGCACCGCGAGGGCCGGATGCTCCGCGGCCCAGGCGCCGAGGCCGGCGTACTCCGCGGTCTTCACGAAGAACCCGTGGAACAGGTACACCACGAGGGTGGCGGCGCCGAGCCGGGCGAACCAGCCACCTCGTCGCGGCACCAGCGTGAAGAAGCTGACCGCGAGCAGTGTGCAGACCACCAGCAGCCCGGCACGTACGGCCATCCCCTCGGCGAGGGTGGCGTCGAGCTCGGAGTAGCCCGAGCGCCAGTAGAGCCACTCGGTGGCGAGCCGGCCGTCGATCAGCGAGGCACCGAGGAAACCGAGCGTCATCACCGCAGCACCGACGAGCCGGGCGGCGCGCTGGCGCAGCAGGTCCAGGTGCTCGCGACGCACAAGCAGCCCCATGACGAAGAACGGCAGCAGCCCCATCGCCCGGGCGGTGTCGAACACCTCCGCGCCGAGGTAGCCGCCGAACAGCGACACCGCGACAGCGGCGGCCAGTGCGCCCGGGGAGCGCAGGACCGGGGTGGCGAGCCGCCAGAGGAACAGCACCGCGAGGTACCACATCGGCCAGTGCGGGTCGGCGAAGAGCATGTCGAGCTCCTCGCCACCGACCCAGTAGCGGAAGGCGGCGATCGCGGCCTCGAACACCACGTAGGGCACGGCCACCGCGGTCACCAGCCGGCCCACGTTGCGCCGGCTCCACGTGAACGAGCGGGACAGGTAGCCGGTCACCATCACGAACGCCGGCACGTGCCACAGGTAGAGGAAGTCGTAGAGCCAGTTGCCGGCGAGGTTGTCCGGCAGCAGCACCCACGAGTGCCCCACCACGACGAGGGTGACCAGGAGCATCTTCGCGTTGTCGAACCACGGGTCACGCTGCTTCGCCGCCGGTGCGGCGGGGGACTGGGTGGCGGCGCTGGTGCGGCTCAGGGGTGCTGTGGTCGACATCGTCATTCTCGGTCGGGTCCGGGGCGTACCTCCACCGTGCCCGGATCGCCGGTCGAGAAAACGTGGCCCTCCTCATGCATAGACTCGGCGGCATGGCTGTCGACGCTGCTCCGCCGCAACGCCAACGCATCGCCGCCTACGCGCTGATCACGCGCGACGGGGAGATGCTGCTGACGCGTATGTCGCCGCGCACCCGGATCGAGGGGCGCTGGACCCTGCCCGGGGGCGGCATCGACCACGGGGAGGACCCCCGTGACGCGCTGCGTCGGGAGGTGTACGAGGAGACCGGTCTGCACGTGGAGCCGGGCAGGGTGGTGGACGTGCACGCCACCCACTTCACCGGCGCCCGCTCCGACGGACTGGTCGAGGACTACCACGGCATCCACCTGATCTTCGAGGCGCAGATCGAGCGGCGTTCCCTCGGCGTGGAGCCGCACGTGGTGGAGGTCGGCGGGTCCACCGAGCACGCCGAGTGGGTGCCCCTGGACAAGGCCGAGGGGCTGAACCTGCTCAGCGCCGCCCGGCACGCACTGTCCCTCATCGAGAACCCGGAGGCCTGATGCACCCGACCGCACCCGCCGACGCCGAGACCGTCTTCACCTACGGCGCGCCCGCGCTGAAGTTCGGGGCGGGCGCGTCGGACGAGATCGGCTTCGACCTCTCCCAGCACGACGTCCACCGGGTGCTGGTGATCACCGACCCCGGCGTCGCCGCGACCGGGCACCCGCAGCGGGTCGCCGACCAGATGAAGCAGTTCGGCATCGAGGCCGAGGTGTTCGACCACAGCCACGTCGAGCCCACCGACGAGAGCCTGCAGCAGGCGATCGACCACGCACGGGACACCGGCCCCTGGGACGCGTTCGTCGCCGTCGGCGGAGGCTCGGCGATCGACACCGCCAAGGCGGTCAACCTGCTCACCACCAACCCCGGTGAGCTGATGGACTACCTCAACGTCCCGGTGGGCAAGGGCACCGCGCCGGTCCATCCGCTCAAGCCGCTGGTGGCGGTACCGACCACCACCGGGACCGGCTCGGAGAGCACCACGATCTGCGTGCTCGACGTGCTCTCCCTCAAGGTCAAGACCGGGATCAGCCACCCGCGGCTGCGCCCGACGATGGCGGTCGTCGACCCGCGGCTGACGCTGACCCAGCCGGCGGGGGTGACCGCTGCCTCCGGGATGGACATCCTGTGCCACGCCCTGGAGAGCTACACCGCCCGCCCCTTCGACTCCTATGCGCGCAAGCAGCCCGCCGAGCGGGTGCCCTACTGCGGCGCGAACCCCATCGCGGACATGTGGGCCGAGCGCTCGATGAGCCTGCTCGCCACGGCGTTCCGGCGCGCGGTCGCCCACGGCGGCGACGAGCAGGCCCGCGGCGACATGGCCCTGGCAGCGACCTTCGCGGGGATGGGGTTCGGCAACGCGGGGGTGCACATCCCGCACGCCAACGCCTACCCGATCGCCGGTCGGGTCAAGGACTTCCACCCCCGCGACTACCCGGCCGACGAGCCGATGGTGCCGCACGGCATGGCGGTCTCCCTGACCGCGCCCGAGGCGTTCCGGTTCACGTTCGACGCGGCGCCGGAGCGGCACCTGCGCGCCGCCGAGATCCTGGCGCCCGGCGCCTCCCGGCCGGCGGACCCGCGCGACCTGCTGCCGACGGTGCTGGTCGACCTGATGCGCGACATCGACATCCCCAACGGGCTCGCCGCGGTCGGCTACGACTCCGCCGACGTGGACGACCTGGTCGAGGGCACGATGAAGCAGCAGCGGCTGCTGGCCACCGCGCCCCGCGAGGTCACTGCCGAGGACGTCGCCGGCATCCTGTCCCGCTCCCTCGAGCTGTGGTGACTGCCCCGGCCGAGCTCGCCGGGCTGCTGCGCCGGGCCGGGGTCGCCGAGGTCGACGACTCGACGCTGGCCCGGGCGATGTACGCCACCGACGCCTCGCTCTACCGGGTGGTGCCGTCGGTGGTCGTGCGTCCCCGCGACGTCGGCGAGCTGCTGGCCACGGTGGCGGTGGCGCGGGAGTCGGGCACGCCGCTGACGATGCGCGGGGCCGGTACGTCGATCGCGGGCAACGCCGTGGGAAGCGGGATCGTGGTCGACACGGCCCGCCACCTGAACCGGGTGCTCTCCCTCGACCCGGAGAGCCGTACGGCGGTCGTGCAGCCCGGGACGGTCCACGCCACGCTGCAGCAACAAGCACGTCGCCACGCCCTGAGGTTCGGCCCCGACCCGTCCACGCACACCCGGTGCACGGTCGGCGGCATGATCGGCAACAACGCCTGCGGCTCGCGGGCCCTCGGCTACGGCCGCACGGTCGACAACGTGTCCGCGCTCGACGTGGTCACGGGCGCGGGGGAGCGGCTCACGCT
This sequence comes from Nocardioidaceae bacterium, assembly GCA_035457605.1. Taxonomy (GTDB): domain Bacteria; phylum Actinomycetota; class Actinomycetes; order Propionibacteriales; family Nocardioidaceae; genus Nocardioides_C. The sequence goes on from DATIBI010000131.1 coordinate 5,340, forward strand.
CGGTCCCGGGGTCCCGCTGCCGGCGTCGCTGGAGCAGGTGGTCCGCGGCGGCCTGGCCACCGTGCGCACGGAGTTCGGCCGGTTCGACCGGCAGGTCTCCGGCTACGCGATGGAGCACCTGCTGCCCGAGAACGGTGCCCGGCTGGACCGGTTCCTGGTCGGCAGCGAGGGCACCCTGGCCGTCGTACTCCAGGCGACCGTGGACCTGGTCGCGGACGCGCCGTACCGCGCTCTGGCCGTGCTCGGCTACCCCTCGATGGCCGACGCCGCCGACGCCGTGCCGGGCCTGCTGCACCACCCGTTGGTGGCCTGCGAAGGGCTCGACGAGCGGATCGTCGAGGTGGTTCGAGTGCGCCGTGGGGCGGCAACCGTTCCCGACCTGCCCGCGGGGCGGGGCTGGCTGTTCGCGGAGGTCACCGGCTCCACCGAGGCCGAGGCGCAGGCGCGTGCGCTCGCGGTCGCCCGGGACGCCGGCGTCCCGCACCGGGTCGTCACCGAGGTGGTCGAGCAGCTGGCGCTGTGGCGGATCCGGGAGGACGGCGCCGGCCTGGCCGCGCGCAGCCTGGACCGTCCCGCGCACGCCGGCTGGGAGGACGCGGCGGTGCCACCGGACCGGCTCGGCGGCTACCTGCGCGCGTTCGACGAGCTGCTCGGCGAGCACGGCTACTCGGGTGTGCCCTACGGCCACTTCGGCGACGGCTGCGTGCACGTCCGCATCGACTTCGGCCTGTCCAGCCGGGACGGGCGGGTCGGCTTCCGCGCCTTCATGGAGCAGGCCGCGGCCCTGGTTGTCTCGTTCGGCGGGACCCTGTCCGGGGAGCACGGCGACGGGCGGGCCCGGTCGGAGCTGCTCGGCGCGATGTACTCACCCGCGGCGCTTGACCTCTTCTCCCGGGTGAAGGGGGTGCTCGACCCCGACGACCTGCTGAACCCGGGCGTCCTGGTGGCGCCGCGGCCGTTCGACGCCGACCTGCGGCTGGCGGCCCCGCTGCGGGAGCCACGGACCGCGCTGCGGCTGGTGCACGACCACGGCTCGCTGGTCGAGGCGGTGCACCGGTGCACCGGCGTGGGCAAGTGCATCGCCGACAACACCGGCTCCGGCGGGGTGATGTGCCCGTCCTACCTGGCCACTCGGGAGGAGAAGGACTCGACCCGCGGGCGCGCGCGGGTGCTGCAGGAGATGGTCAACGGCGAGCTGGTCCGCGACGGCTGGCGGTCACCGGCGGTCCACGAGGCGCTCGACCTGTGCCTGGCCTGCAAGGGCTGCGCCACCGACTGCCCGACCGGGATCGACATGGCGACCTACAAGGCCGAGGCGCTGCACCAGCGCTACCGCCGCCGGGTCCGCCCCCGCAGCCACTACGCGCTGGGCCGCCTTCCCCGGTGGGCCAGGCTCGCCCAGCCGGTCGCCCCGCTGGCGAACCGGCTGCTGCGCACCGCGAGCGTGCAGCGCCTCGCCAAGTCGGCCGCGGGTGTGGACCGTCGTCGGGGGCTGCCCGCGTTCGCCGACCGGTCGTTCACCCGCAGCGCCGGCGCGGACCGCCGGGGCCACCATGCCCCCGACGTGGTGGTGTGGGCGGACTCGTTCACCGAGCACTTCGCCACCGGGCCGGGCCTCGCCGCGGTCGAGCTGCTGGAGTCGCTCGGTCTGCGGGTCGGGGTCGTGGGGGAGCGGTCCTGCTGCGCCCTGACCTGGGTGAGCACCGGGCAGCTCGATGCCGCGCGACGGATCCTGTCGCGCACCGTCGAGACGCTGCACGGGTACGTCGCCCGGGGTGTCCCGGTCCTCGGCCTCGAACCGTCCTGCCTCGCCACGTTGCGCTCCGACGCCGTCGAGCTGCTCGACGACCCGCGCGCCGCCGAGGTGGCCGCCGGGGTGCACACGCTGGCCGAGCTCCTCGAGACGGTCCCCGGCTACGCACCCCCGGACCTCACCGGCACGGCCGTGGTCGCGCAGCCGCACTGCCACCACAGCTCCGTGATCGGCTGGGAGGCCGACGCCCGGCTGCTGGCCCGCGCCGGGGCGACGGTGACCCGGGTCGGGGGCTGTTGCGGCCTCGCCGGGAACTTCGGGGTCGAGCAGGGGCACTACGAGGTGTCGGTGACCATCGCCGAGCACGCGCTGCTGCCCGCGGTGCGAGCGGCGGGGCGCGACGCCGTGGTGCTCGCGGACGGGTTCTCCTGCCGGACCCAGCTCGACGACCTCGCCGGGGTCCGCGCGCTTCACATCTCCGAGCTGCTCCGGCCCGGGTCGGTCCCGGCCAGCACGTCGGGCAGCTGAGCCCGCGAGGTGACCCCGAGCTTGCGGTAGGCGTTGGACAGGTGCCACTCGACCGCCTTGACGGTGACGAAGAGCTCCTCGGCGATCCGCCGGTTGGTCTGCCCGGTGGCGGCCAGCTGCACCACGCGTCGCTCGCCCGGCGTCAGCGGGGCCAGCGGTGAGGTGGCCGGGTCGACCACGGACACCCCGTGCCGGACCAGCACGTGACCGGCCCGCGACACGATCGGGCGGATGTCCTGCTCCCTGCCGAACGCCAGCGCCGCACGCAGCAGGGCGACCCCCTCCTCCCGGGTGTCGTCGGACTGCAGCAGCAGCTCGCCGAGGTCCATGCGTGCCCGCGCGAGGTGGTGGATGCTGCCGCACTCCTCGAACAGTCGCACCGCCTCGCGCAGCTGGGCCTGCGCCTCTTCGCGCTCGAGCAGGTGCGCCTGCGCGCGCAGCGCCCACCCCACTGTTCGTGGCGCACCCCACTGCCGTGCGAGGTGCACCGCCTCCGAGGCGCGCTCGGCGGCCTCCTGGTCCCGACCGAGCGCTCGCAGGGACCAGACCGAGAGCTCGCGCCAGGGGACGATGGCGGCGTTGAGCAGGCCCTGACCCACGGCGTTGCTGACCGCCTCGTAGTCGGCCACCGCCTGCTCGTGGTCCTGGTGCAGCGCCCGCAGCACCCCGGCGGCGTAGCGGGCGACCGCGCCGGGCATGTCCGGGCGCTCGATCGCCCGCAGCTGCGGCTCGAGCGCCGCGGCGTCCTCGAGCCGGCCGAGACCGAGGTGGGTGAGGGCCTGACCGGCGAGCGCGACCTCGACGTACTCGCTCCACCCGCGGGAGCGCATCTGCAGGCAGGCGTCGAGGTCGATGCTCGCGTCGTGCAGCAGCCCCCGGCGCAGGTTGAGCCACCCGCGGCAGAAGGAGGCGGTGGCGAACCCCAGGGCGGAGCCCCGGCGCCGGCTGTCCTCGATCGCCGCGTCGACGGCCTCCTCGGCCTCGGCATAGGCGTCGGCCCAGGTGAGCACGCCGGTCGCGATGTAGTAGGTCTTGCCATCGCAGGTGTCCTCGGCCAGCAACCGCCCGTCCCCGAGCGCGCGACGGGCGAGCCGGCGCGCGGCGTCGGCGTCACGGCTGGCGAACGTCAACGCGGAGGCGCCGAGCGCGAAGAGCTGACGGTCCGGGTAGGTGTCCTGCTCCGGAGGCTGGGACAAGGCCTGCTCCAGGGAGCTCTGCATCGCGGTGTGCGCACCGTCGAACAGCGCCTGGACCATGCCCATCCGGACCAGAAGGGTGCGCACCGCGGGTGAGGACGAGTCGTGCCCGGCCTCGACCAGCAGCCGGTGTGCCTGCTCGTAGGCATGGGCCGCGGCCGCCCGGTCGCCGACACTCATCTGCCCGTCGCCGAGGTCGGCCAGGCAGGTGGCCCGGTCCTCGGGCTCGGTGAACCTCTCGAGGGCGTGCCGCCACAGCTCGAACGCCGGCTCGGGCTCGCCGGCCCGCATGTGCGCGGTCGCCGCCAGGGCGAGCAGGTGCGGGTCGCTGCGCTCGGCGGGCAGCTCGGCCAGTGCACGCTCGAGCTGCGCGGCGGCGGTCTCGGGCACGCCGGAGACCAGCGACTCCTCGCCCGCGGACCGCAGCAGGGACACCATCTCGGGGTCCTGGCCGGGCAGCGTGTGCACCAGGTGGCTGGCGACCACCTGCACGGGCCTTCCCAGGCTGCGCAGGTACGCCGCTGCCGCGCGGTGCAGGCTGGAGCGCTCCGTCCGGCTCATCGAGGTGAGCAGGGCCTCCGACACCAGCGGGTGGGAGGGCCACGCGCGCCAGGTGCCCAAGGTCACCAGGTCGCCCGAGGCCAGCAGCTCCAGCGGGTCGGCCAGGTCCGCGGCCGGGATCCCGCACAGCTCGGCGAGCGCGTCGAAGCTGCCCTCGTCCCCGA
>DATIBI010000132.1:0-18386 GCA_035457605.1 Nocardioidaceae bacterium
CCAGGAACCGGTTCGGGACCGTTCGCACGCGGTGCGCCGCGTCCGAACGGTCCCGCCCCCAGGCCGACACGACACCAGCGGTGGCATCCAGAACTTAATATGAGTAACTTGCTGCACAAACGACTCTTATGGAGGCAAGCAAGGTGCTCGAGACCATCACCATCGACACGCCCGCGATCGGCAACCGCAGCTACATCGCGCACGACGGAGGCCGCGGCCTGGTCATCGACCCGCCACGCGACATCGACCGCATCGAGGAGGCGGCGGAGCTCGCGCAGGTCGAGATCGTCGGCGTGGCGGAGACCCATCTGCACAACGACTACGTCAGCGGCGGACTCGCCCTCGCCCGGCGGCACGGCGCCGAGTACTACGTCGCGGCCGACGAGCAGGTCGATTTCCCCCGCACCGGCGTGCGCGACGGCGACAAGATCACCCTGGGTGGAATCCAGGTCGAGGTGCTGGCCACTCCCGGGCACACGTTCCGGCACCTGGCCTACGTCGCGACGGACGACGCGTCTGCCAGCGCTCTCTTCTCCGGCGGGAGCCTGCTCTTCGGCACGGTCGGCCGGACCGACCTCTCCGGCGCCGGCAGCACCCGCCCACTCGCCCACCGACAGCTCGCCTCGGCCCGCAGGCTCGCCGGCCGCCTGCCCCGGCACACCGGCCTGTTCCCGACGCACGGCTTCGGCAGCTTCTGCGCCGCCGCCTCCGCGGCCGACGCCAGCGCGTCCACGCTCGGCGAGCAGATGCTGGCGAACCCCGCACTGCGAGCGACGGACGCCGACACGTTCGTCGCCGAGCTGGTGGACGGCTTCGGCCCGGTACCGGCCCACTACGCGCACATGGCTGCGCTCAACCGGCGCGGACCGACCCTCGCGACGGAGCGACCGAGCCTGCTCACGCCGACCGAGCTGGTCACGGCGACGGCCCGGGGAGCCCAGGTCGTGGACCTCCGCCCGCGTGATCGCTTCGCCCAGGGACACCTGCCCGGCGCGCTGAACGTCGAGCTCTCGGCCACTGCGGCGGTGTACACGGCCTGGCTCACACCCTGGGGAACCCCGCTCGTGCTGCTCGCGGAGACCGAGCAGCAGCTCGACATCGCGCACCGCGACCTGACGCGGATCGGCGTGGAGACGGTCGTCGGCGTCGCCGTCGCCGCTCTGCCCGAGTCCGCCGTCATCCGCTACGAGCGGCGCACGTGGCGCGACTACACCCGCTCCCCCATGCCCGATCGGGTCCTGCTCGACGTCCGCAACCCCGACGAGACCCACGCGGGTCATGTGTCCGGCGCCGTGACCATCCCGGTCCACGAGCTCGCCGCCCGGGTCTGGGAGGTGCCGCCCGGACAGGTGTGGGTGCACTGTCGCAGCGGCGCCCGTGCCGCACTCGCGGCCAGCGCACTCCACGCCCGCGGCCGAGATGTCGTGCTCCTCGATGACCCTTGGGAGCGGGCAGCGGCGGCTGGTTTGCCGGTCGTGTCCGGCAGCTGACTCGAGGACAGTTCCAAATATCAGTAACTTAATAGGATTAGGCTCGTTGAACAGCCATCGGGTGCACACCGCGGGCCGGTCGACGGGGGCCGGCCCGCCAGTTCGAACCGACGGCACCACCGTGGTGCCGTGCGATCTCGGAAGGTTCCTCAGTGCCCACACACCACGCACCCACCCGGAGACGACTGCGCCGGGTGCTACCGATGACGGCCCTGGCCTTGGCCGTTCCCCTGACTGTCGTACTCGTACCGCCGGCTGCCTCCACGTCCGGCGACGCCGGTCCCGACAGCCTGACCGACAGCCTGACCGGGGGCGTGACCGCTCCGCTGACCGACGCCGTCGAGGACATCGTCACCAAACGGTCCACGATCAACGGCAACGACGGCCGGGACTACTGGGTGGAGAACCACCTCACCCAGCAGGCGGTGAGCACGGACACGTCCGACGGCACACGCAAGGAGTACCTCGTCGTCTGGGCCGGTGATGTCAACGCCGCCGACAAGAGCGGCTCGGAGCTGCTCACCCCACCCGGCTCGGTCGGGACGGGCGTCATCGGCGAGGACGAGAACGTCGGCCCCGACTTCCTCGCGGTGGTCGACGCGACCAAGGGCTCCCCCGACTACGGGAAGGTCGTCAACACCGCGACCGTCGGACCGCTGGTGGAGAACGAGCCGCACCACATGCAGTACGTCTGGCACAAGGGGCACAACATCTTCGCCGGCGGACTCTTCACCGACGTCACCTACGTCTTCGACGTCTCCAAGCTGCCCGAGCTGTCGCTGAAGAACGTCAACCTGCCCACCGACACGGTGTGCGGATCGGTGCCCGACGCCTACTGGGTCACCGAGGACGGCGGCGCCTACGGCACCTACATGGGCGGACCCGACCTGCCGGGGCCCTGCACCTACACCGACGGGTCGGTGCGGGTGGGCAACGGTTACGCCGGCAGCCCTGGTGAGCTCGTTCGGCTCGACGAGAACGGCCGGACGGTGAGCGAGGCACCTGCCACCCCGGAGACCGCGGAGACCGAGCAGCAGTGCGACAACATCCCGCTGCTCCCCCAGGCCACCTGCGCCAACCCGCACGGCGTCCAGGCTCGCGAGGACCTCGACACACTGATCACCAGCGACTACAACGAGCCGCGCAACATCATCCTCAACCCGGTACAGGCGCCCTCGTCGTACCTCCGTCGGCCCACCGTCCGGACCTGGGACATCAGCGACCGTGACAACCCTCGACTGAAGGCGGTGTCGTTCCTGCCCGACGGGCCCCGCACCGGCAAGGTCCCGCACCACGAGGAGCCGCGGGCTGCGATGGAGACCACGGTCACCAACCAGCCGGGCAACAAGGGCGCGTTCGCGAGCACCATGCAGGGCGGCGCGATCTACTACTCGCCCGACATCACCGCCACGAAGCCGCAGTGGCGCGAGGTCTTCGACCTGACCACGTCCAACAAGAAGGCCGACCCCGGTAGCACCTACTACGGAGGCGGCAGCAACGGTGGCTGGCTGCAGACCAGCTTCGACGACCGGTACCTCTATCACGCGGTGGCCGGCCGTCCCAAGGGCAGCACCGGAAGCGACGACACGGGGTCGCCCTCGTACATCCTGGTGCTCGACATCGAGGAGCTGCTCGCCTCTGGGAGCTCACCGTCCTGCTCCATCGACACGCTCGAGGAGGTCACCTCCGGAGGCGCCGAGAGCGACTGCCCCGCCGTCGCGGACATCCTGCCCGCACCCGGCGGCCCGCACTGGGGCGCGCTGGACAACCTCGACCTCGGCACGGACGGCTACTACCACGAGACCGAGGACGCCAAGAGGCTCGCCTACTCGAACTACTTCGTCGCGAGGACCGGGCTCAACGGCGACCACCGGGTCTGCCTGGCCGACGTCGGCGAGGCGGGCAGGCTCAGCCTCGACGAGTCCTTCGTGGACGAGTTCACCGGCTCCTCGTGCCTGGACTTCGACCGTGCGTCGTGGCCGCACGGCGACTTCGGCCCCGCGAAGCCACACTCGATGCTGTTCGTGACCTCCGATGACGACATCCGCTGAGACACGGAGGGGGCGGGGCCGTCTTCCGCGGCCCCGCCTCCGGGGGGTCCTCGCCGCGACGGTGGCCGCGGTCCTCGCGCCGGCAGCGGCCGGCTGCGCCGTCGGGTCCTCGGCACCGGCGGTGACGGAGGCCGGTCCCGCCCGGTTCCGCCCTTTGGGGAGCGATGGCAACGGGTCCGCCGTTCGCGTGCTCGGGGACGGCCTGACCCCCGGCTCCCCGACCGTGCAGCAGCTGGTGCACGACGGCGTCCGGTTCACCGTCACCGTCGCTCCTGCCCGGCCGGGCTGGAACCTGGTGCGCGTCGACACCGCGGGCGTGGCAGGCGACCACGGCCACGACCGGGAGGGCACGCCGGAGGTGCGGGTCGGGTCGGCGAAGACACCACCGGTCCCGGCCACGCCCAGGCCCGGCACCGGCGGTCTGTGGGCGCGGGTGCTGCTGCCGCCGGGCATCAGCACGGTCGAGGTCAGCCACGGGCCCGAGCACCGGCTGCCGTTCCCGGTCAGCACCGGCGCCGCGGCGGCCACGACCCGGTCCGCGGCCGGAGTGAACGGGCCCGAGTGCGCGATGACCGCGGTCGGCGCCGTGCTGGCCGGGTCGGGTCGACCGGTCGAGGTGTGTCCTGCGGACCGGCTGACCGTGGAGGACGCCGACACCCTGCGCGCCGCGGTGCGGGTACTCGCCGATCGGGGTGCCGAGCGCGTGGTCGTGGTGGCCGACGGCACCGAGCGCGGCCGGGCCGCCGAGGCCGTGGTCAGCGAGACCGCCGAGCACGAGGGGATCGCGACCGCAGGCGGTGGCGCGACCCCCGGTCCCACGGACGCGCTCGTCGTGGTCGCGGGGTGGCGGACCGCCGCACGCGCACTCGACGGCACGGCGACCGAGCAACGCCGGGTGGCCCTGTTCAACCACGGCGTGTGGCTCGCTCCGTGGTTGCTGACCCCCCAGCTCGTCGACGCCGTCTCCGGGGCGGTCCTGCCGCTGCGGTTCGACATCCGTGACGATGACGCACGCAGCTACGCCGCGGCCCTCGGTCGCACGCTGCCGGGGATGTCACCCAGCCAGGCGGGCTACACCGGCTGGGTCGACGCCCGCGGGGAGGCGGCCGGTGAGCCGGTCCGGCTCTACGCCGCCGCGCGCACCGCCTACATGCCGGCCCCGGCCGGCCACGCCGCTCACGAGACCTCCGTCGCCTGGTTCCCGGGCGGGACGGTCACGCCGGTGAGCGGTGAGCTCGAGAGCCCCTGACCCACGTCCCGTGCCCCACGCCCCCTGATCAATGCCCCCTGGTCAATGCACCGTCCCACCACACGAGGAGAGAAGACATGACCGTGACCCAACGTCGGGCGGCTGCCGCGACGGCTCCACCCGCTCCCGCAGCGGAGACCGCACCACCCGCCCAACCGGCCGTGGCGACCCTCGGGCTGGTCGCTGCCCTGGTCCTCGGCAACGCGGTGTTCCGCGAGGCCGGATCGACCATGCTGTGGCTCTACGTGATCGGGGTGGCCCTCGGACTGGTGTTGTTTCACAGCCGGTTCGGCTTCACCTCGGCGTGGCGCCAGCTCGTGGCCGTCCGGCAGGGCAAGGCGCTGCGCGCGCACATGCTCATGCTGGCGGTCGCCTGCATCCTGTTCGCCCCGATCCTGGCCGGCGGGGTCAGCCTCGCGGGGGAGGCGAACGGCTTCGTCTCTCCGGTCGGTGCGGGGCTGTTCGTCGGCGCGCTGCTCTTCGGCGTGGGGATGCAGCTCGGTGGCTCCTGCGCCTCCGGCACCCTGTTCGCGATCGGCAGTGGGCAGACCGCGATCCTCATCACGCTCGCCGGCTTCATAGGCGGCTCGGTCCTCGGCGCCTACCACTTCGCGTTCTGGACCGAGACCATGCCGACCGGGCCCACGGTGTCGCTCGCGGACACACCGCTGGGGTACCCGGGCGCACTCGGCGTCTCGCTGCTCGCCATGGCAGCGATCGCGGCGTCCACCGTGCTCGTCGCGCGCCGCAGGCGTCGTCCGGAGCCGGCACCGCCCCCGGTGGCCCAGGGTGCGAGCCGGGCGTGGCGCGGATCCTGGCCGTTGTGGGTCGGCGCGCTGCTGCTCGCCGCCCTGAACGCGACGACCCTCCTCGTCTCCGGCACTCCCTGGGGCGTCACGTCCGCGTTCGCCCTGTGGGGCTCGAAGCTGATCTCTGCGTTCGGGGTCGACGTCGCGGCCTGGCCCTACTGGGCCGCCCCGGAGAACGCCCCCAAGCTCGAGGCCTCGGTGCTCGCGGACAAGACCTCGGTGATGGACCTCGGCATCATCCTCGGGGCGCTGATCGCCTCCGCTCTTGCCGGGTCCTTCGTCGTGCACCGCCGCATCCCGGGCCGGCTCGCGCTCGGCGCTGTCCTCGGAGGCCTGCTGATGGGCTACGGCGCGCGGATCGCCTACGGCTGCAACATCGGTGCCTACTTCGGCGGGATCGCGTCCTTCAGCCTGCACGGCTGGCTCTGGGGGGCACTGGCCATCGCCGGCACGTTCGTGGGCCTGCGGCTCCGGCCGATCTTCGGCCTCACCAACCCGCGTCCCGACGACTCGGTCTGCTAGCTGCGGCGCAGGGCAGGCCGCAGCGTCTCGATCACGCCGGCGTCCTCGATCGTCGACGGGACGTGCGCTTCCTTCCCGTCGGCGATCTCCCGCATCGTCTTGCGCAGGATCTTGCCCGACCGGGTCTTGGGCAGCCCTCCGACGACGGTCACGTCCTTGAGCGCCGCCACCGCGCCGATCTCCTCACGGACCAGGGCGACCAGCTCGCGGGAGATGTCGTCGGGGTCGTCGGTGACCCCGGCCTTGAGGACGACGAAACCTCGGGGCAGCTGCCCCTTCATCTCGTCCGCCACGCCGATCACCGCACACTCGGCGACCGCGGGATGCTGCGCGATGACGGCCTCCATCGACCCGGTGGAGAGCCGGTGCCCGGCCACGTTGATCACGTCGTCGGTGCGGCCCATGACGTAGAGGTAGCCGTCCTCGTCGACGTACCCGCCGTCCCCGGAGAGGTAGTAGCCGTCGAAGGCGGAGAGGTACGACGCGACGTACCGCTCGTCGTCACCCCACAGCGTCGGCAGCGTGCCCGGCGGCAGCGGGAGCCGGATGCAGATCGCGCCCTCGGAGCCGGCGGGCACCGGCGCGCCCTTCTCGTCGAGCACCTGCACGTCGTAGCCGGGGACCGCGACCGTCGGCGAGCCGGGCTTGATCGGCATCGGCTCCAGGCCCCGCAGGTTGGCCGCGATCGGCCACCCGGTCTCGGTCTGCCACCAGTTGTCCACCACGGGGACGCCGAGGGTGCCCGTCGCCCACTCGTAGGTGTCGGGGTCCAGCCGCTCGCCGGCGAGGAAGAGCGTCCGCAGCGACGACACGTCGTGCTGCCGCAGCAGCTCGGCGCCCGGGTCCTCCTTCTTGATCGCCCGGATTGCCGTGGGCGCGGTGAACAGCGCCTCCACCTTGTGCTCGGCGACGACCCGCCAGAAAGCGCCCGCGTCGGGGGTGCCGACCGGCTTGCCCTCGTAGAGCACCGTGGTCGCGCCGCTGATGAGCGGGGCGTAGACGATGTAGGAGTGGCCGACGACCCAGCCGACGTCGGAGGCCGCCCACCACACCTGGCCCTCGTGAACGTCGTAGACGTTCGGCAACGACCACGCCATCGCCACGGCGTGCCCGCCGTTGTCGCGGACGATGCCCTTCGGCTTGCCGGTGGTCCCGCTCGTGTAGAGCACGTAGAGCGGGTCGGTCGCGGCGACCTCGACGCATGCGGCCGGGTCGGTCGACCCGGCCTTCATCGCCAGGTCCCAGTCCACGTCCCGGGGCTCGCGCAGGTCGGCGGTGGCCTGGGGGCGCTGCTTGACCACGCAGACACCGGGCTTGTGCGTGGACAGCTCGAGGGCCTTGTCGAGCATCGGCTTGTACTCCACCACCCGGGACGGCTCGATCCCGCACGACGCGGAGACGACCACCTTCGGCTGCGCGTCGTCGATGCGGACCGCGAGCTCGTGTGGCGCGAAGCCGCCGAACACCACCGAGTGCACCGCTCCTATCCGCGCGCAGGCGAGCATCGCGATCACGGCCTCGGGGATCATCGGCATGTAGATGACCACCCGGTCGCCCTTCTCCACCCCGAAGCCGCGCAGCGCCCCGGCGAAGGTGGCGACCTTCTCCAGCAGCTCGGCGTAGCTGAAGGTGGCCTTCGTCCCGGTCACCGGGCTGTCGTAGACCAGGGCAGGCCGGTCGGCGTGACCGGCGACCACGTGCCGGTCGAGCGCGTTGTAGCAGGTGTTCAGGCTCGCGTCGGGGAACCAGCGGTAGAACGGCTTGTTCCCGTCGTCCAGGACGCGCTGCGGCTTGCGGATCCAGTCCACGAGGCCGGCCTGCTCGCGCCAGAAGCCCTCGGGGTCGGTGATGCTGCGGTCGTGTGCCTCGTGGTAACCCATGCGGCCCATCCTGCTGACCCGGGGCCGACCTGACCACCCCTGAGCCGCGGGTTGCTCGGCAAACCGGCGTGTTCCCGCGACGAGCGGCCGGGCGCAAAATCGGTTGCGGGCCCGACGTACCCACCGGCACGATGGCCTCTGACGTGCGGACGACCGGGTCGTGCACCGAGTGGAGAGGAGCGTGACATGCGCATCGCTGTCCTTGGCGTGTCCTTCGCCCCCAGTTCCTCTCACTCTTGGAGTACCCCTACCGATGTCTTCCGACGTCTTCGAGGAGCACGGCTCCTCTGACCTCACCGGGTCCGGCTACGCCCTCGCGTCCGACCAGGACCCGTTCTTCGTCTTCGACTTCCAGGCCGTCGACGGCCCGGGCGAGGACGGCCAGCGCTGGAGCAACTACTGGGACGTTGAGCGGCTGTGCCGTGGCCCCGAGCCGCTCCCCGACTGGGTGGTGACCGACCGCGCCGCGATCGACACCGAGCTCGGCATCCTCAAGACCGGCAAGGAGGCCGACGTCTTCCTGCTCGAACGCGGCGTCGCCGACGACCCCGCGAGCACGGTGGTCATGGCGGCCAAGCGCTACCGCAGCGAGGAGCACCGCTCGTTCCATCGCAGCAGCACCTACACCGAGGGCCGGCGCACCCGCAACAGCCGGGATGCGCGGGCCATGGCCAAGAAGACCGGGCACGGTCGTGCCGTCGCCGCCGGGCAGTGGGCGTGGGCCGAGTGGGTGGCGCTCAAGCGCTTCTGGTCCGCGGGCGTGCCGGTCCCCTACCCCGTGCAGATCGACGGCGGCGAGATCCTCATGGAGCTGGTCACCGTCGACGGGGACGCCGCGCCCCGGCTGGCGCAGACCCGGCCGAAGAGCGACCTGCTCGCGTCGTACTTCGACCAGCTCCGGGACGCCATGGCCGCGCTCGCGGCCGACGGGGTCGCGCACGGTGACCTCTCGCCGTACAACATCCTGGCCGCGGGCGAGCGGCTGGTGCTCATCGACCTGCCGCAGGCCGTCGACATCGTCGGCAACCCCACCGGGATGGACTTCTTGATGCGAGACTGCCGCAACGTGTGCTCCTGGTTCCAGGCACGCGGGCTGGACGTCGACGAGCACGACCTGTTCGGCGAGCTGCTCGCGGTCGCGTTCTGACCCGGCGTTCTGCTCTTCCCGCGGCCCGGCGTTGCCGGGTGCCGAGGATGCTGTGGCACCCTCGGCACCTGGCAGGTCGCCCAGCACGCGGGCGCAGCACGTGGGCCCCCGCACGCGGGCGCCGTACGTCCAGCGCAGCACGTCGAGCACGAGGAGAGCCGGTGAGGCACGAGCGAGGCCGCACGATCGAGGTCGAGAGCCTGGAGCAGTTCGACGCGCTGGTGGCCGACGGGGCCACGTCGATGTCAGGCTGGCACCTGCAGGCGGTGGACCTGCGCGACCGGGCCGAGGTCCTCGCGCGGCTGTCCGCCTCCGGCTCGCTGCTGCTCGGCTGCGCGCTTCACCACGACGCCGAGGCCGACCTGCGGGCCCGCGGAGCCCTGGTGTTCCCGGCCGTCCCCGACACCCCGGTCAACCCCTACCGGTCCTCGCTCTACACGCCGTTCGAGCTCTACGAGGGTCTGGACCGGTCCTACCCGGACACCCTCGACGCCCGGGTCTACGCGTGGGCGCAGGCCTCCGACGACCTCGACCGGACCTTGGTCCAGGCCCTGCACGACCACGCGGTCGACGACGCGCTGCGCGACCACGCCGGGGGCCGCCGGCTCGTCGGGATGATGGGCGGGCACGCGCTGGCCCGCGGCTCGGAGGGGTACGTCGAGGCCGCGCGGCTCGCACACAGCCTGACCGGCGCCGGGCTCACGGTGAGCACCGGCGGAGGGCCGGGCGCCATGGAGGCGGCGAACCTCGGTGCCTACCTCGGCGGCTACGACCCGTCGGTCATCAACGAGGCGGTCGAGGGGCTGGCCCGAGCACCCGGCTTCACGCCCAGCATCGAGGAGTGGGCCCGGGCCGCGTTCGAGGTGCTGGAGCGGTGGCCGGAGGGCCGGTCGTCGTTGGGGATCCCGACCTGGCACTACGGCCACGAGCCGCCCAACCCGTTCGCCAGCCACATCGCGAAGTACTTCAAGAACGCGATCCGCGAGGACGTGCTGCTGCACGTGTGCTCCGACGGCATCGTCTTCCTGCCCGGGGCCGGGGGGACGGTGCAGGAGATCTTCCAGGACGCCTGCGAGAACTACTACGCCGACCCGGCGACGGTCGCGCCGATGGTGCTGGTCGGCGTGGAGTACTGGACGCGGACCCTCCCGGCGTCGCCGCTGCTGGAGACGCTGGCCCGGGACCGGGCGATGGCCTCGGTCGTGCACCTGGTCGATGACCTGTCCGACGTACCGCCGCTGCTCGGGGTCGGCTGAGCGGACCGCCGCGGGTCGGCGGCGGCTCGCACCCGCCCACCACTCCGTCGACCGAGGCCGGGACGCGACTCAGGACTCGACGGCGGCGAGCTGCCCGCAGGCGCCGTCGATCTCCTGCCCGCGGGTGTCCCGGACGGTGGTGGGCACGCCCTTGGCCTCGAGCCGGCGCACGAACTCCCGCTCGACCTCGGGCCGCGACGCGGTCCACTTCGAGCCCGGCGTGGGGTTCAGCGGGATCAGGTTCACGTGCACCCAGCCCCAGTCGCCGTAGGCGTTGAGCACGTCGGCGAGCAGGTCCGCGCGCCAGGCCTGGTCGTTGATGTCGCACATCATGGCGTACTCGATCGAGACCCGACGCTTGGTGACCCGGGCGTAGTTCCAGGCCGCCTCGACCGCCTCGTGCACCGACCAGCGGGTGTTGATCGGGACCAGCTCGTTGCGCAGCTCGTCGTCCGGCGCGTGCAGCGACAGCGCGAGCGTGACCGGGATGCCCTCCTCGGCGAGCTGGTTGATCCGCGGCACCAGCCCCACCGTGGACACGGTGATCCCGCGCGCGGACATGCCCAGCCCGTCGGGGGCGGGGTCGGTGAGCCGGCGCACCGACCCGATGACGGCCTTGTAGTTGGCCATCGGCTCGCCCATGCCCATGAACACCACGTTGGACACCCGGCCCGGACCGCCGGGAACCTCGCCGCGGTGCAGCGCGCGAGCACCGGCCACCACCTGCTCGACGATCTCGGCGGTGGACATGTTGCGCTGCAGCCCGCCCTGACCGGTGGCGCAGAACGGGCAGGCCATGCCGCAGCCGGCCTGCGAGGACACGCACATCGTGACCCGGTCCGGGTAGCGCATCAGCACCGACTCGACGAGCGCGCCGTCGAACAGCCGCCACAGCGTCTTGCGGGTGGTGCCCTTGTCGGCCTCCATCGTGCGCAGCGGCGTCATCAGCTGGGGCAGCATCGACTCGACCATCGCCGCACGGTCGGCCGCGGGCAGGTCCGTCATCTGCTCGGGATCGTCGACGAGCCGGGAGAAGTAGTGCGTGGACAGCTGCTTGGCGCGGAACCCGGGGAGCCCGAGCGAGGCCACGTGCTCCTTGCGCTCGGCGGCGCTGAGGTCGGCGAGGTGACGCGGGGGCTTCTTGCGGCCGCGTGGCTCGTTGAACACCAGCGGCAGGGTCTTGGTGGGCTCCTCAGACATAACCTGCCCAGTGTCCCACCCCGGCGGGTCTCACACGAATCCGCCGGACGCGAGCGCGGTCACGCGCCCGTCAGGACCCACCCGGCGGTGGACCGTCGACGTTGACCGTCACCGGGCCGTGCCCTGACCTGGTCACCACCAGATGCGACTCCTGGTCAGCGGGGTTGCTCTCCCGGTGCACGACGTGCTTGGGCACGTGCACGAAGTCCCCGGGCCCGGCCTCGACCGCCCGCTCGCCGCCCGGCCCGAACTCCAGCAGCAGGGCCCCGTCCACGACGTAGATCGACGTCTCGTGCTCACCGTGGTGGTGCCACCCCGAGCTCGTCCGCGCCTGCGTGATCGCCAGGCCGGACCACAGCCCCTCGACGGCTACCGCCTGCTCACGGGTCACCCCGGGTGTGGGATCCGCGACCATCCGCTCCTGCGGCCGGATCAGGCTCACGCTCTCAGAAGGCTCCATCGTCTCGCCCCTCCCTCCGGTGCACCTGAGGAACTCCGACGCAGCC
The DNA here is from genome assembly GCA_035457605.1 of Nocardioidaceae bacterium. Taxonomy (GTDB): domain Bacteria; phylum Actinomycetota; class Actinomycetes; order Propionibacteriales; family Nocardioidaceae; genus Nocardioides_C. Next base: position 12,111 of record DATIBI010000132.1, read on the forward strand.
ATCGTCCCACCGGCACGACGGGTGGGCCAGACCGACCGGCGACTCAGGCCGGCGACTCAGGCCGGCGACTCGGGCCGGCGACTCAGGTCGACGACTCGGGCAGGCCACTCAGGCCGGCAGCTCGAGCACCCACAGGTCGGGCATCCGCAGCCGGCTCCACGCCACGAGGTCCGGAGGCCGGCCGGTGAGCTCGGAGGCGAGCAGGGTCCACGCCGTACCGTGCCCCACGAGCACGACCTCCTCCTCGGCATGCGCCGTCAGCAGCGCGGGTACGACGGACATCAGCCGGTCCCGCGCGCGGGTCAGCGGCTCCCACCCGGGGAACGCAGGCTTGTCGGGGTCGTCGAAGGCACGGCGTACGACGGACGGGAAGTCGGCGATCCACGTGGTGGAGTGCCGCTCGTGCTCGCGCAGCTCCGGCACCACGGTCACCGGGGCCTCGGTGAGCCGGCGGGCGGTCTCGAGCGCCTTGGTCTCCGGCGAGGAGAACCACACCGCCCGCGTCGGCAGCCGCCCGGACCGGCGCAGCGCGTCGACGTCCTCGTGACCGCGGGGGTCCAGCCCCCACTCGTGCGGCGGCCGGTCCCGGTCCTGCGTCGACAGGCCGTGCCGGACCAGGTGCACCCTGCGCGTGGTCATCCGACTCCGCCCCCCGTCAGCACGCCGGTCGTCAGGCGACCGGGACGAGGTAGTACAGCAGCAGCCAGATCGGCGCGACGGTCGCGAGGAGCGAGTCCAGCCGGTCCATCAGCCCGCCGTGGCCGGGGATGATCTGCGACATGTCCTTGATGCCCAGGTCGCGCTTGATCACCGACTCGCACAGGTCGCCCAGGGTGGCCATCACCACCGCGACGGCGCCGAGGGCCAGGCCGACCCACCACTCCCCCTGGAGCAGGTAGACCACGGTCGCCCAGCCCGCGGCGAGGCAGAACACCGCCGAGCCGGCGAACCCCTCCCACGACTTCTTGGGGGAGATCACCGGCGCCATCGGGTGCCGGCCGGCCAGCACCCCGACGAAGTAGCCGCCGATGTCGGAGGCGATGGTGACCAGGATGAAGGTGAGCACCCGCAGCACGCCGTCGTCGGGCTTGAGCAGGAGCAGCACGAACCCGGCGAGGAACGGGACGTAGACCGCGATGAACACCCCGGCGGTCGCGTCGCGGACGAACCCGTCCACTCCCCCGCGCAGGCGCCACAGCATCGAGCCGAGCGCGGTCACCGCGAGCGCCGTGACCAGGGCGGGTGCCCCTCCGACGTACCCCCCGACCAGCATGACCACCGCGCCGGCCACCAGCGGCTCGAACGGCGGGTGGATGTCCTTCACCGCGAAGGCCCGCTTGAACTCCCAGATCCCGGCGATGATCGCGGCAGCGACCAGGCCGACGAACGCGGGCTTCCAGAACCACAGCGATCCGGCGATCAGGGCCAGGAGCACGACCGCCGAGGCGATCGCCGCCGGCAGGTTGCGACCGGCGCGGCTGGGCTTGACCGCCGGGGTCGCGGGCCCGGGCGGTGTGTCGGAGGAGCTCATCGACGTCGGCTGCTCAGACCTCGAGCAGCTCGGCCTCCTTGTGCTTGAGGAGCTCGTCGATGGTGTCGGTGTGCTTCTTGGTGAGCGCGTCGAGCCGCTTCTCGGCCCCGGTCACGTCGTCCTTGCCGACCTCGCCGTCCTTCTCGAGCTTGTCGAGGGTCTGCTTGGCGTGGCGGCGGATGTTGCGGATCGAGATCTTGCCATCCTCGGCCTTGGTCTTGGCGATCTTGATGTACTCCTTGCGCCGCTCCTCGGTGAGCTCGGGCAGGACGATGCGCAGCGTCTTGCCGTCGTTGCTCGGGTTCACGCCGAGGTCGGAGTCGCGGATGGCCTTCTCGATCGCGTTCATCGCGCCCATGTCGTACGGCGCGACGATCACCACGCGGGCCTCGGGCACGGTGAACGAGGCCAGCTGCTGCAGCGGCGTGGGCGTGCCGTAGTAGTCGGCGGTGATCTTGTGGAACATCGACGGGTGCGCGCGTCCGGTGCGGATGGCCGCGAAGTCCTCACGGGCTACCTCGACGGCCTTGTCCATCTTCTGGTCCGCCTCGTTGAGGGTCTCCTTGATCACGGCTGCTCCTGTTCGGTGTCTGGTGCTCTGCGGGTTAGGGGCGCGGCTGCTGGGCCGCGGTACGGCGTCTCAGGCGTCGCGGGAGACGGTGGTACCGATCTTCTCACCACGCACGACGCGCGCGATGTTCCCCTCCTCGGAGAGGTTGAACACGATCATGTTCATGTCGTTGTCGCGGCACAGGCTGACCGAGGTCGCGTCCGCGACCTTGAGCCCGCGGGTGAGGAACTCGTCGTAGGTCAGGTGGTCGAACTTCACCGCGTCGGAGTTCGCCTTGGGGTCGGCGTCGTAGACACCGTCCACCCCCTGCTTGCCCATCAGGATCACCTGCGCGTGGATCTCGAGCGCACGCTGCGCGGCGACGGTGTCGGTGGAGAAGTACGGCATGCCGGCACCGGCCCCGAAGATGACCACGCGGCCCTTCTCGAGGTGGCGGATCGCCCGGCGCGGGATGTAGGGCTCGGCGACCTGGCCCATCGTGATCGCGGTCTGCACCCGGGTCTCGACGCCCTGCTTCTCCAGGAAGTCCTGGAGCGCGAGGCAGTTCATCACGGTGCCGAGCATGCCCATGTAGTCCGCGCGCGAGCGGTCCATGCCGCGCTGCTGCAGCTCGGCGCCGCGGAAGAAGTTGCCGCCGCCGACGACGATCGCGACCTGGACGCCCTCGCGGACGACACCGGCGATCTCATGGGCGATCGCGTTGACGACGTCGGGGTCGACACCGACCCGGCCACCTCCGAAAACCTCGCCGGAGAGCTTGAGCAAGACCCGCTTGTACGCCGTCACTGAGTTCCTTCGCGCTGTGTCGTCCGATGGTGCGTGGATGGCCCGGACAGGCGAGAAGGCCGGTCCATCGGGTGCAGAACTGCGCTCCATGGGACCGGCCTCCTCGTGTCTGATGCCTCTGGGTGGAAACCCTAGTTGATCAGGCCCCGACCTCGAAGCGGGCGAACCGCTTGACCGTCACGCCGGCCTCGTCGAGGACCGCCTTGACGTTCTTCTTGCTGTCCTGCACCGACGGCTGGTCGAGCAGCGCGATCTCCTTGAAGAAGCCGTTCACCCGGCCCTCGATGATCTTGGGCAGCGCCTGCTCCGGCTTGCCCTCCTCGCGGGCGGTGGCCTCGGCGATCTCGCGCTCCTTGGCCACCACGTCCGCGGGGACCTCGTCGCGGGAGACGTACTGCGGGCGCATCGCGGCGACCTGCATCGCGGCGCCGCGGGCGGCGTCCTCGTTGTCGCCCTCGAACTCCACGAGCACACCCACGGTCGGGGGCAGGTCCGAGGCACGGCGGTGCATGTAGCTCACGGTCGCGCCCTGGAACACGGCCACCCGGCCGAGCTCGATCTTCTCGCCGATCTTGACCGCGAGCGCCTCGACGGTCTCGCCGACGGTGGAGTCACCGAGCTTGACAGCCTTGAGGGCCTCGGCGTCGGCGGGCTTGGCCTCGTTCGCCGCGTCGGCGATCTGCTGGGCCGCCGCGACGAACTCGTCGCTCTTGGCGACGAAGTCGGTCTCGGAGTTCAGCTCGACCAGCGCGGTGCCGGAGGTGGCGACCAGGCCGGCGGACGCGGTGCGCTCTGCGCCGCGCTTCGCAGCCTTGGCCGAGCCCTTGACCCGCAGGATCTCGACGGCCTTGTCGAAGTCGCCACCGGCTTCCTCGAGAGCCTTCTTGCTGTCCATCATGCCCGCGGCGGTGAGGTCGCGGAGCCGCTTGACGTCTGCGGCGGAAATGTTCGCCATGACCGTTGTCTACCTCGTGGTTAGTGGTTGCTGAGTGTGTGGTGGAGCGGGGCGTCCGGTGCGGGGGCGTACCTGGCCGGACCGGCCGGGACGCCCCCGTCACTCAGGGACGACTCAGGCCTGGGCCTGGCCCTCGGCGGGAGCCTCGGTGCCCTCGGACGACGCACCCGTGGCCTCCTCGGCCGGGGTGTCGGTCTTCGCGGCGTCGCCACCGGTCGCCTCGACGGCGGCCTTGTCGGCGTCACCCTGGAGCAGCTCGCGCTCCCACTCGGCCAGCGGCTCCTCGGAGCCGAGCTCGGCGCCGGTCGCGGCCTCGCCGCCCTTGGCCCCGGACCGGGCCATCAGGCCGTCGGCGACCGCGTCGGCCACGACGCGGGTCAGCAGGCTGACCGCGCGGATGGCGTCGTCGTTGCCCGGGATCGGGAAGTCGACCTCGTCGGGGTCGCAGTTGGTGTCGAGGATGCCGATGATCGGGATCCGCAGCTTGCGAGCCTCCTCGACGGCGAGGTGCTCCTTCTTGGTGTCGACGATCCACACGGCGGACGGGGTCCGGCCCATGTCACGGATACCGCCGAGGGTCTTCTCCAGCTTGTCGCGCTCGCGCTTCATCTGGAGCAGTTCCTTCTTGGTGCGACCGCTGCCCGCGACGTTGTCGAAGTCGACCTCGTCGAGCTCCTTGAGGCGGTTGATGCGCTGGTGCACCGTGGCGAAGTTGGTGAGCATGCCGCCGAGCCAACGCTGGTTGACGTAGGGCATGCCGACGCGGGTCGCCTGCTCGGCGATCGCCTCCTGGGCCTGCTTCTTGGTGCCGACGAACATCACGGTGCCGCCCTTGGCGACGGTGTCCTTGATGAACGCGTAGGCGCGGTCGATGTAGGCCAGCGACTGCTGCAGGTCGATGATGTAGATGCCGTTGCGCTCCGTCATGATGAAGCGCTTCATCTTGGGGTTCCAGCGACGGGTCTGGTGCCCGAAGTGGACGCCGCTCTCGAGGAGCTGACGCATGGTGACGACGGCCATGGCCTTCGTTTCCTCCTGGTCGTGTGACCGGCTCGCGAGCATGCGCGCCCGGCGTCAGCCGAGCGCGGTCGCGCGAACAGATCGCTTCAGTTGTCGCAGGAGACGGGTGTCCCCTGCCCTGACGCCCGGCGCGTCCCCACTCCTCGGCCGAGACCTCGGAGACCGAAAGGGACGTCGCCCGCGGTGACCCACCCGGAAGTACCGTGGTGGCTCGGTGCGGCAACGAGCGTGCGAAGTCAACCCGCATACACGGGTTGCCACCGGCGATTCTAGACGCACCGGGGCCGGTCCCCCTAATCGACCGCGGGCCAGCTCGCGTCCCCAGGCACCCGCCCCGGTCGGGTCGTCCACAGCATCGCGGTCAGGGGTGGGTACGGCGGGCCCGGCCGACCATGCTCACGACATGCTCACCTCACTGGCCCACGCGCTCGGCACCCTCCTGCTCACGCTCGGCAGCCCGGATCCTGTCTTCCCCACCGAGCCCGCAGAGGGGGTCTGGCCGCTCGAGCCCCGCCCCGAGGTCGTCGCCGGGTTCGACCCGCCGGCCGAGGAGTGGGGAGCCGGCCACCGGGGCGTGGACCTCAGCGGCAGCCTGGGACAGCCGGTGCTCGCGGCGCACGCGGGCTCGGTGACCTACGCCGGAAGGCTCGCCGGCCGCGGGGTGGTCGTCGTGACCCGCGGCGCCGAGCGCACCACCTACGAGCCGGTGGACGCGCTCGTGGAGGTCGGGGACACCGTCACCGCGGGGCAGGTCCTCGGCCGGCTCGAGCTGTTCGGGAGTCACTGCTGGCCGCGGGCCTGCCTGCACTGGGGTCTGCTCCGCGGGGAGCGGTACCTCGACCCGCTGACCCTGGTCGGGTCGGGGCCCGTACGGCTGCTCCCGCTCGGCACCGGGACCGGGGCACCCCTGGCCGCGCAGGCGCTCCCCACTACCGCGCCGGGACTGTCACTGGGCCGGGTGGCGCCGTGACTGCCCGGCGCGACGGCCGGTTTGCCGAGCATCTCGGCGGGCACACCTCCCGTGACCGGCGGGCCGCCGGACGCCGGAGACACGGCGCCCCCTCCCGCTGCCGCCGTGCGGCCGAGCCCGGCGGAGCAGCCGCCGCTCGCGTCCGCTGACGCGCTGCATCCGAGGGCGACAGAGCTGTCGCCGCTCAGGCCCGCGGGTGCGCCTGCCGGTAGGCCTGCCGCAGCCGGTCGGTGCTGACGTGGGTGTAGATCTGCGTGGTGGCCAGCGAGGCGTGGCCCAGCAGCTCCTGGACGCTGCGGAGGTCGGCGCCTCCCTCGAGGAGGTGGGTCGCCGCGGTGTGGCGCAGGCCGTGCGGACCCAGGTCGGGGGCACCGGGCACGTCCGCCAGTCGTCGGTGCACGACGGCCCGGACCGTCCGAGGGTCGATGCGGCCTCCGCGGGCA
>DATIBI010000133.1:0-8594 GCA_035457605.1 Nocardioidaceae bacterium
GCCCGACCCCGGGCCAGCCGTTCCAGTTCGGCGACACGGTCGCCTACGAGGTCGTCGTCACCGACGACCAGCCCGTGGACTGCAACGCGGTGACGGTGACCTACATCCTCGGGCACGACGCCCACGGCCACCCGCAGACCACCGCGAGCGGCTGCACCGGGACGATCACCACGACCGTCCCCGGTGGGCACGACCCGGGTGAGGACGACCTGTCGGCGGTCTTCGTGGCCTCCTACACCGACCCCGGTGGCGAGGACCTGCCGCAGCTGTCCGGCAGCGACGAGGTGGTCCTGGAGCCCACCTCCTAGCCGGCTCGCTGATCTGACGCGGGCGTCGGGACGCCTCTCTCGGGAGGGCGTCGCGGCGCCCGCGTCGCCGTGCCTGGGCACGACTAATGCCCGCACTTTGTCAGATGACTTTGCAAAGTTCTGCTCGAGCTTGGGCGGAGACGGCCGTCGAGCAGTCCGCCGGAGGTGTGTCCGGCCGGGCGTCCGCCCCTGCAGCCAGCGGAAGGAGGTGGATCTGGAAAACTTTCGAAAGTTTCTGGTCAAAGTATTGACCCCGGGTTTCGTGCCCGATTAGTTTGTGGATCGAGCCAACGAATGTGGTGCCGCTCACAGAGGCGCATCACGCTGGGCTCCCGGGCGGTCGGCGTCCGGACTCCTCTGATAGGTGCGTGAGCAGATGGCGTGGAGCGGAGGTACGGCGGCCGCGGACCAGATGGTCCTGCGCCGGCACAACCTCGGCGTCGTGCTCCAGCACCTGCGCGACGACGGCCCCAAGTCGCGGGCGCGTATCGCCGAGGGGACCGGGCTGAACAAGGCCACCGTCTCCAGCCTCGTCGCCGAGCTCGCCGAGCTCGGCCTGGTCCGTGAGGGGGAGCTCGAGCGCGGCGCGGTCGGCCGGCCGGGCGCGACCGTCGAGCTCGATGGCGCCTCCGTGTGCGGCATCGGTGCGGAGGTCAACGTCGACCATGTCGCCTGCCTGGCGCTGAACCTGCGCGACGAGATCGTCGGCGAACGCCGCCGCGGCCTCGACACCCGAACGCTCGCACCCCGCGAGGTCCTGGACCACCTCGCGGTCCTGGTCGCCGAGACGATGGACGAGATCGCAGCCCGCGGAGCCCAGCCGTTCGGCATCACCTTCGGTGTCGCCGGGCTCGTCGACAGCGCCGGCGTGCTCGTCAGCGCACCGAACCTCGGCTGGCACGACGTGCCCGTCGCCGGGCTGATGTTCGAGCGGCTCGGCCGTCCGCCGTACCCCCTCCGCGTCGAGAACGAGGCCAACCTGGCCGCGATCGCCGAGGCCGCCGCCGACCGCTGCGCCGATCGTCGCGACCTGGTGGTGCTCGCCGGCGAGGTCGGCGTGGGCGGCGGGATCGTCTCCGACGGACGGCTGCTGCGCGGCCGGCGCGGCTTCGCCGGCGAGATCGGCCACCTCCAGGTCGACCCGCAGGGCCGGGTCTGCGGCTGCGGACGGACCGGCTGCTGGGAGACCGTCGTCGGGCTCCGGGCGCTGCTGACCGCCGCTGCCGACCCCGACGACGCGGTCCACGACCCCAGCCTGCCGCTCGAGCAGCGGCTGGGCGAGATCAACCGGCGCGCCGAGCTCGGCGACGCGCGCACGCTCTCCGCGCTGCACCAGGTCGGCCGCTGGCTCGGCGTGGGCGCGGCGACCCTCGTGAACGTCCTCAACCCCGGCGTGATCGTGCTCAGCGGCTACTTCGCGGTCGTGGGGTCGTGGATGCTCGAGTCGATGCGCGCCGAGCTCGCGGCCCGGTCGATCGCGCCACGAGCCGGCGGCTGCCGGGTCGAGCTGTCCACCCTCGGCACCAGCGCGACCGTGCTCGGAGGGGCCCGCGTCGCGCTCGAGTCCGTGTTCGAGGACCCCGCCATGGTGCGGCGCGGCGACGCGTCTCGCGCACCCCAGACCATCGGAGGCTCCCGGTGACCATCCCAGAGTCCAGCGCAGAGACCGGCGCAGAGACCGGCGCAGAGACCGGCGCTGCGCTGCTGCAGATGCACGACATCGTCAAGACGTTCCCCGGGGTCCGGGCCCTCGACGGGGTCGACCTCGACGTCCGTCGCGGCGAGGTGCACTGCCTGCTCGGCCAGAACGGCGCCGGCAAGTCGACGCTGATCAAGGTCCTCGCGGGAGCGCACCAGCCCGACACCGGAAAGATCACGTGGGAGGGCGAGCCGGTCCAGCTGACCACCCCCGCCCGTGCCATGGACCTCGGTGTGGCCACCATCTACCAGGAGCTCGACCTCGTCGACGGCCTCACGGTCGCCGAGAACCTCTACCTCGGTCACGAGATCTCCCGTGGCGGGTTCCTGAACAGCAGCGAGGCCCGTCGGCGCACCCAGGAGCTGCTCGGGCGGCTCGGCCACCCGGAGATCCGCGCCGGGATCGAGGTCGGCCGGCTGTCCCCGGCGGGCAAGCAGATCGTGAGCATGGCCCGTGCGCTGTCCCGCGAGGCGCGCCTGATCGTCATGGACGAGCCGTCCGCCGTCCTGGACCAGGAAGAGGTGGAGAACCTCTTCCGGGTGATCCGCGACCTGAGCCGCGACGGCGTCGCGGTCATCTACATCTCCCACCGGCTCGAGGAGATCAAGCAGATCGGCGACCGGGTCACCGTGCTCAAGGACGGGCGGACCGTGGCCACCGGGCTCGACGCCAAGCAGACCCCGACCAACGAGCTGATCCGGCTGATGACCGGCCGCTCCATCGAGTACGTCTTCCCCGACCGCAAGGGGGTCCGCGAGGACGCCCCGCTGGTGCTCGAGGTCGAGGACCTCGCCCTGCCCGGCGTGTTCAGCGACGTCAGCTTCTCCGTCCGCGCCGGCGAGATCGTCGGCCTGGCCGGGCTCGTCGGTGCCGGCCGGTCGGAGATCGTCGAGACCCTCTACGGCGCGCGCAAGGCCGGGCACGGCTCGGTCCGCGTCGACGGCCGGCGGATCCGGGCGGGCTCGGTGCACAGCGCGGTCGCGGCCGGGGTCGGCCTCGCGCCGGAGGAGCGCAAGAGCCAGGGGCTGCTGCTCGACGAGGCGATCTTCAAGAACGTCACGGTCTCCTCGCTGCGCCGGTTCGCCCGCGGTGGCTTCCTCAACCGCGGCCAGGAGCGGAAGGCGGCCGAGGAGATCACCGTCGCCCTGGACGTGCGACCGACCGGCGTCGAGCGCGCCGTGCGCACGCTGTCGGGTGGCAACCAGCAGAAGGTCGTGCTCGCCCGCTGGCTGATGCGCGACTGCCGGGTGCTGATCCTCGACGAGCCCACCCGGGGTGTCGACGTCGGCGCCCGCAGCGAGATCTACGCCCTGGTCCGGTCGCTGGCCGACCGCGGCGTGGCCGTGGTGGTCGTGTCCAGCGAGGTCGAGGAGGTCCTCGGTCTGGCCGACCAGGTGCTCGTGGTGCGAGAGGGAGAGATCGTGCACCGCGGGCCCGCAGAGAACATCAACGAGCACCAGGTCCTCGACCTGGTCATGTCAGGGAGTGCGGTGTGAACGACAACAGCACGCAGGCTGCGCAGACCACGGTCTACCAGGAGCCTCCAGCAGCACCCACCGGCGGCAGCCGGACCTCGCTCAAAGCACTGACCGCCTCGAGCGCCGGGCGCAACCTGGGCCTGGTCCTCGCCCTGGCGATCCTGTGCGTCGTGGGCTTCGCCACCGCGGGGGACCGGTTCGCCAGCGTCGACAACGTGCTCACGATCCTGCGGCTCGCCTCGGTCATCGGCGTGGTCAGCGTGGGCATGACGTTCGTGATCACCGGAGGCGGCATCGACCTGTCGGTGGGCGCGATCGTCGCCCTGTCCTCGGTGTGGGCCACCACGCTGGCCACCCAGACGATGGCCGCGGACACCCACTGGATCCTCATGGTCAGCACCGCGCTGCTGGTGGGCACGGTCTGCGGGCTGGTGAACGGGGCGCTGGTCGCCTACGGCCGGGTGGTCCCGTTCATCGCCACGCTGGCGATGCTGGCCGGTGCCCGTGGCCTGGCCGAGATCATCGCCAACCGGCGCACCCAGATCATCACCGTCCGCGAGTTCGTCGACTTCTTCGGCGGCAGCATCTTCGGCGTCCCGGCGCTGGTCATCATCTTCGCGCTCGTCGCGGTCGCGGGCTGGGTGGTGCTGAACCACACCACCTTCGGCCGCCGTACCTTCGCCGTCGGCGGCAACCCGGAGGCTGCCCGGCTCGCCGGCGTGAAGGTGCAGCGGCACACCGCGATGCTCTACGCGCTCGTCGGCCTGTGCTGCGGCATCGCCGCGGTGATGCTGATGGCTCGCACCACCACCGGGTCCTCCACGCACGGCACGCTCTACGAGCTCGACGCGATCGCCGCGGTCGTGATCGGCGGAACCCTGCTCTCCGGCGGCCGCGGCACCATCGGCGGCACCGTCCTCGGCGTGCTGATCTTCACCACCTTGTCCAACGTCTTCACGCTCAACAACCTCTCGATCTCGGCACAGTCGGTCGCCAAGGGGCTGATCATCGTCGCCGCGGTGCTGCTCCAGCAGCGCTTCGCCAACCGCAGCAGCGCTCCCTGACCTCCGGCGCACTCGCACCCGCGCACACACACCGCACTCACACCACGCAAGGAGTCACCATGTCCGTCCGCAAGCTCTCCGTGAAGCGCCGCGTGCTCATGGGCACCGCCGCGATGCTGACCCTCGGCGTCGTCGCCGCGGGCTGCACCAGCAACACCCCCGAGGCCACCAACAGCGAGAGCGGAGGCGGCACGGGCAATGCCGAGGCCGGCTCCAACGACGAGCCCGGCGAGAAGGTGACCATCGGCTTCTCGGCACCCGCCGCCGACCACGGCTGGATGGGTCAGATCACCGAGGCGGCGCAGGCCGAGGCGGAGAAGTACGAGGACGTCGAGCTCGTCGTCGCCGAGGGCACCAACGACGTCAGCCTGCAGATCAGCCAGGTGGAGACCTTCATCAACGACAAGGTCGACGCGATCGTGCTGCTGCCCTTCGACGGCGCCGCGCTGACGCCGGTGGCGCTGAAGGCGATGGAGGCCGGGATCCCGGTGATCAACGTCGACCGCGAGTTCGACAGCCCGTTCGCAGCCCGCGCCACCGTGCTCGGCGACAACTACGGCATGGGCGTCTCGGCCGGCACCTACATCTGCGAGCAGCTCGGGGACAAGCCCGACGCCGTGGTCGCCGAGATCGCCGGCATCGACTCGCTGCCGCTGACCCAGGACCGCAGCCAGGGCTTCAAGGACGCGCTCAGCGACTGCGGCCTGAACGTGGACAACCGGGTCGCCGCGGAGTTCACCGTCGAGTCCGGTGAGCGCGCCGCCGCCAACCTGCTCCAGGCCGCGCCGAAGATCGACGCGATCTGGAACCACGACGACGACCAGGGCATCGGCGTGATGGCCGCGATCGAGAACTCCGGCCGCGACGAGTTCTTCCTGGTCGGCGGCGCGGGCTCGCGCAACGTCATGGAGATGATCAAGTCCGGCGACCCGATGGTGAAGGCGACCGTCATCTACCCCGCCACCCAGGGCGCCGACGGGATCCGGCTGGCCCGCCTCGTGGCGCAGGAGAAGGCGCTCGGTGACCTGGTCGAGGTCGAGGTGCCCCGGGAGATCATGCTCTACGCCCCGGTGGTGACCGAGGAGAACGTCGACCAGTTCCTGCCGACGGCGTTCCAGTCCTGACCGACCCGATCGACGTACCGCACCCGATTCGAGGACGAGGCACACATGAGCGAGGACAGGAAGAGCACGCTGGGAGTGGGGATGGTGGGCTACGCCTTCATGGGCGCCGCCCACTCCCAGGCCTGGCGCGCCGCGCACCGATTCTTCGACCTGCCCCTGACCCCGCGCATGGTGGCGCTGGGCGGACGCGACGCCATCCGGGTGGGGGAGGCGGCCGTGAAGCTGGGCTGGGAGTCCACCGAGACCGACTGGCGCACGCTGGTCGAGCGTGAGGACGTCGACCTGGTCGACGTGTGCACGCCGGGTGACACCCACGCCGAGATCGCGGTCGCCGCCCTCGCCGCCGGCAAGCACGTGCTGTGCGAGAAGCCGCTGGCGAACTCGGTCGAGGAGGCCGAGGAGATGGTGAAGGCCGCCGAGCGGGCCGCGCAGCACGGGGTCCGGTCGATGGTCGGCTTCACCTACCGCCGGGTGCCGGCGATCGCCCTCGCCCGGCAGCTGGTGGAGGAGGGCCGGCTGGGCGAGATCCGGCACGTCCGGGCGCAGTACCTGCAGGACTGGATCGCCGACCCGGAGGCGCCGCTGTCGTGGCGGCTGCAGAAGGAGCGGGCCGGGTCCGGTGCGCTCGGCGACATCGGCGCGCACATCATCGACCTCACCCAGTTCATCACCGGTGACCGGCTCCGCTCGGTCGCGGGGATGATGCGCACCTTCGTCAACGAGCGTCCGCTGCCGCAGGAGCACGCCGGGCTCTCGGGGGTCGCGGGCAGCGGGCGCGGCGAGGTGACCGTCGACGACGCGGTGGCGTTCATGGGGACGTTCGCGAGCGGCGCGTTCGCGACGTTCGAGGCGACCCGGATGGCGACCGGCCGCAAGAACGCGATCCGGATCGAGATCAACGGCGACCGTGGCAGCCTCGCCTTCGACTTCGAGGACATGAACGTCCTGCACTACTACGACGCCACCGAACCCGCGCGGACCGCCGGGTTCCGGCGGATCCTCGTCACCGAGCCCGACCACCCGTACGTAGGGGCGTGGTGGCCGCCGGGCCACCTGCTCGGCTACGAGCACGGCTTCGTGCACCAGGCCGTCGACCTGGTCACCGCCATCGCCGACGGCACCGACCCGGCTCCCTCGTTCGCCGACGGGCTGCAGGTGCAGCGCGTGCTCAAGGCGGTCGAGGACAGCGCACGCAAGCACGACTGGCAGGAGGTTCCCGCATGAGCAGCGACCTGACCCCGACCCCGGAGGACCGGTTCTCGTTCGGGCTGTGGACCGTCGGCTGGCAGGGCGTGGACGTCTTCGGCGGCCCGGTCCGTCCGCCGCTCGACCCGGTCGAGGCGGTGCACCGGCTGGCCGAGCTCGGCGCGGCCGCGGTCACCTTCCACGACGACGACCTGGTCCCCGACGACGGCACCCGGCAGCAGGCACTCGACCGGTTCACCAAGGCGCTCTCCGACACCGGGCTACATGTGGAGATGGCCACCACGAACCTGTTCGGGCACGCGGTGTTCAAGGAGGGCGCGCTCACCGCCAACGACCGCGACGTGCGCCGCTACGCGCTGGCGAAGCTGCTGCGCAACCTCGACCTCGCCGCCGAGCTGGGCGCCCGCACTTACGTGCTGTGGGGCGGGCGCGAGGGCGCAGAGTCCGGGGCGTCGAAGGACGTCGCCGCCGCCCTGGACCGCTACCAGGAGTCGCTGAACCTGGTCTGCGACTACATCACCGAGCGGGGCTACGACATCCGGCTCGCCCTGGAGCCCAAGCCGAACGAGCCGCGCGGCGACATCCTGCTGCCGACGGTCGGACACGCGCTCGGGTTCATCTCCACCCTGGACCGGCCCGAGCTGGTCGGGCTGAACCCCGAGGTCGGGCACGAGGAGATGGCCGGCCTGAACTTCGCGCACGGCATCGCCCAGGCGTTGTGGCAGGACAAGCTCTTCCACGTCGACCTCAACGGCCAGCACGGGCCGCGCTACGACCAGGACCTCCGGTTCGGCGCCGGCAACCTGCGCGGCGCGTTCTGGGTGGTCGACGTGCTCGAGGGCGCCGGCACCGGCAAGAGGTACGACGGCTACGTCCACTTCGACTACAAGCCGCCGCGCACCGAGGACCTCGACGGGGTCTGGGAGAGCGCCCGCGCTTGCATGCGCAACTACCTGCTGCTGCGGCAGCGGGTGCGCGCGTTCCGCGCCGACCCCGAGGTCCGCGAGGCGCTGGCCACGGCCCGCGTGGACCAGCTCGCCACCCCCACCCTGGCCCCCGGCGAGAGCCTCGCCGACCTGCGCCGGGAGACCCACGACGTGGAGGCCATGGCCGCACGCGGCATGGCCTTCGAGCGGCTCGACCAGCTGGCGATGGAGCACCTGCTGGGAGCCCGCTGAGCAGCACAACCCCCACGGACCAACGCACAAAGGAGTCTCGGATCCTATGAAGCGCACTCGTCTCGTCACCGCCCTCGGGCTCGCCGCCGCCGTCGCGTCGACCACCCTGCTGCCCGCCGCGAACGCCGCGGAGGAGGAGCCGCGCTTCGACGCGCTGGTGTTCTCCAAGACCGCCGGCTACCGGCACGGCTCGATCCCCGCCGGTGTCGCGGCTATCGAGGCCCTCGGCGCGGAGCACGACTTCTCGGTCACCGCCACCGAGGACCCGACCGTCTTCACCGACGACGGCCTCGCCGACTACGAGGTGGTGGTGTTCCTCTCCACCACCGGTGACGTGCTCGACACCGACCAGCAGGCGGCGTTCGAGCGCTACATCCAGGCCGGCGGCGGGTACGCCGGCGTGCACGCCGCCTCCGACACCGAGTACGACTGGCCGTGGTACGGCGAGCTCGTCGGCTCCTACTTCAACGGCCACCCCGCCCAGCAGACTGCCACCGTCGAGGTCGAGAGCCGTGGCAACGCGTCCACCCGCGGCCT
>DATIBI010000134.1:0-12317 GCA_035457605.1 Nocardioidaceae bacterium
GTCGACCCAGTCGGTGGCGGAGATCCGGACCACGACCGGGGTGGTGTCGGGTACGGCGGAGCGCACCGCCCGGACCACGTCCACAAGCAGCCGGGTCCGGTTCTCGAACGAGCCGCCATACTCGTCCTCGCGCTCGTTCGACAGGGGAGAGAGGAACTCGTGGAGGAGGTAACCGTGCGCGGCGTGGATCTCCAGCACCTCGAACCCGGCGTCGAGGGCGCGGCGCGCGGCGGAGACGAAGTCGTCGACCACCGTGCCGATCTCCTCGCGGGTGAGCGCCCGCGGTGCGCGCAGCCCGGGGAACGGCGTGGCCGACGGGCCCACCGGCTCCCAGCCGCCCTCCTCGTCCGGGACACCACCGCGGCCGTCCCAGGGGCGCCGGCTCGACGCCTTCCGCCCGGCATGGGCGAGCTGGATCGCCGCGGTCGCGCCCTGCTCCTTGACGAAGGCGACGATCGGGCGCCACGCCTCGAGCTGCGCGTCGGTCCACAGACCGGTGTCCTGCGGCGAGATCCTGCCCTCAGGAGAAACTGCGGTCGCCTCGGACATCACCAGGCCGGCACCACCCCGCGCGAACGAGCCGAGGTGGACCAGGTGCCAGGTGCCCGGCACCCCGTCCACGGCGGAGTACTGGCACATCGGCGATACCCACACCCGGTTGCGGACCCTTGTGCCTCGCAGGTCGAACGGGCTGAAGAGCTGACTCATGAACGCGGATGCCTCCCTGGAACGGTTGAGCTTGTCCCTCGTTCCAACAGCCCTCACCTGTCGGACATTCCGGGCCGCCGCACGGAGCACACGGTCAGCGGCCGAACAGCCTGCCGAGGAAGCCCCGGCCAGAGGCCTGTTCAGAGGCCTGCTCAGAGGCCCGCTCGCGCGAGCACGTGCACCGCTCCCCCGCGGGCACCCCGCGCATCACCTGGTCGACGTGCTGTCCGCACCCGGACCACGTCGCCTTCCCGCAGCGGCGGCAGGTCACCCGTTGGCACATGCCGGCTCTCCCTTCTCGATGGAATACCCCCGAGGGTATAGGACGACGCAAGCTCGACTGCCCCGTCCAGCACGTCCACCCGGTCGGGGCGAGCCCAGCGTCAGATGCAGTGTGTCGGGCCCACGCCGGGTCCGGCGACCTCAGGCCGTGGTGATCCCGTCGTTGAGGCGCAGGAACTCCAGGTGCCGCTCGTACTGGTCGAGCACGTCGTCGATGAGCTGCGTGTGCGTGTAGCCCATCACGTCGTACCCCTGGCCGCCCTCGCGCAGGTGCACCTCGAGGCGGGCGTAGGTGTCGTGGCCCGCGGGTCCGCGCCCGAAGATCGGGATCGGCACCTCACGCGGCCACACCTGGTAGTGGAACGGGTGGTCCGTGCCCAGGTCGGCGACCAGCTCGACGTAGGCCACGCCGTCGTCGGACACCTTGTCGGCGCGTGCGTCGACGCCCTGGCCGTGCAGCTCCTCGGCCACCTCCCGCAGGGCGGGCAGCGCCACCTCGTCGACGAACTCGGTCGCCTGCGCCACGCTCGGGAAGGACATCGACCGGCCGAGCCGCTGGCGCCAGGACCGGCCCTGGTGTCCGTCCGGGGTCGGCGTGGTGCGCCCGGACAGCCGGCCGGGCAGGCTCTGCCGGTGGCTGTCTGCACGGTTGGCCTCGACGCGCAGCGCCTTGTAGAGCCCCGCCATCACCAGCACGATCACGAACGCGAACGGCAGACCCATGATGATCGTCGCGTTCTGCAGGGCCGGGACCCCGCCGACGAGCAGCATCGACATGGTCAGCAGACCGGTCGCCAGCGCCCAGAAGATCCGCGCGCCCTTGGTGGCGTCGTCCTGCGGGGTGCGCAGCTTCGAGGACAGGTTCGCCATCACCAGCGCGGCGGAGTCCGCCGAGGTGACGTAGAACAGCAGACCCACGAAGGTCGCGATGCCCGCGATGAACGTGAACGCCGGGTACTGCGTCAGCAGCGTGTAGAAGCCACGCTCGGGCGTGTTCATCGCCAGCTGCCCGAACTGGGCGTTGCCGCTGCGCACGGCGTCGATGGCGGCGTTGCCGAAGATCGAGACCCACATCAGCACGTAGCTGAACGGGATGATCAGCGTGCCGGCGACGAACTGCCGGATCGTCCGGCCCCGGCTGATCCGGGCCAGGAACAGGCCGACGAAGGACGCCCAGGCGATCCACCAGGCCCAGAAGAACAGGGTCCACCAGTTCAGCCACTGCACCGGCTGGTCGTAGGCGAACGTCTGGTTGGTGAGTCCGGCGAAGTTGCTGACGTAGTCGCCGATGTTGAGCACGAGGGCGTTGAGCAGGAACGTCGTCTTGCCGGTGACCAGGATCCAGATCGCGAGGCCGATCGCCAGCAGCACGTTGAGCTGGGACAGCCGCTTGATGCCCTTGTCGACACCGCTGACCGCGGAGACGGTGGCGATCAGCACCGCGAGCACCACCAGCCCGATCTGGGCGGGAACACCCTCCGGGATGCCGAGCAGCATCTTCAGGCCGTAGTTGAGCTGGACGACGCCGATGCCGAGCGAGGTGGCAACACCGAAGATGGTGCCGATCACCGCCGCGATGTCCACGCCGTGGCCCAGCGCCCCGTGCACGCGCTTGCCGAAGATCGGGTACAGCGAGGAGCGGATCGCCAGCGGCAGGTTCATCCGGTAGGAGAAGTAGGCCAGCGCCATGCCCATCAGGGCGTACATCCCCCAGCCGCTGATCCCGTAGTGGAACAGCGTCCAGGTGGTCGCCTCGCGGGCGGCCTCGACGGTCTCGCCCTTCCCGACCGGAGGGGCGAGGTACTGCGTGACCGGCTCGGCGACCGAGAAGAACATCAGGTCGGTGCCGATGCCGGCCGCGAACAGCATCGCGGCCCAGGAGAAGGTGCTGAACTCCGGCTGCGAGTGCTCGGGTCCGAGCTTGGTCCGCCCATAGCGGGAGACGCCGAGGAAGACCACGAACACCAGCACCGCGGTGGCCAGCAGGATGTAGAACCAGCCGAACCAGGACGAGGTCCACCCGACCACCGTGCCGATGGTGTCGGCGGCTGCCTTGGGCGTGAGGATCGCCCAGATCGCGATCACCAGGACCGCGGCCGCCGAGCCGTAGAAGACGACCGGGCGGATCCGCGCCGGCGGCTCCAGCTCCGACTCCTTGTCGTACAGCGTGGTCTCACTCATGAAGCTGCTCCAGTCTGGACATTGCGGGGATCGCCCGGCGGGAACAGGGGCATGCCCTCACCGTGCCGGTAATAGGGGACGTCGAGCGGTGCGAGGGGCTCGTTGCCGACGATCAGGTCGGCGGCCTTCTCCGCGAGCATCATCACGGGGGCGTAGATGTTGCCGTTGGTGACGTAGGGCATGACCGAGGCGTCGACGACGCGCAGGCCGTCCACCCCGTGCACGCGCATGCTGCCCGGGTCCACGACCGCCAGGTCGTCGGTGCCCATCTTCGCGGTGCACGACGGGTGCAGCGCGGTCTCGGCGTCCTTGGCGACCCAGTCGAGGATCTCCTCGTCTGTCTGTACCGACGGCCCGGGCGAGATCTCCCCGGCACTGAACGGCGCGAACGCCGGCTGCTCCAGGATGTTGCGCGCGGCGCGGACCATCTCGATCCACTCGCGGCGGTCGTTCTCGGTGGACAGGTAGTTGAACTGCAGCGCCGGGTGCTCCAACGGGTCGGCCGACTTGATCTTCACCGAGCCGCGGACGTCGGAGTACATCGGGCCGATGTGCACCTGGTAGCCGTGCTCGCTCGCCGGTTGCGACCCGTCGTAGCGGATCGCGATCGGCAGGAAGTGGAACATCAGGTTCGGGTACTTCACGTCGTCGTTGCTACGGATGAACCCGCCGGCCTCGAAGTGGTTCGAGGCGCCGACGCCCTTGCGGAGGAACATCCACTCCGCGCCGATCCGCGGCTTGTGCCGGTGCTTCATCCACGGCGCGATCGACACCGGCTGCTTGCTGGCGTGCTGGATGTAGACCTCGAGGTGGTCCTGCAGGTTCTCCCCCACCCCGGGCAGGTCGACGACGCTCTTGATGCCGAGCGCCTCGAGCTCGCGGGCGTTGCCGATGCCGGCGAGCTGCAGCAGCTGCGGCGAGTTGATCGCACCGCCGCACAGGATGACCTCGTTCGCGGAGACGCTGCGCTGCAGCTTCCCGCCGCGGAGGTACTCCACCCCGACCACGCGGTTCCCGCGCATCTTGAGCCCGGTGACGTGGGAGAGCGTGTGGATGGTGAGGTTCGGCCGGTTGCGGACCGGGTGCAGGTAGGCCCGGGCAGCGCTGAGCCGGCGACCGCGGTGCACGTTGCGGTCGAACTTGGCGAACCCCTCCTGCCGGTAGCCGTTGACGTCGTCGGTCAACGGGTGCCCGGCCTGCTGCACCGCCTCGAAGAACGCCCCGAACAGCGGGCTGGTCGCCGGGCCGCGCTCGAGCACCAGCGGGCCGGAGCCGCCCCGCCACGCGTCGGCGCCGGCCATGCAGGTCTCCATGCGCTTGAAGTAGGGCAGGCAGTGGGCGTAGCTCCACTGCTCCATGCCCGGGTCGGAGGCCCACCGCTCGAAGTCCAGCGGGTTGCCGCGCTGGAAGATCATCCCGTTGATGCTGCTGGAGCCGCCGAGGACCTTGCCGCGCGCGTGGAACACCCGGCGGCCGCCCATGTGCGGCTCGGGCTCGGACTCGTACTTCCAGTCGTAGAGCTTGTTGCCGATCGGGATCGGCAGCGCGGCCGGCATGTGGATGAACGGGTCGAGCTTCCAGTCGCTGCGGCCGGCCTCCAGCACCAGCACGCTGGTGGAGGGGTCGGCGCTGAGGCGGTTGGCCAGCGCCGAGCCGGCCGACCCGCCGCCGACGATCACGAAGTCGTAGGCCTTGCTCATGCGTCGTCTCCCTCGTTCGCGCCGAACCAGTAGCCCGCGGCCGGGTTGGTGTTGTGCCAGATGTGCTTGGTCTCGCGGTACTCCTCGAGCCCGGCCAAGCCGAGCTCGCGGCCGACCCCGGACTGCTTCATGCCGCCCCACTCGGCCTGCGGGACGTAGGGGTGGTAGTCGTTGATCCAGATCGTGCCGTGCCGCAGCCGGCCGGCCACCCGCTCGGCCCGCCCGGCGTTCTGCGTCCACACGGCGCCCGCCAGGCCGTAGATCGTGTCGTTGGCGACCGAGACCGCGGCGTCCTCGCGCTGCTGGTCGGTGGCTCCGGTGAACGTCTCGACCGTGAGCACCGGACCGAAGGACTCCTCCTGCACCACGGACATGTCCGAGGCGCAGTGGTCCAGGATCGTCGGAAGGTAGTAGAAGCCCTTGGCCAGCTCGGGGTCCTCGGGACGAGCTCCGCCCACCAGCAGGGTGGCGCCCTCCTCGATCCCGCGGGCGACGTAGCTCTCCACCTTGTCGCGGTGCGCGGCGCTGATCAGCGGGCCGGTCTCGGCATCGGCGTCGAACGGTCCCCCGAGCCGGATCGCCTTCGTCCGACGTACCAGCTCGGCGACGAAGTCGTCCTTGATGGTGTCCTCGACGATCAGCCGGGCCCCGGCGGAGCACACCTGGCCGGAGTCGAGGAAGACCGCGGTGAGTGCGTTGTCCACGGCCGCCTCGATGTCGGCGTCGGCGAACACCACGTTGGGGTTCTTCCCGCCGAGCTCCAGCGCGATCTTCTTCACCGTGCCCGCGGCCGCGGCCATGATCCGCTTGCCGGTCTCCAGGCCGCCGGTGAACGAGACCAGGTCGACCTCGGGCGCCTCGGTCAGCGGCGCTCCCACCTCGGCACCGGTGCCGAGCACGAGGTTGGCGACACCGGCCGGCACCCCGGCCTCGGTGAGCGCCTTCATCAGCCAGATCGCGGTGTGCGGGGTGAGCTCGCTGGGCTTGAGCACGAACGTGTTGCCGGCGGCCAGCGCGGGGGCGACCTTCCACGAGGTCTGCAGCAGTGGGAAGTTCCAGGGCGTGATCAGCGAGCACACGCCGACCGGCTCGTGGACGACCCGGCTGACCACGCCCGGCATGCCGGCGTCGACCATACGGCCGGCCTCGGCGCCGGCCAGGTTCGCGTAGTGACGGAAGACGCCGACGATGTCGTCAACGTCGATCTGGGACTCCACGAAACGCTTGCCGGTGTCGAGGGACTCCAGACGCGCCACCTCGTCCTTCTGCGCCTCGAGCTGGTCGGCCACACGAGTGAGGATGGCCGCCCGTTCCGGCGAGGTGGCCTGCCGCCAGGGACCGTCGTCGAACGCGCGGCGGGCGGCCCGTACCGCCTCGAGCGCGTCCTGCGGGCCCGCCTCCGACACGGTCCCGACCACGCTCCCGTCCGCCGGGCAGCGGATCTCCCGGGTCCGGCCGTCGCCGGCGTCGCGCCAGCTCCCGTCGATGAACAGCTCCGGCATGCTTCCCTTCCGTCGTGATCGGGGACCGACCCGTGGGGGGTGCGCCCACGACCTGATGGCACGACGCACCGAAAGGGCCGCGTCGCGAAGATCAGCCGGATCATTCCCCCGGCCTTGTCCGGGGGAAACGCGACTGACTAGTCATTTTGACCAGCGTCACACCGGGCACACCGGACACACGGCAAGGCGCCGGTGACCCCGCCCGGTCACCGGCGCCTCCAGGGCTGCGAGCTCAGCCGACGGGCGTGAAGTCCCGGGCCCCCACGAACTCCGGACGCGGCTCGTCGGCGCCGAACGGGTCGACGCAGGTGTTCTCGACGCTGTTGTAGACGATGAAGACGTTCGAGCGCGCGTACGGCGTGATGTTCCCGTTCGACCCGTGCATGCAGTTGCTGTCGAACATGGTCGCGCCTCCGGCCCGACCCTCGAGGACGTCGATGCCGTGCCGCTCGGCGAGCCCGGTGAGCACCGCGCGGTCCGGGGTGCCGGCCTCCTGCTGCACCAGCGAGGACCGGTAGTTCGCCTCGGGGGTCTCGCCCAGGCAGGGCACCCAGGTCTTGTGCGAGCCGGGCATGATCATCAGCGGCCCGTTGAACGTGTAGTTGTCGGTGAGGGAGATCGAGATGCTCACCGCGCGCATCCGCGGCATGCCGTCCTCGGCGTGCCAGGTCTCGAAGTCGGAGTGCCAGCCGAACTCCTTGCCCTCGAAGCCGGGCTTGAAGTTCACCCGGCTCTGGTGGATGTAGACGTCCGAACCCAGCAGCTGCCGGGCCCGCTCCACCACCCGCGGGTCGTGCGCGACCTTCCTGAACACCTCGCTGACCTTGTGCACCTCGAAGATCGAGCGGACCTCCTGGGACCGGCGCTCGACGACCGTGCGCTCGTCGGCGCGGACCACGGGGTCCTCCGAGAGCCGGCGCAGCTCGGCACGGAGCTCCTCCACCTCCGCGGGGGTGACGAGGTCCTCGACGGTCAGGTAGCCGGTCTCGTCGAAGCCGGACAGCGTCGCGGCGTCGAGCGGACCGTCGTCCGACGTACCCCACACCACGGGGTCCACCCGCGGCGTCGGCTGCTGCGGCGCGGTGAGCCGGGTCGGGTACAGGTCGCTGGTGCGGTCGACGGTCTCGGTCATGTCAGGAAGCCTCCTCGGTCTCGTGCACGTTCGGTTCGTCGGTCAGCAGCGGGTAGACGCCGTGCTCGTCGTGCACCTCGCGGCCGGTCACCGGCGGGTTGAACACGCATGCCATCCGCAGGTCGGTGCGGGCCTTGACGGTGTGCCGCTCGTGGCCGTCGAGCAGGTACATCGTGCCGTCGCGCAGCGGGTGCACCTCGCCGGTCTCGTCGTTGACCAGCTCGCCCTCGCCACCGACGCAGTAGACGGCCTCGACGTGATGGGCGTACCACATCGACGTCTCCGTGCCCGCGTGCAGGACGGTGTCGTGGAAGGAGAAGCCGACCCCTTCCTTGGCGAGGACGAACCGGCGGCTGCGCCAGGTCTCGGCCGAGACGTCGCGGTCGGTGCCGTCGAGCTCTGCCAGGGTGCGGACGATCATGGGACCTCCTGTCGTGAGGGGTTCGCGACCGAGTCGGGGTCGCTGTCGGGGTCGCTGTCGGGGTCGCTGTCGGGGCGGGTTGGTACGGCGGACCGCGCCGCCTCCGCGGCCTCGGTGAGCAGGTCGATGCCTCGGGCGAGGTCGTCAGGCTCGATGGTCAGCGCGGGGAGCACCTTGACCACCTCGCCCTCCGGGCCGGAGGTCTCCACGAGCAGCCCGCGGCGGAACGCCTCCTCCGCGACCCGGCCGGCGGTGTCGTCCTCGGCGAACACGACCCCGGCCATCAGGCCCCGCCCACGCACGGCGGCTCCCTCGTGCGCGTCGGCGATCCGCTGGAGCCCCTCGTGCAGCTGCTCGGCGCGCTGTCGCACCTGCTGCTCGAACCCTCCGGTCGCCCAGAACCGCTCCAGCGCCGCGGTGGCGGTGACGAACGCGAGGTTGTGCCCGCGGAACGTGCCGTTGTGCTCGCCGGGTTCCCACACGTCGAGGTCGGGGCGGATCAGCGTCAGCGCCATCGGCAGGCCGAAGCCGGAGATCGACTTCGACAGGCAGATGATGTCCGGCACGATGCCGGCCTCCTCGAAGCTGAAAAAGCTGCCGGTGCGCCCGCAGCCGGCCTGCACGTCGTCGACGATCAGCAGGATCTCGTGGTCACGGCACAGCTCGGAGAGTGCCCGCAGCCACTCGGCGCGCGCGGCGTTCAGGCCGCCCTCGCCCTGCACGGTCTCGACGATGATCGCGGCGGGCTTGTCCACGCCGGAGCCGCTGTCCTCGAGGACGCGCTCGAGCCACAAGAAGTCCTCGGTCTCGCCCGAGAAGTAGTCGTCGTAAGGGATCTTCGAGCTGTTCGTCAGCGGGATCCCGGCGCCCTGCCGCTTCATCGAGTTGCCGGTGACCGCGAGGGACCCGAGCGTCATCCCGTGGAAGGCGTTGGTGAACGACAGCACGTGCTGCCGGCCGGTGGTCTTGCGGGCCAGCTTCAGCGCGGCCTCCACCGAGTTCGTCCCCGTCGGGCCGGGGAACATCACCTTGTGGTCCAGGCCGCGGGGCTCGAGCACGATCTCGCGGAACCGCTCCAGGAAGGTCCGCTTGGCGCGGGTGTGCATGTCGAGCGAGTGCACGATCGCGCCGCTGTGCAGGTAGGACACCAGCGGGGCGAGCAGGTCGGGGTGGTTGTGGCCGTAGTTGAGGGCGCCTGCACCGGAGAAGAAGTCGAGGTAGTCGGTGCCCTCCTCGGTGGTCAGGTGCGAGCCCTGGGCCCGCTCGAACACCACCGGCCAGTCGCGGCAGTAGCTGCGGACCTCGGACTCGAGGGTCTCGAACACGCTGGTGGACATGGGGTCCTTCCGTCGGGGGTGGGGAGGGAATCGCGCCGGCTGCGTCAGGTCAGCCGAGCGGGCCGATGCGGTACAGCAGCTCGGTCTCGTGACCGTCGGGGAACTGCGAGGAGTCGAAGACCGGCGCGACGTCGAGGCCGGCGCCGTGACGTGCCGCGAAGGTGGAGAACAGCCGCACGGACGCCTCGTTGTCCGGGGTGATCGTCGTCTCGAGGGTCGTCGGCCCCGTGCGTTCGACGAGCTCGTCGAGCATCCGGCGGGCCAGGCCGCGGCCGCGGTACGCGGCGGCGACGGCTACCTGCCAGATCATGAGCGTGCCCGGCTCGGCCGGCCGGTGGTAGCCGGTGACGAAGCCGATCGGCTCCCTGTCGACGGTCGCCACGATCGACGTACCGGCGAAGTCACGGCACCACAGCAGGTAGGCGTAGGAGGCGTTGAGGTCGAGAACCCGCGAGTCGCGCGCCAGCCGCCAGAGGGCGGCGCCGTCGGCCACGGTCGGGCGGCGCGTCTCGACGGACTCGTTCTGCTCGGGGTCGGTGGTCGGTTGGTCTGCTGGTGTTGTCCGAAGCATCACCGGCAACGTATCGACCTGATCTCGAACGTCAACCCAGCAAGGGGAAACTGCCGTGATGTGGACGCGATCATGCTCACACGCATGAACGCGCGCGACCTGGGTTGGGGTGCCCGGCGTGTGCCTGTCCGGGGTGTACCCACGGGCGGGTCGTGGACCTAGGTGCGCGCTGCACCGTAGCCGAGCAGGGCGGCCAGACCGAGCGCGCTGCGCGGGGCGTACGCCGTGCGCCACAGCCCGCCGTGCACGGCGGCGTGGGCCTCGTCCTGCCACGGGTGCTCGTGCCGCGGGCCCCCGTCGGTGTGCAGGTCGTGCACCAGCAGCGCGGCCATCAGCACGTTCGAGGTCGCGGGCTCGAACACCTCGACGCCGAACCGGTGCGCGCCGGCGTAGGCCGCGGCCAGCGCCCGGTTCTTCACCACCGAACGGGTCCGGGTCGGGGGCGCTACGTTGAGCGAGACCGTCGTGCCCCCGTCGCGGGCGACCGTGGCCCGCCACCGCTGCAACCGCTTGGCCAGCGCGTAGTTGGGACCCTGCTGCGGGACCAGGCTGTCGTTGATCCCCGGGTCGGATCCGGGCACGTACGCGCGGCGCAGCAGACGTCCCGCGGACGCCGCGCGCAGAGGACGCCCGAGGATCTTGGCGGTGGCCGTCCGCCCCTCGTAGGCACGGGTGGACTGCCAGACCGCGTCGGAGGGTACGGCGAAAACGTCGGTCGGCGTGGCCAGGAAGCCAAGCGCGGTGTCCTCACGCGCAGCGGTCAGCCGGGTGGTCAACGCGTCCACCGCGACGGAGACCCGCACGTTGGTCGCACCGTCGGCGTAGACGTAGTTGCCGAGCACAAGCCGGCCGGGCTGCGCGCCGAGCCAGTCGGCCACCGCAGGTACCTCCGCGATGAGGTCCGCACCGGCGACCCGGGAGGTCCGCTCCGTGCGCCCCGGCTCGACCGGGACCACCACCGTCCCGGCGCCCTGGTCCGCAGTCTCCAGCAGCCGCTCCCAGACTGCCGGGCGCGGCAGGTCCACGGCGGCAACGCGCGCGCCCCAGCGCAGCAGCGCCTGCAACGGGCCCATCTCCGCACCCGCCCCGAGGACGGCGACGGTGTGCCCGTCGAGCGCGAGCCAGTCGGGGTGGTCCATCACCCGGCGCACCGCGTCGGCCGCGGTGGGCTCGATGACGCCGCGGTCGATCCACGTGTCCAGGCGCCGGTGCAGCGCGTCGCCGCGCAGTCGCTTGCCGTGGTACGGCAGGGACAGCTCGGTCTCCCGCTCCCCCGTGCCCTTGATCTCGACCGTGTCCAGGCTCCGCTCCGAGGGCGAGGCAGCCCAGTCCTCGAGGGGGACGTCGCGACCGTCGCCGACCACGCGCATCCGGTGCCGCAGGGAGTCGAGGCCGTGCGCGGCAACGCTGACGGCCGCCTCGCGGGACTCCAGCCCCGCCTCGAGCAGACGGCGGAAGTGCACCAGGTACCCGGTGCGCCAGTTGGTCTCCTGCTCGGCGTCGAGGGCACCGGCCCGGTCGACCTCCCGCAGGGCGTCGGCGACGACGGCGCGGCCGACGGCGGCGGTGCTCCGCCGGCCGTCCGCGGCCCGGGGAAAGACAACTCCGTGCTGCTGGTCTGCGCTCATCCGGCCATCATGCCCTGCGTCCCCCGCCCGGCCTACGCCGGACTCGGGTGCCGTGCCGCCCTCCCCCAGAGTTCCGCCAACTGCCCGAGAACGGGAGTAAAACGCCCCACACTCGGCGAGAGACGCATACCCGGACATCTGGAGCAGCAGCGTGAACGACGACCACTCCGAGCCGCGCCCCGGCGCGGGTCGCGACGACTTCCTGGCCGACGACACGATCAGCTTCGGGGGTTCGGCGTCATCCCCTGCGCCGCACCCAGCATCTCAGCCCGAGTCGAGGTCGGCGGGTGGCCGGGCCGGCGAGCCCGGCCCCACCGCCGCGCACGACGCGGTCGGTGAGGAGGCCGCCCGCCTGGCCGCCGAGCGCGACGCCGCGATCCGTGCTGCGTTCAGTGACGTCTACGTCGTCTCGGCGAAGGCGGAGGACCGTCGTAGGAGGCGGGGCGGTGGCGTCCGTCGTACCCTCACCGCGGTGACGGTGATCGCCCTCGTCGGCGGCATCGCCTTCGGCGGCTACCGCGTCGCCGACTTCCTCAGCGGCGGCGGGACCCAGCCCGAGGACGTGCTTCCCGCGTCGACCGTGGCCTTCGCCCGGGTCGACTTCGACCCGTCGGCGGGGCAGAAGGCGAACGCGTTCCGGCTGCTGCGCAAGTTCCCCTCGCTCGACGGAGGTGGGGACGACCTGATGGCGGCACTGCTGGAGGACGAGTTCAACCAGAACCCCTATGGCCTGAAGTACCAGCGGGACGTCGCGCCGTGGATCGGGGACCGGGTGGCGGTCGCCGTGCTGCCCGCCCCGCAGATCGAGGACGGCGCCGCTCCGGTGATCGTCGTCGAGTTCACCGACGAGGAGAA
>DATIBI010000135.1:0-12220 GCA_035457605.1 Nocardioidaceae bacterium
GGCGGTAGGCCATCTTGGTGGTGGACTTGGTGCCGGACAGGGCGACCTTGCCGGCGTTGACGATGATGACGAAGTCGCCACCGTCGACGTGCGGGGCAAACGTGGGCTTGTGCTTGCCGCGAAGCAGCGTCGCGGTCTGGATGGCGAGGCGTCCGAGCACCACGTCGGTGGCGTCGATGACGTGCCACTCGCGCTGGATGTCAGCGGGCTTCGGGCTGTACGTACGCACGGTTGTTTGCCTTCTCATCGAAATCGGTTGTCAGTCGACCCGTGTCACGAGCCGGGGGCGGCCAAAACAGCGGACTGCGAAGAGCCCATGCCAGAACATGCCGCGACCGCCAAGACTACCGGCGGCCCTCGCCGTCGGTCAAAACGACCCCGGTTTCCGTCCGGGGACACTTCCGGCATAAGTTAGGCAGGACTACGTGTGACCTAACAGTACGACGTCCCCCGACGCGCACTTTGCCCCAAGGCGCGTGACGGGCCCAGGACGGTCCCGACTCAGCGAGGAGCCGACGTGACCGACAGCACGGCCACTGAATCAACTTCGGGCAGCGCCGCCAAGACCGGCGAGACCCTCACCGTCCGCGACAACCGGACCGGCCAAGAGTACGAGGTACCGATCCTCGACGGCGCGATCAAGGCCGCCGACGTGGGCAAGATCCGCGTCGACGAGGAGAGCCCCGGTCTCGCGGTCTACGACCCCGGCTTCGTGAACACCGCCTCCTGCCGCAGCTCGGTCACCTTCATCGACGGCGACAAGGGCATCCTCGAGTACCGCGGCTACCCCATCGAGCAGCTGGCCGAGAAGTCCACCTACCTCGAGGTCGCCTACCTCCTCATCCACGGCGAGCTGCCCACCAAGGAGCAGTACGACTCGTGGGTGCACGAGATCACCTACCACACCTTCGTGCACGAGAACGTCCGCCGTTTCATGGAGGGCTTCCGCTACGACGCGCACCCGATGGGCATGCTGCTGGCCTCCGTCGGCGCGCTCTCGACGTTCTACCCCGAGTCGCGCAACATTTCCGACGGCGACAACCGCCACATGCAGATCGTGCGGCTGATCGCGAAGATGCCGACTCTCGGCGCCTGGTCCTTCCGGCACGCGCAGGGCAAGCCCTACATCTATCCCGACAACGACCTCGGCTACGCCGCCAACTTCCTCGCGATGCTGTTCAAGATGAGCGAGCCGAAGTTCCAGGCCGACGAGCGGCTGGTCCGCGCGCTCGAGGTGCTGTTCATCCTCCACGCCGACCACGAGCAGAACGCCTCGACCAACGCGGTCCGCGCCGTGGGCTCCACCCAGGTCGACCCGTACTCCGCGGTGACCTCGGGCATCGGCGCCCTCTACGGCCCGCTCCACGGTGGCGCCAACGAGGCGGTGCTGCGGATGCTCCGCCGCATCGGCTCGGTGGACAAGGTCCCCGACTTCATCGAGGGCGTGAAGAACGGCAAGGAGCGCCTGATGGGCTTCGGCCACCGGGTCTACAAGAACTACGACCCGCGGGCGAAGATCATCAAGAAGGCCGCAGACGACGTCTTCGAGGTGACCGGCGTCAACCCGCTGCTGCAGATCGCGCTGGAGCTCGAGAAGATCGCGCTGGAGGACGAGTACTTCGTCAAGCGCAAGCTCTACCCCAACGTGGACTTCTACAGCGGCCTGATCTACGAGGCGCTGCAGTTCCCGCCGGAGATGTTCACGGTGCTGTTCGCGATCCCGCGCACCTCGGGCTGGCTGGCCCAGTGGCTCGAGCTCGTGCAGGACCCGGAGCAGAAGATCGCGCGCCCCAAGCAGATCTACACCGGCCAGCGCAGCCTGGAGTTCGTCCCCGCGACCGAACGCTGGAAGTGACCTGAGCGCCCCGGCCGGCGGTACGACGGCCGGGGCCGCTGTGGTCAAAGCTAGGGTCGGGGTCATGGGTGCAGCAGCGGTGGTGTTCGACCTCGGCAACGTGCTCATCCGGTGGGACCCGCACCCGGCTGTCGCGGCGGCCGTGGGCGCCGAGGAGGCGTCCCGGCTGCTCGCCGCGGAAGACTTCGACTTCGGAGCCTGGAACCACGCCCAGGACGCGGGCCGTCCGTGGGACGACGCCGTGGCCGAAGCGGCTCGCACCCACCCGCAGTGGCTCCCCCACCTCCGCGGCTACAGGGCCAACTTCGCGCACTCACTGGTCGGGGCGATCGAGGACACCGTCGACGTGCTCGCTGAGCTGCACCGGGCGGGGGTCCCGTTGTTCGCGCTCACGAACTGGTCTGCGGACATGTTCTCGCACGCCCGCGAGCGGTTCGCCTTCCTCGACCTGTTCGACGACATCGTCGTCTCGGGCGAGGAGCGGCTGGCCAAGCCCGACCCGGCGATCTTCGAGGTCCTTCGACGCCGCACCGGTCTGCCGCTCGAACAATGCGTGTTCGTCGACGACAGCCCGGCCAACGTGGCCGCGGCAGCGCGGGCGGGCATGACCGCGATCCTGTTCACCGACACCGGCCACCTGCGCGAGGACCTGCGCCGGCGCGGCCTACCGCTCGCGCCGGCGGGTTCCTGAGCCTGCCCTCACCCGGCCGCACGGCGAGCGAACGCGAGCCGCCAGGCATCGGGGCCGCGCTCGACGTAGGTGATCTCGAACGCACCCGGTGAACGCTGCTCGATCTGCCTGAGGAGCGGCAACGGGTCGTGCGGTGCGACGAGGACCATGCCTCCTCCGGGACGCACGGCGTCGAGGGCGCCGAAGATCGTGGCGTGCCGGATCGCGTGGGGGACCTGACGCGCGTCGAGCTCGGGGTAGCCGGGGCCGTCCACCTCGCCGCAGTTGCAGCTGTGACCGCCGGGGGCCGGCTGGTGGGCCTCAGCCTCGATAGTGGCGCCGTGGCCGTGGTCCTCGCCCTCGTGCGAGTGCTCGCCCGCACCGAGAAGCTCGTGCATCCCACCGAGCAGCTGCGCCACCGAGACGTCGGGAGCGCCGACCAGCAGCGGCAGGACCAGGTCGTTCTCCTTGGCCAGGTGGCTCTCGAAGGCCACCTGCAGCGCCTTGGCTGCAGCGGCCGCGCGCACCGGGTCGTTCGTCGCCCGGACCTGCTCGACCAGTCCCGTGATCACCTTGTGCTCTCCGAGCATCCCCTCGACGAGCAGGCGGCCCTCGGGCTTCCCCTGGGCCGCCGGGTACATCGCCTTCTCCTCGGCCAGCGCGTGCGGGACCAGCTCGCTCTCGCACCAGGCGACCAGGTCGGAGCGTGCGACGCCGGCCGCAAGCTCGTCACCCGCCGCCGCTGCGGCCACGAGTGCCTCCACCCGCGCGGCCAAGGCACCTGCCATCTGCGCGTGGTGCTGCTCGACCGCCTCCGCGGCCCGTGCGTCCGCCTCGGTTGACGCGATCACGACGTCCATCTCTTCCTCCGCCTTCGTTGGCTTTGTTCCCGGGGCCGTCGGCTGGCGGCCTCTTCATTAATTTACTACAGTGAACACCGTGAAAAATATTCCCGGCAACTTCAGCCGGCCGGGGTACGGCCCCCGACCAACCACGGCGGTCCGAGGCGGACGGCCGCTCTCGGCCTCACGGGCGAGCGTGCTCGACAGCCTGCGGGACGCCACGGGGCCGACCACGCTCGCCCGGCTCAGCGAAGCGACCGGTCTGCACGCGAACACGCTGCGGGAGCACCTCGAAGCACTCGTCGCACGCGGCCTCGTGCGTCGCTTCCATGCTGAGCCGAGCGGCCGTGGCCGGCCCGCCTGGCTCTACGAGGCGACGGAGCCGGACGTCGACACAGCCGGTTCGGAGTACGCCGGCCTCGCAGCCACGCTTGCCGCCCACATCAGCCGCACCAGCAAGGATCCCCGGGCCGACGCGGTCGCGGCCGGAAACGCCTGGGGACACGACCTCGCCCGCAAGGCCGGTCCGCCTGTGGGCTCCGGCGCCGTGGCCGCCAGGCGAAAAGTGGTCGCCCTGCTCGACGACATCGGTTTCTCCCCCGAGACCGACGACCGCGCCACCACCGCACGCCTCACCCGGTGCCCCCTGCTCGAGACGGCCAAGGAGTTCCCGGACGTGGTGTGCGGGGTGCACCTCGGGATCGTCCGCGGCGCCCTCGACGAGTACGGCGCCGACAGCACGCGCACCGACCTCGAGCCGTTCTCGGAGCCCGGCGCCTGCCGCCTGGGTCTGCTCACCCGGACGGCCCGTCCATGACCGCGACGGTCACCGCCGCAACCCGGACGCAGGCTCCCCCCGCCAACCGTCGGGTGGGGCTCAGGCGGATCCCGTTCCTCGTCCCCGGCGCAGTCGCCCTCTTCGCCGGCCTCGACGCCGCGCTGATGCTGATCGGCCTCCCCGCCCCGGTCTCGGCAGACCGGCTTCCCGACGTCCACGGCATGCTGCTCGTGCTCGGCTTCGTCGGCACCCTCATCGCCCTCGAGCGAGCCGTGGTGCTCAGCAACCGCGCCGGCTTCCTGGCCCCGGGTCTTCTGGGCGCGGGGGCCGTCCTGCTGGTCTCGCCCGCGCCGCTCACCGCCGGCCGGGGTGCCCTGCTCGCGGGAACGGTCGCCCTGACCGCGGTCTACGTCCCCCTGTGGCGTCGGCAGCGCGACGACGCGGTGCTCGTCCAAGCGCTCGGCGCGGTGCTCGCCGTCGGCGCGGCCACCCTGTGGCTCGGCGGCGTCCGCGTGCCGAGCCTGCTGCCCTGGCTGGTCGGGTTCATCGTGCTCACGATCGCCGGAGAACGGCTCGAGCTGGCGCGGATCGCCATGGGGCCCAGAGCCGGTCGCACCCTGGTGCTGCTCGCGGCGGGCGTGGTCGTCACCGTGACCTCTTCCCTGCTCTGGCCCGCGGTCGGCGCCCCCGCCCTGGGTCTGGTCCTCGTGATGCTCGTCGGCTGGCTGGCGGTGCATGACGTCGCCCGTCGTACCGTCCGCTCCGACGGACTCGTCCGGTTCATGGCCGCGAGCATGCTGGCCGGCTACTTCTGGCTCGCCGTCGCGGGATCGGTCTGGCTGGTCGGTGGACCGACGACCGACGGAGCGAGGTACGACGCCGTGGTGCACGCGGTGTTCCTGGGCTTCACGATCTCGATGATCATGGCCCATGCCCCGGTGATCCTTCCCGCCGTGCTCCGACGGCCGATGGCTTACCACCCTGCCCTGCTCGTGCCGGCCGTCGCGCTTCACCTCTCGCTCGCCCTCCGGCTGTGGGTCGGTGACTCGCTCGGCCACCAGCTCGCGTGGCAGGTCGGAGGGGCGCTCAACATCGCCTCCCTGCTCGGCTTCGTGGCCGTCGTGGTCTGGGTGCTGACACGCACCGCGCGATCCGGGGCGCGGCGATGAGCAAGGCCACCCGCGGCTTCTGGCCGCTGCGCGACCTGCCGGTCGTGTTCTGGCTGGTCGCCACCGGCGTGGCCGCGCTCGTGCACCCGTTCGTGCCGGCGCCCCGCTGGTTGATGATCCACCTGCTGCTGCTCGGTGCGGCCACCCACGCGATCCTCGTCTGGAGCAGGCACTTCGCCGACGCACTGCTGCACACCGCTCCGCGAGAGGGCGACCGGACGGTGCAGTCGGTCCGGCTGCTCATGCTCAACGTCGGCGTGGTTCTGGTCGTGAGCGGCGTGCTGTGCGACGTCTGGCCCCTGACCGTGGCTGGGGCGGTCCTCGTCGTGGGAGCGGTCGCCTGGCACGGCGTCGCCCTGGTGCTGCAGCTGCGTCGCGCCCTGCCGTCACGTTTCGGGGCGACCGTCCGCTACTACGTCGTCGCGACGACGCTGCTGCCTTTCGGGGCCACCCTCGGCACGATCCTTGCCAAGGGGCTCCCCGACCCGGCGCACGGCCAGATGAAGCTGGCCCACGCGTCGACCAACCTGCTCGGCTGGATGGGCCTGACCGTCGTCGGGACGCTCATCACGCTCTGGCCCACCATGCTGCGCACCCGGATGGCCGAGGGCACCGAGCGCGCCGCACGGCATGCCCTCCCGGTTCTGACGCTCTCGGTGCTCGTCACGGCGGGCGGAGCGCTGCTGGGCACCCGGACGGCCGTCGTACTCGGGCTGGCCGGCTACCTCACCGGCCTGGGGCTCGTCGCCGTGCCGTTCGTGCGCACCGCCGTCGCGAAGCGGCCTTCGTCGTACCCGACCTGGTCGGTGCTGGGCGGGCTGGCCTGGCTGGTGGGCTCGCTGGCGGGACTCGCCGTGGGCGTCGCGACTGCCCCGTCGTGGAGCGTGGTCGACGACCGGGTCTCGTGGCTCACTCCGTTCCTCGCCGCCGGGTTCGGGGCGCAGGTGCTTCTCGGCGCGCTGTCCTACCTGGTCCCGATGGCCCTGGGCGGTGGACCCTCCGCGGTGCGCGCGGCCAACACCGTCCTCGACCGCGGCGGCGCCCTGCGGGTGACCCTGGTCAACGCGGGCCTGCTCGTCTGCGTGCTGCCCGTGCCCAGCGCGGTGCGGGTCGTCTCCTCGATCCTCGTGCTGGGTGGCCTCGTCACGTTCGTGCCGCTGCTGGTGCTGTCCGTCCGGGCCTCCCACCAGGCGAAGGCGGCCCCTGCCATCGCTAAGGCGCCCGCCATGGAACGCCGGCCCACGAGACCCGACGGGGAGCGTCCGGCCGGCCAGGTCGTCGGCCTCGCGGGGACCGGTCTGGCCACTGTCGTCCTGGCCGTCGCTCTCGGGGTGGCACTCGACCCCGCTGCCCTCGCCGGCGCTCGGAACGCGGCCGCCGCCTCGACCGGTGTCGCCGCGACCGGCGAGACCCGGACGGTGGAGGTGAAGGCGCACGACATGCGGTTCACCCCCGCCACGATCGAGGTCCCGGCCGGCACCCGGCTGGTGATCAGTCTCAGCAACACCGACGACCAGGACGTCCACGACCTGGTGCTCGACTCCGGTCAGGACAGCGGCCGGCTCTCGCCCGGTGACTCCACCACCGTCGACGTCGGCGTGGTCGGCCGCGACGTCGACGGCTGGTGCTCGGTGCTGGGCCACCGCCAGATGGGGATGGTGCTGGCGATCAAGGCGACCGGCTCCCTTGCGGACGCTCCCGGCGCCGGCAACGGCCACGGCCATGCAGGTCATCAGCACGGACCCGGCGCGGCCCGGCAGGACCCGGCGCAGCCCGACCCGATGACGCAGCACGACCTGGCCGCGCCGGCCGGGAGCGACGCCAGGTTCGACCCCATGGCGCGTCCTGGGAAGGAGTTCTCGGCCCACGACGCAGAGCTTCCTGCGCTCGAGCCCGGTCGGGTGCATCGACGTACCTTCACGGTCACCGAGACCGAGCGCGAGGTCGCACCCGGAGTCATCCAGCGGCTCTGGACCTACGACGGCTCCGCGCCCGGTCCGGTGCTCCACGGCCGCGTGGGCGACACGTTCGTGATCAAGCTGGTCAACGAGGGCACGATCGGCCACTCCGTCGACTTCCACGCCGGCTCGCTGGCCCCCGACCGACCGATGCGGACGATCGCACCGGGAGAGTCGCTGGTGTACCGGTTCACCGCGACCAGGGCGGGCGTCTGGATGTACCACTGCTCCTCGATGCCGATGTCGGGCCACATCGCCAACGGCATGTTCGGCGCCGTCGTGATCGAACCGCCCGACCTGCCGAAGGTCGACCGCAGCTACCTCCTCGTCCAGTCCGAGCTCTACCTCGGCGAGCAACGCGGCGTGGTGGACTTCGACAGTGTGCGCGCCGAGCAGCCCGACGCGGTGGTCTTCAACGGCTACGCCAACCAGTACGACGCCAGTCCGCTCGTCGCCCGGACCGGCGAACGGGTCAGGGTGTGGGTGCTGGACGCGGGACCGAACCGCCGGACGTCCTTCCACGTCGTGGGCGGGCAGTTCGACCGGGTCTACGCAGAGGGCGCGTACCTCCTGCGTGGAGGCAGTGGCGGCGCCCAGAGTCTCGCGCTCGCCCCGGCGCAGGGCGGCTTCGTCGAGCTGACCTTCCCCGAGCGGGGAAGCTACCCGTTCGTGTCGCACGTCATGGTGGACGCCGAGCGAGGCGCGCACGGGCTGTTCCGGGTGACCCGCTGAGCGGTCGCTGCGCCCGACTTTGCCCTGGTTGCACCTGTTCTGGGTGCGGTATAACTGCCCTGGCCCGTGGCGCCCGCCATGAGCGACCTTCAAGGGGAGCCTCCATGCGAATCACTCTCGGGCGTCTGGGGCCGCTGCTGGCCGGACTTGCCCTGATCACGACCGTCACCACCACTGGCACCATGGCCACCACGGCGCCCGCCGCTGCGGCCGGTTGCCGGGTCGACAACGTGAGCTACAAGATCCTCGGCGAGGGATACCGGATCTGGATCGGCACCAACGTCGCCAGCATCTGGGTCGCGGGACCGGGTCGCATCAGTCGCACGGTGTCGAAGACCTCGACCGCAGGCAGCAGCCACTCGTCGTCGGACACCGTCGAGGGCGGAGTCAACTACGGGGTCGTGTCGGCGAAGTACAACCACACCTGGAACCGCGGCACCACGACGAGTGCCGCGCGCACCAGCAGCTGGACCTACGACATCTACGTCCCTGGCGGGATGACCGCGCGAGCACGCGTGTTCAAGGACGGCCGCAACTTCCCTGCGCGCAAGACGATCACCTACCAGAAGGGCTCCACCTGCCCGGTGATCAGCAGGTCGTGGAAGGTGCGCGTCAGGCTGCCCAACAAGGCCACCGGCAACCAGCACTACTGCATCGTGCGGGACCAGAAGCCCGCGACGAACTTCATGCGCTCCTGCAAGAACACCTGAGGCGGTTCTCGGTACTAGGCCTCGAGGCGGTGGCCCTTGAACTTGCCTTTGCCCCGTTGAAGGACCTTCCTCAGGTTCTTCGCGGGGTGCACCGTGAACGTATAGGTCCCCGAGATCGAGTCGTGGTCGACCTTGCCACGAGCCTTGATGTTGAGCGCGACCGCTGGCGAGCCACCTTCTTTCGGGAAGCCGGTCCAGAAGTTCACCTTGACCCGGTCGCCCTTCTCGCGGCTCCATGCGCCGACACCACCGGGGGCGACAGGAGCGAAGTCCTGAGTGATGAAGACGCCGCCCTCGGCGAAGGCGATCACTGAGGTGCCCGTTTCGGGCTCCGCCGGGGGGTCGTCCCTGTGCGTGATCACCCACGAGCCGGTGACGTCGTTGTCACTGTCGGCGCGGGCCGACGATGCCAGCGCAGTACCACCGATGGCCGTTGCGCCTGCCACGCCGGCGCCGCGGAGAAGCATCCGCCTGTCAACGACTCTGTCCACCATTGCACCCTCCTTGTGAGACAGGTCCCGAGATGAAGTGGGTGCGACGCTGCGATCGTCGCAGCGGCCGCGGTCGGGAGGCCATAGCCCATCGGGGCTCACCCATGAGCCGGCGGACTATGGTCGCGAGCTGTCAGGATCAGGTGCACACCAGAGGAATCCGCGGCGTTCGCAGCGGGGGAAGCAGCGTGACAGTGAGTGAGTCACTCAGGAAGATCAGCGCCATGAGCCTCTTCGTGGAGGACCTGCACGAGGCGCAGTCGTTCTACCAGGAGGTCTTCGACGTCCCGGTCGTCTACGAGGACCCGGTGTCCGCGGCCGTGAAGTTCGACAACCTGGTCGTCAACCTGCTCCAGGTCTCCGAAGCCCACACGCTCGTCGGGCAAGGATCCGTCGCCGCTCCACATAGCGGCTCGCGCTTCCAGCTCAGCATCTGGGTGGACGACGTGGATGAGGTGTGCCGCGACCTGGAGAAGCGCGGAGTGACCCTTCTCAGCGGTCCCGAGGACAAGGACTGGGGCATGCGGGTCGCGACGTTCACCGACCCTGCGGGCCACAGCTGGGAAGTCGCACAAGGCCTGGCCGACTAGTCCGAAAATCCCCCTCCACGGGCCTGCTCCACAGAGCAAACAGCGACTGACGCGGTCTACGAACGGTGTCCAAGCGGCGTACCGTTGGAGAACCGTCCAACACGCGGCGCCAGATTGGACGTCCGGCGGGCGCCGCGGTTCCCGACCGCCCGGACCTGCGACAGGCGGGCCCGCGGAACATGCATTGAGCGGTACGACGGCGGTGCCCCACGCCTGTGCGGCGCTCAACGGGCTCGGCAATGCATGTTCTACCAGCACGGCGTCAGCGGGCGACCGCCCCGATCTTCCACCCCGAACGGGCCGGCTCGACAGAGCAAACGGCGACTAACGCAGGGACCACGGACCGCACCCATGTTGCCATCACCACCGGGTAATGCGGGAGGTCGTCCTGCAGGTGCTCACCGAGACCGCCGTCCACGCCGGTCACCTCGACGCGGCACGTGAGCTCATCTCCGGCCGGGCCAGCTGCGATCGAGGCAAGGCCACGCTCACGGCCTATCAGCTACGCGCGACCGGGAGGCGGATCCGACCCCGGTCACCGGGCCCGCTCGACCCGGCCCTCGTCCCACACCGGCTCCGTGGACTCGTAGACCGACCCGTCGGCGCCGTACACCAGGAACCGGTCGAAGCCCCGTGCGAACCAGCGGTCGTGCGTGACCGCCACGACCGTCCCGTCGAAGGCCGCGAGCCCTTCCTCGAGTGCTTCCGCCGACTCGACGTCGAGGTTGTCGGTCGGCTCGTCGAGCAGCAGCAGCGTCGCACCGGAGAGCTCGAGAAGCAGGATCTGGAAACGCGCCTGCTGCCCGCCCGACAGCGACTCGAACCGCTGCTCGGCCGCGTGTGCGAGCTCGTACCGGTCCAGCGCCCGAGAGGCCTGCTCGCGTGGCATTCCGTGTCGGTGCTCGTCCCCGCGGTGCAGGATCTCGAGCAGCGTCCGCCCACGAAGCTCCGGGTGCTCGTGCGTCTGGACGAACCAACCTGGACGGACCCGCGCCCCGAGTCGCGCCCGCCCGGTGTGCCGGACCGGCTCGATCGTGGCCTCGTCGACCGGACGGTGCTCGACATCGGGGTCGGACCCGCCCGCAGCCAGCAGTCTCAGGAAGTGCGACTTCCCCGACCCGTTGGAGCCCAGCACGGCCACCCGCTCGCCGTACCAGACCTCGAGGTCGAAGGGCTTCATCAACCCGGTCAGCTCGAGCTGCTCACAGACCACCGCACGTTTTCCGGTCCGTCCGCCGGTGAGCCGCATGGTCACCTGCTGCTCCCGCGGGATGGCCTGGGGCGGGCCGGCCTCCTCGAACTTCCGCAGCCGGGTCTGGGCGGCCTTGTACTGCGCGGCGAGCCCGTCGTTGTACTCCGCCTTGATCTTGTAGCGCAGCACCAGCGCCTTGAGCTTGGCGTGCTCCTCGTCCCAGCGGCGACGCAGCTCCTCGAACCGCTCGAACCGCGCCCGGCGGGCCTCGTGGTAGGACGCGAACCCGCCCGGGTGGACCCAGACCGTGTTGCCGGCTGCGCCCAGCTCGACGGTGACGACCCGCGTCGCGGTGTTCGCGAGGAGCTCCCGGTCGTGGCTGATGTAGAGGATCGTCTTCTGCGACTCGTTGATCCGCTGCTCGAGCCAGGTCTTCCCGGGGACGTCGAGGAAGTTGTCGGGCTCGTCGAGCAGCAGCACCTCGTCCGGGCCGCGCAGCAGGAACTCCAGCACCAGCCGCTTCTGCTCCCCGCCCGAAAGCGTGGTGAGGTCGCGGTACTTCGCCTTGTCGTAGGAGATACCGAGTGCCGCGGTGCAGCAGACGTCCCAGGTGACCTCGATGTCGTACCCTCCCGCGTCGGCCCACTCGGCCAGCGCGGCGGCGTACCTCATCTGGTTCGCCTCGTCGTCGCTCTCCATCATCGCGAGCTCGCAGGCGTCGACGGTCGCGGCGGCGGCCCGGACGCGGGGCGGCGAGACCGCGAGCAGCAGGTCGTGCACGGTCTTGCCGGCGTTCTCCTGGGTGACCATCTGGCGCATCACGCCCAGCCCGCCGCTGCGGGTCACTGCGCCCTCGTGCGGCACGAGGTCGCCCGTGATGATCCGCAGCAGGGTGGTCTTCCCGGCGCCGTTGGCGCCCACGAGCGCGACCTTGGCACCCTCACCGACCCGGAACGAGACGTCGTCGAGCAGCACCCGGCCGTCCGGGAGCTCGTACCTGACACCTGCGACGTCTACGTGGCCCACAACGCTCCATCCTCCCCGAGAGCGGTCGGTCGCGCACCGCAATATCCGCCGGTCGGTACGACGGCCAGGGCGACCGCCCGGCGTGGGAGCAACGGCTCGGGGAGGTCCTCCCCCCGGCTGAGCCGAAGCCGGTTCTCGAACCGGGTGCTCGACCCGATAACCACGCAAAGCAGGCACCACGAGTTCCGAGCCACAGCCGGGTCACAG
>DATIBI010000136.1:0-29229 GCA_035457605.1 Nocardioidaceae bacterium
TCGAGCTCGTCGGTGCGGTCCAGGCTGGTGATCCCGTAGTGCGCCAGCACCCGGGTGAGCCGGTCCCGGAAGCCGTGCGGCAGGCCGCCACGCTCCACGTCCAGGCTCTGCAGGTAGGTGTGGAAGTGCTCGCGCGGGCTGTGCACCCGGTTCTCGACGTGCAGGTCCTCGTCGACCGGGCGGTTGCGGCTGAGCTCGGCGAAGTCGGCGAGCACGCCGAGCAGCGCGATCTCGTCGGCGAGCACCGGCTCCCCTTCCGCCACCAGCTCGTCGCGCGCGGCCAGGTACGCGGCCAGCGCACCCTCCTCGTCACGCGGGTCGATGTCGAAGCCGAGCACCATCGCCGCCAGGTCGGCCAGGCCCCGGGCCGCCCGGTCGTGGGCGGACCCGTCCGCGGGCCGGCCGGGCAGGTCCAGCCCCGGACCCTCCTCGGCCGCGGCCGGTCCGGCCTCCTCCTCACCGTCCGCCACCGGCTCGAGGCGCACCAGCGGCGCCCCGGTCTCGACCTGGCTGCCGGTGGCGACCATCAGCTCGCGGACCTTCGCCGCGAACGGGGCCTGCAGGACGGTCTCCATCTTCATGCTCTCCAGCACGAGCACCGCCGCCCCGGGGGCGACCTCGTCCCCGACGGCCGCCGGAGTGGCCACGACCAGGGCCGGCGCCGGCGAGCGGAGCACGCCGCCCTCGTCGCGGCTGACCCGGTGCGTGACCCCGTCGACCTCGACGAGCTGCACCGGCCCATGCGTCGCGGTCACCAGCCGGTGCCGCTGGTCGCCGACGGTCAGCCGGAGGTTGTAACGGTCGAGCCGCTCGACCTCGGCGTCGACCACCTGAGCCTGGTCGTCGGCGCCGACCGCCACGCGGAACCGGTGCGGGCCGATCTGCGCGACGGTCACCCGGTACGACGTACCGCGCAGCTTCAGGTCGACCGCCCGGCCGACCTTGTGCTGGACCTGCGGCCGGCCGCCGTGCGCGGTCTCGAGCAGCCGTGCGACCTCGACGCCCTCCTCGTCCTCGTAGGCCTCGATCGCCGCGGCCACCAGGGCGACACCGGAGTGCTGGTGCGCCACCAGGCGGCCCTCGCCCCGGACCCGGTCGATCCAGCCGGTGTCGGCGCTGCCGTCGACGACCTCGGGCTGGTCGAGGAGGTCGAGGATGAAGCTCTTGTTCGTGGCGCCGCCCTCGATCACCACGGTGGTCTCGTTCATCGCGCGACGCAGTCGGGCCAGTGCCTCGTCCCGGGTCCGGCCGTAGGCGATCACCTTGGCGATCATCGAGTCGAAGTCCGCCGGGATGGTGTCGCCCTCGGCGACGCCGGTGTCGATCCGGATGCCCGGTCCGGCGGGCAGGTCGAGCAGGGCGATGTGCCCCGGCGACGGGGCGAAGTCCCGGTCGGGGTCCTCGGCGTTGAGACGCGCCTCGACCGCGTGCCCGGTCTCCGGCGGGGCGGACCCCTCCAGCCGGCCGCCCGCGGCGACGTGGATCTGCGCCTTGACCAGGTCCACGTCGGTGGTCACCTCGGTGATCGGGTGCTCGACCTGCAGCCGGGTGTTGACCTCGAGGAAGGCGAAGAACTTCTCGGTCGGGTGGTAGAGGAACTCCACCGTGCCCGCGCCGCGGTAGTCCACGGCCAGCGCGAGCCGCTCCGCCGCCGCCTTGAGCTCGGCGGTCTGCTCCGGGGTGAGCACCGGGGAGGCGGACTCCTCGATCACCTTCTGGTTGCGGCGCTGCACCGAGCAGTCGCGCACGCCGAGCGCCCAGGCCGTGCCCTGGCCGTCGGCGATCACCTGGACCTCCACGTGCCGCGCGCCGGTGACCAGCCGCTCGAGGAAGACCACGCCGCTGCCGAAGGCGCGCTCGGCCTCGTCGCGGGTGCGCTGGTAGGCGTCGGCGAGCTCCTCGTCGGAGCCCACGAACCGGATGCCGCGGCCGCCGCCACCGGCGGTGGCCTTGAGCATGAGCGGGTAGCCGATCTCCTTCGCCGCGGTCGTCGCGGCCTCGAGGCTGTCCACGGCCCCGCGGCTCCACGGGGCGACGGGGACGCCGACCTCCTCGGCGATCAGCTTCGAGCCGATCTTGTCGCCGAGCTTGCGCATCGCCTCGGGGGTGGGGCCGATGAAGGTGACCCCGATCCGCTCGCAGAGCTCCGCGAACGCCGGGTCCTCCGCGACGAAGCCCCAGCCGACCCAGGCGGCATCGGCGCCGGACTCGCGCAGGGCGCGCTCGAGCACGGCCATGTCGATGTAGGGGCGCGCGGAGGCGGGCCCGAGGTCGTAGGCGTGGTCGGCCTCGCGGACGAACATGGCGGTGCGCTCGCCCTCGGTGTGGAGGGCGACGGTCTCGATCTGCGGTCCGCCCTCGGCGTTGAGGTCCCTGACTGCATGGATCAGTCTCATCGCGGCCTCACCGCGGTTGACGATGGCGATACGAGAGAACATCGATCCAGCCTCCGAGGCGTCTGAGCTCATCACGGCGGTGCGGTCCGGGGACCGCTGCCCCCGACCCTTCCACGGACTTGTCAGTACTCGGAAGTCACTTCACGACGCGGACACTCCGGGCCCCGCCGGGACGGCCGGCCCTCGGGTACGTCGGACGGTCCGAGGTCGCAGCCGGAAGGCGGTGGTCCGCGCTAGTCGTCGAGGCGTGGAGGCGCGTAGCGGTGCACCATCGTGGACGCCTCGCCGGCGGGCTCGCGAAGGTAGACCACGACCCGGCACCCCGGGTCACCCACGGCGATCCGCTCCTCGAGCAGGACCGCGATCGGCTCGTCGCTGTTGCGCGCGGCGATCCCGCCGAACACCGACGAGGTCATCCGGCACAGCGACGGCGCCCGTCGTACCGCCTCGCCGAACGGGCACCGGGTGTTGCCGAGCACCACCTTGTCCTCGTCGGCCTCGATCACGTAGAAGCCGCCGTCGATCGCGTGCTTGAGCCGGACGTAGCAGTGTGCCATCTGCTGGGGCGTCATCCGGCCGACGATGTCCTCGGCGGCGCGGTACTCGGCCTCCATCTGGCCACCGACGTCGGCACCGACCTGGGCCACCGCAGCCTCGGCGGCGTCGGGCCCGTGCTGCCTCTCGAGGGTCTGGGCGAGCTGGACGACCAGCGCCCGCAGGAACGACTCCTTCCCGAACCCGCCCTCGGGCCGCGCCTCGTCCAGCGCAGGAAGGGAGCCGATGGTGGTCCGGGGCGGGTCGTGGCTGGTCTGGGCCGCGCGCGTGACCGGCAGCGTGACGGTGACCTCCATGCCCTCCGTGCGCGTGTGCGTGTGCACCTCGGCGGCAAGGTGGCTGATCAGGAACAGACCGCGGCCGGACTCGTGCAGCAGGGTCTCGTCGAAGGGCGCGAGGTCTTCGAGCTCGGGCAGCCCGGGATCCAGTGTCGCCGGGTCGAACCCCGGGCCGAGGTCGTAGACGGTCATCGTGGGTGACGCGCCGGTCCACGAGAGCGTGACCCAGCTCGGCCCGCCGGCGTGGCGCAGCGCGTTGCCGAGCACCTCGGCAACGACCAGCTCGGCGTCGTCGACGTCGCCGCCCTCGGCGTGCCGGCGCAGGAACTCGGTCACCTCCCGACGCAGGGAAGCGACAGCCTGGGCGTCGTCACCGTCGAGGTACCAGTCCATCTGACCATTGTGCGGGGAACTGGTCAGTTTCGGTCCCCTGTTCTAGCCCGTTCGTCCAGCGAGGGACCACCCACCCGCTCCGCAGGCGCTTCGACCTGGCGGATGATCCACGAGGTTTGTCGCACCTGCGCGCAATAGGCAGTTCGGGGCAGCCTCGTTGCTGCTCGATGACTATGTCCTGTTCGTCCGGTCCGGGAGCACACTCGCAGCAGGACCCGGCACCTCGAGGAGGACACCGTGCAGGCGACGGCGCAGATCCGGCTCGGTCGCGACAGCTCCGGGCGCGACATCGTGATGACCCGGCGGATGAAGGCCGCCTTCGACGTCGTGGTGGAGCGGTGCGGGTTCACCCCCGTCATCGTCCAGGGCGCGTTCGTGAAGGACGGCGCCGCGGCCTCGGCGGGTTACCACGACCGCTCCGGCTGCATCGACACCCGCACGTGGGACCTCACCCGGGAGCAGCAGCAGAGGCTGGTCCGGTGCGCCCGCTCGGTGGGGTGGGCGGTCTGGCGACGCGACGAGCGGCACGGCGGGATGGACGAGCACATGCACTGGGTCCTGCTCGGGGAGCCGGACATGGCCCCCGGCGCGCGGGGTCAGGAGACCGACTACCGGGCCGGTCTCGACGGCCTCGCGAGCAAGGGCCCCGACTACCACTGGCGACCGGACCCCGTCCCGGTCTTCGACTTCGACGCCTACCTGGAGAACGACATGCCCACCATGGAGCAGCTGAAGGAAGAGCTGGTGCCCGCCATCATCAGCCAGCTGATGCACCGCAACATCAACCCGAAGGGGATGACCGTGGCCGACGCCCTGCGCCAGGCGTCGAGGGCCGACGACATCCGCCGGGCGCTGAAGGAGCTGCCGGAGGCGGTGAGCCGGGCGGTCGAGGGCGCGCTGCCGCCGGGCAAGGACGCGCTGACCCGTGCCGACGTGCAGGCCGCCGCGCGCACCGGGGCGGAGCAGGCCCTGCGGAAGGTCCTCGCCGGCCTCGAGTGACCGGGCCGGCCCCGGCCCCGGTCTGACCATGGTGCGTCCGTCGTCGGAGGCACTAGCCTGACGCCGAGGCCAGCCAGGCAGTCCCTCCCGGAGGTCGTGCGATGCGCCTGTTGTTCGCGGACGCGGTCCCGCCGCAGACCGTCGCGGAGCTGGAGTCACGCGGGCATGCGTGCGTGGTCGAGCCCGCGCTGCAG
The DNA here is from genome assembly GCA_035457605.1 of Nocardioidaceae bacterium. Taxonomy (GTDB): domain Bacteria; phylum Actinomycetota; class Actinomycetes; order Propionibacteriales; family Nocardioidaceae; genus Nocardioides_C. The sequence goes on from DATIBI010000136.1 coordinate 4,816, forward strand.
GCCGGGGACCTGGCCGACCGCATCGCCGGGTTCGACCTGCTGGTCGTGCGGAGCACCAAGGTCGGCGCGGACGTGATCGAGGCCGCGGACCGGCTCGCGATGGTGATCCGGGCCGGCGCGGGGACGAACACCATCGACACCGCCGCAGCCGCCGCGCGCGGGGTGCTGGTGGCCAACGTGCCGGGGCGCAACGCCGCCGCCGTCGCCGAGCTCACCCTCGGGCTGCTGCTCGCGATCGACCGGCGGATCCCGGACAACGTCGCGGACCTGCGCGCCGGGCGCTGGGACAAGAAGGGCTACAGCAAGGCCGAGGGGCTGCTCGGCTCCACGATGGGCATCGTCGGGCTCGGCGCCATCGGGCTGGCGGTGGCGGAGCGGGCGACCGCCTTCGGCATCGCGGTGCAGACCGTCGCCAGGCCGGGGCGCAGCCCGTACGTCGGGTTCCGCGTCGACGAGCTCGGCATCGGGCTGGTCGACTCGCTGCCGGACCTGCTGTCCACCTCCCGCATCGTGTCGGTGCACGTGCCGGCCGGGCCGGACACGGTCGGCCTGGTCGACGACACGTTCCTGGGTCACATGCGCGACGGCGCGATCCTGCTCAACACCTCCCGCGGAGAGGTGGTCGACGAGGCCGCCCTGCTGCGTGCGCTCGACAGCAAGGGGCTGCGGGCCGGGCTGGACGTCTGGGCCGACGAGCCCACCACCGGCAGCGGGACGTGGAGCTCGACGCTGGCACAGCACCCGAACGTGGTGGGCACGCACCACATCGGGGCCTCCACCGAGCAGGCGCAGCGGGCCATCGCCGCCGGCGTGGTGGAGATCGTCGACGCGTTCGCCGAGGGCGAGGCGCGCAACTGCGTGAACCTGACCCCGCGCCGACTCGGCTCGGTCACCCTGACCGTCCGGCACCTCGACCGGGTGGGCGTGCTCGCGCGGGTGCTCGACCTGCTCAGCCGGGCCGGCCTGAACGTGGAGCACATGGAGAACCGGGTGTTCCGTGGCGGGGAGGCGGCGGTGGCCTCGATGGACGTCGCGGGCCCGGTGCCGGAGGGGTTGCTGGCCGACCTCGCCGCCGTACCCGAGGTGCTCGGCGTGTCCGCGGCCGACCTCACCGACGGACCGTCGTGACCCAGGTCCACGACTCCGCGGGCGTCCGCCCGCTGCGGTGCCGGGTGGTGCGCGAGCCCGGCGCGGCCGCGGTCGTGTCGCCGCTGAACGAGGCCGACGCGGCGGTTCGCGCGCTGGACTCCGCGGCCTACGGCAACACCCGGGAGGCGCTGTTCGTCTACCGTCTCCGCCGCGGCGGAGACGAGCACACCGGGGTGGTCGGCGACGTCCCGGTGGAGGCGTTCGTGGGCGGCAGGGTCCGCGGCCACGAGTCGGTCCAGCCGCAGCGGGTCGCCGCCCTGGTGCACCACTTCGCGGCGACCCCCGCCCGCTCCGAGCCGGTGGCGCTGCTGCACCGGGCCGACCCCGAGGCCTGCCGGGTGGTGGCCGAGACCAGCGGGTTGGAGCCACTGGTGCGGTTCACCGGCCCCGACGGGATCGAGCACACGGTGTGGGAGGTGCCCGCCGGCGAGGCCACCGACCGGCTGGCCACCGCGCTCGGCGCCTCGGTGCACTACATCGCCGACGGCCACCACCGGGTGGCGGCCAACCTGCGTGCGTGGCGCTCGGCCGGTCAGCCACCCGGCACCGGCCTGCTGTGCGTCATCTACCCGATGGACGGGCTGCGGCTGGCCGCGTTCCACCGCCGGGTGACCGGCCCCGTGGACGCGGCCCACCTGCTGGACCGGCTGGCGGAGGGCTTCACCGTGCGCCCCGTCGACGACCCGCCCCCGCCGCACGGCTGCTTCGGGCTCTACCTCGACGGTCGCTGGTACGACGTGGCGCTGGTCGGCGCACGGCCGCCCGGCGCCGCCGGCCTCGACGTGGCGATCCTGCAGGACCGGGTGCTCGGTCCGGTGCTGGGGATCGTCCCGGTGGCAGACCCGCGCCTGGTCGTGGCACCGGCGAGCACGCCGCTCGCCGAGCTGACCGGCCGGGTCGACGAGGACCGCGGTGCGCTGTTCACCCTGCGCCCGCCTGCGCTCGACGACCTCGTCGCCGTCGCGGACCGCGGCGAGGTGATGATGCCGAAGACGACGTACTTCGAGCCCAAGCCCTACGCCGGCATCTTCTTGTGCTGAGGCCGGCCGCTGCCGCCTCCCGGCCCGTACTACTGCGCGAGCAGCTGGTCGACCTCGCCGCTCAGCGTCATCGGGTCGAACGGCTTGGGGATCACGCCGGCGACCGGAAGGTCGTCCCAGACCTGGTGGCGCCCCACCTGCACCTTGGCGGTGAGCAGGATGACGGGGATGTGGCGGGTGACGGGGTCGTCCTGCATCTGCCGCAGCGTGGTGGGGCCGTCCATGTCGGGCATCATCACGTCCAGCAGCACCGCGTCGGGGTTGTGCTCCCGGGCCAGCACGAGGGCCGAGGTCCCGCTGCTCGCGGTGAGCACGGACCAGTCACCCTTCAGCTCGAGGGCGAGCTGGGTGATCTCGCGGATGGCGTCGTCGTCGTCGACGACGAGGATGGTGCGCTGGGCCACGGCTTCCTCCCGAGGACGTCGGGTTCGTCCCCCTCCGGACACCCTAGTCCGAGACCGGTGGATGCACCCCGGTTCGTCGCACGGTCGGGCTGTTCAGCGACCGTCCGCCGGGCCGTGGAAGGTCGCGCTGTAGTAGGTCTGCGCGTCGACGGTCCGCACCGAGACGTCGGACAGGCGGCGCAGCAGCCCCTCGATGTTGTCCTCCAGCCGCAGGACGTCGTTGTTGAACGCGCAGATGTCCCAGCCGCACACGGCCCGGTCCGCGACGAGCAGGTCCACGATCCGGGTGATCATCTCCGAGAACACCCGGCTGCGGCGCCGGTCCTGCCGCACCAGGATGAACCCGAGGTAGTAGACGGCCCCGCGCGCCGCGTGCTCGGGGTAGTGGTGGGCGAAGTAGTCGGGGCTGATCCAGGGGACCGTGGCGAGGTGGTTCGTGAGCGTGGCCATCCCCAGCACCTCCCCGTCCTCGTCCCAGGCCAGGTACTTCTGGACACGCTCGTCGACCATCTCCTCCCGGAACTCGTGCTCGTGGAGGACCTGGCGGGCGACGGCCTTGGTCGCGAGGTCGCCGAAGGTGTCGACGTACAGCTCGTAGAACGACTCGGCGGTGGGCTCGTCGACCTTGGCCTCGACGGTCACGTGCAGCTCGGGCCGGGCGGTGCTCACACGACCTCCCAGGGCACGACCTGGTAGGTGGCGATCGCCAGGGCGCAGGCGGGTCGGCCCTCGTGGTGGGCCGAGGCGAGCACCGTCTCGACCGGCCCCCAGGACCCGCCCCGACCCGCCGTCATGTCCTCGAGGCTCAGGTGGATCTGCTCGCGCACGCAGTCCTCGCTGCTGCCGTCGTGCTCGACGAAGAGACCCCGGCCGGTCTCGTCGCGGACCCAGCCGAGCCCCGCCCACGCGGTCTCGCCGGCGTGCTCAGCGTGCGCAGCCGCCCAGACGCAGAACAGGCGGTCACCGTGGTCTCCGGTGACGGGCTCGGCCGAGCACCGGATCCTGCTCGTCCGCGGCACCACCGAGGAGAGCCGCACGAGGTTGAAGTTCGCGACCCCCGCGGCCAGGAGCGCGGTGTCGAACGCGGCGAGCGTCGTACGCCCCGCGCCGCTGGCGGTCCTGACCGTGATGTCGAGCGAGACCTCACGCGTTGCCGGTGAGCCCGGGTGCACGTCCACCACCTTGCTGCGCGTCCCTTCCGGTCACTGCGTCGACGAGCCTGAGCACGCGGTCCTCCAGCTCCTCGGGGCCCGTGCGTCCCTTGGTGAGGACGTCGGTGCCCTCGACCCCGAGCTCGGCCCGGCGTTCCTGCGTCAGGTCTGCCGCACTGTAGACGACCACGGCAGCCCCGCTGAGCGCCCCGTCCGCCCGGAGCCGGTTCACCAGCTCCGCGCCGTCCCCGTCCGGGAGTCGCAGGTCGAGCACCACCACGTCCGGCTCGGACCGGCTCGCCAGCTCCAACGCCTCGGCCACCGTCGCCGCGTGCGCCACGTCGAGCCCGTGGCTGGAGAGCAGGGAGACGACGACGCCGGCCAGCACCTCGTCGTCCTCGACCACCAGGACCCTCGAGTCCCGCCGCCGGCCGTCGACCGCGTGCGCCACGGCCTGCACGAGGAGCTCCTCGCTCACGGGCTTCACCAGCCAGTCCTCGGCGGTCGCGGCGAGGTCCGGGTCGGCCGCCGGGACCAGCCCGGAGATGACGACCACCGGGATGTGGCGGGTCCGCTCGGAGGACTTGAGGCTCTCCACGACCGCACCGCCCGAGGTCTGCGGCATGAGGAGGTCGACGATCACCGCGGCGGGTCGGTCGGCCAGGGCCCGCTCCACGGCCTTCTTCCCACTGGTCACGCCGACCGCCCGGTAGCCGTGCCGGCCGAGCATGGTCGTGAACGTGTCGACCAGCGCCACGTCGTCGTCGCAGACCAGGACCAGCGGCGCGTCCACAGCGCCGGCCCCTCCGACGTACCCCTGCTCCTGCTCCGGCAGCCGCGGCAGCGTGAACCGCACCGTGGCGCCCTCGCCCAGCGTGCTCTCGGCCCAGATGGTCCCGCCGTGCCGCTCGACGATCCCCTTGCTGATCGCCAGGCCGAGGCCGGTGCCGCCCTTCTGCCGGGAGTCGGAGGAGTCCACCTGCTCGAACCGCTCGAAGATGCTCTCCAGCTTCTCGGCGGGGATGCCCCGGCCGGTGTCGTGCACCGCGAAGGTCACGCCCTCGTCGGAGGCCACGGCGGACAGCCGCACGACCCCGCCGGGTGGGGAGTACTTGATCGCGTTGCCGAGCAGGTTCGTCAGCGTCTGGACGATCCGGTCGGCGTCGGCCATCACGCGGCCCGACGCCTCGCCGGTCTCCAGGCGCACGCCGGTCGCGCCGGCCAGCCCGCTCATCTCGGTCGCGGCCACCTCGAGCAGGTCGTGGGCCTGGTGCGGCTGGGGGTCGATCGGCAGCGAGCCGGACTCGATCCGCTCGATGTCGAGGATGTCGTTGATCAACCGGGTCAGGCGCTCGCTGCTCTCGAGAGCGATCCCGAGCATCCGTTCCGCCTGCGGGTTCAGCTCCGTCAACCGGCCTCCGGCCAGCAGCCCGAGCGAGCCGCGGATCGAGGTCAGCGGGGTGCGCAGCTCGTGGCTGACCACGGAGAGGAACTCGTTCTTCATCCGCTCCACCTCCCGCCGCTGCGTCATGTCGCGGAAGACCACCACCGCGCCGCTGATCCGGTCCCCGTCGACGAGCGGGCTCGCGGTGATCTCGACGGGGATCGTGGCGCCGTCCCGGCGGAGGTAGGTGTCCTCCTCGGCGACCGTGATGACCCCCTGCTCGATGGCCTCGGTGATGTAGCAGGCGGCCGGGTCGTAGGCGGTGCCGTCGGGACGCGGGCCGTGGAAGCGGCTGTGCGCGTGGGCGCCGAGCAGGTCCCCTGTGCCGTAGCCGAGGGCCTCGGCCCCGGACGGGTTGACGAACGTGACGTCGCCGGCCGGGTCGACCCCGTAGATCCCGTCGCCCACCGAGGTCAGCAGCACCTCGGTCTGACGAGCGAGCCGGCTGAGGTCGGCGGTCTGCTCCTGCACCCGGCGCTCGAGACCGCGGCGCAGCGCGACGTTGTCGATGGTGAGCATGGTCTGCCGGAGGCCGGCCACGGCGACCAGGACGAGCCACAGCACCGGTTCTGCCGCGGAGGGTGGCCCCTGGTCGGGCGCGAACACCTGGACCGCGACCGCGACGGCCAGGATCCCGAAGACCATGAGCGTGCTCTGCACGTCGGAGCCACCGGTGTCCGAGGTGACCGTCTCGCTTCGGCTCGCGCTCGGGTGCCACGCCGCGGCGGCGATCAGGAAGTATCCGGCGATCCACGCGAGGTCGAGGAGCGTGCCGAACTCGAACTCCCCGCGGGCGGCGAGTGCGGCGAAGGCGAGGTCCCCGGCCGCGTACAGGGAGAACCCGAGTCCGAGGAGGGCCAGCACGGCGCGGTCCGCCCGGCTGCGGACCACCAGCAGCAGCGCGACCGTCGCCAGGACGAGGTCGAGCACGGGGAACACCACGGCGGCGAGGCCGGTCACCCCGCTCTCGGCCGGGGCCCCGAGGACCTTCAGGAAGCCGAGGAGCGAGGTGATCATCAGAACGGCACCGCCCACGACGAGCCCGTCGAGCGCGATGCGCAGCAGCTCGATGCCACGGTGCCGCATCGTGGGGAGGTTGAGCAGGCCGGCGATGGAGAGCAGGAGGGCGACGGCGATGCACGCCTCCGCCACGAGGCTGGGCGAGGTCACCGGGTCCGCGCCGACCGCCGTCGACCAGACGTTGCCAGCCAGCGCGACGAGGGCGGCCGCGGTCAGCAGCAGCCACGAGAGCCTGCGGGGCCCGGTGCTGCGCCGCGCTGCGAGCCCGCCGCTGACCGAGACGACGAGCCCACCGGTGAGCAGGCCGAGCGCGCTCGCCGCCAGCCGCACGTCCTCGGGGCGCGACTCGTGGAGCAGCGTCCCGAACACGACGATGAGTGCCGTGGCCAGCCCCAGCCCGACGCGGAAGCGCCGCTGCTCGACGGCGGGCGAGGTGATGCCCATGAAACGGAACGTACCAGGCAAAACGGTCAGCCGAGCCTCGGTGCGGCAACCGGCCAGCTGTGAGCTCGGGTCCGGGGTGAGCACCGGTTACGATCCGACGGGTGACGGACCTTCCGACGTACGCCCTCAACGACGGCACCACCCTCCCGGCGATCGGCTTCGGCACCTACCCGCTCAAGGGCCCGGACGGGGTCACCGCGATCCTGAGCGCGCTCGAGCAGGGCTACCGGCTCCTCGACACGGCGGTGAACTACGAGAACGAGCGCGAGGTCGGTGAGGCGCTGAGGCGCAGCGGGCTGCCCCGCGAGGAGGTGCAGGTCGCCAGCAAGATCCCCGGCCGGCACCACGCCTACGACGCGGCGATCGAGTCGACGCACGCCTCGCTCGAACGGCTCGGCCTGGACTACCTCGACCTGCACCTCATCCACTGGCCCAACCCCAGCCAGGACAGGTTCCTGGAGGCGTGGACGGCCCTCGTCGACCTCCGCCGGCAGGGGCTGGTCCGCTCGATCGGCGTCTCCAACTTCACCCAGGCGCACCTCGCCCGGATCATCGGCGAGACCGACGTGACCCCGTCGGTGAACCAGATCGAGATGCACCCCTACTTCCCCCAGTCCGAGATGCGCCGGGTCCACGAGCAGCTGGGCATCCGCACCGAGGCGTGGAGCCCGATGGGTAAGCGCCAGGCGCCCTACGGCGAGGAGCCGGTCCGCGCCGCAGCCGAGCGCCACGGCGTCACCCCCGGCCAGGTGATCCTGCGCTGGCACCACCAGCTCGGCTCGCTCCCGATCCCGAAGTCCGCGGACCCGGGACGCCAGGCGGAGAACCTCGACATCTTCGGCTTCGCCCTCGCCGAGGACGAGGTCGTCGCGATCACCGCCCTCGGCCGCCCGGACGGCCGGCTGTTCGGCGGCGACCCCGACACCCACGAGGAGATGTAACCGCCGAGGAACGGGTCACGGTGACCCGTTCTCGCGCCCTCCGGGGGTCTGGGCGGACCACCCCGCGTCGGTACAGAAGCGTTCAGACGTGCCATTCCTCCCCGGCCACGTCACTGCCATCGTGATGGGTGGGGTGGGGGGAGCTGCGGGGTGTGCCGTGGGGGGCGACCGTCTGCGGCTCGGCGTTCGCCGTTCCGAGAGGGAGAGCTATGGCTATGGGGATGGCCTGGTCACCTCGCCAGCAGCTGCCGGAGCGAGGCTTGACGTCACGCCTGCGCGCGGGCGGCAAGTTCCTGTTCGACGGCGACGACAAGTTCTACGCCCGGGGCGTGACCTACGGGACCTTCCGCCCGCGCGACGGCGGCCACGACTTCCCCCCGCCGGACGTGGTCGAGGCGGACCTCGCAGCCATGGCAGCGCACGGGATGAACGCCGTGCGCACCTACACCGTCCCGCCCAGGTGGGTCCTGGACAGCGCGGCCGCCCACGGCCTGCGCGTGATGGTCGGCCTGCCGTGGGAGCAGCACGTGACCTTCCTGGACGACCGGGACCGCGCCCGCTCGATCGAGAGCCGGGTGCGCGGCATGGTCCGGTCCTGCGCCGGCCATCCCGCGGTCCTCTGCTACGCGGTCGGCAACGAGATCCCTGCCTCGATCGTGCGCTGGCACGGCCGCCGCCCCGTCGAGCGCTTCCTCGAGCGGCTTCACGACGCGACGAAGGAGGAGGACCCGGGCTGCCTCGTCACCTACGTCAACTACCCGACCACCGAGTACCTCGAGCTGCCGTTCCTCGACCTGGTCACGTTCAACGTCTACCTCGAGCAGCGACAGCCGCTGGAGGCCTACCTGGCCCGCCTCCAGAACCTCGCCGGCGACTCCCCGCTGGTCATGGGAGAGATCGGGCTCGACAGCCGGCGTCACGGCCTCGACGAGCAGGCCCGCGTGCTCCGCTGGCAGGTGGAGACGGCGGCGGAGGCGGGCTGCGCCGGCGCCTTCGTCTTCGGCTGGACGGACGAGTGGCACCGCGGCGGTCACGACATCGACGACTGGGACTTCGGCCTGACCACCCGCGACCGGCGGCCGAAGCCTGCGTTGGCGGCCGTGAGCGCGGCGTTCGCACGGATGCCACCGGCACCGGAGGCCGGCTGGCCACGGATCTCGGTGGTGGTGTGCACCTACAACGGCCAGGCGACCTTGCGCGACTGCCTCGACGGCCTGCTGAAGGTCGACTACCCGGACTACGAGGTGATCGTGGTCGACGACGGGTCGACCGACGCGACGGCCTCGATCGCCGCCGAGTACCCGTACCGGGTGATCAGCACCGAGAACCGCGGCCTCAGCGCCGCACGCAACACCGGGCTCGCGGCGGCGACCGGCGAGATCGTCGCCTACACCGATGACGACGCCCGGCCCGACCCCGACTGGCTGACCCAGCTGGCGCTCACCTTCCGCAGCACCGACCACGCCGGGGTCGGTGGTCCCAACATCCCGCCCCTTGGCGACGGACCGATCGCGGAATGCGTGGCGAACGCGCCCGGCGGCCCGATCCACGTGCTGGTCTCGGACCGGGAGGCCGAGCACATACCGGGCTGCAACTCCTCGTTCCGGAAGACGTGCCTCGATGCCATCGGTGGCTTCGACCCGACGTTCCGGACCGCCGGCGACGACGTCGACGTCTGCTGGCGGCTCCAGGCCCAAGGGTGGACCCTGGGCTTCAACCCCGCAGCCGTCGTCTGGCACCACCGCAGGAACTCGCTGCGTGCCTACTGGCGGCAGCAGCGGGGATACGGCCGGGCCGAGGCCCTGCTCGAACGCAAGTGGCCCGAGAGGTACAACGCGCCCGGCCACCTCGCGTGGCGCGGTCGCCTGTACGGCCGAGGGGTGAACCTTCCACCTCCGCGGCGCTGGAGGGTCTACTACGGGACCTGGGGCAGCAACCTGTTCCAGCACCTCTACCGCCCGGCGGACGGGGCGCTCGCCTCGCTCGCGCTGATGCCGGAGTGGTATCTCGTGATCGCGGTCCTCGCCGTGGTGTCGTCGCTGGGCTTCGCCTGGCCGCCGCTGTTCGTGGCGCTCCCCGTCCTGGCTGCGTGCCTGGCGCCACTCCTGACCTACGCGGTCCGCGGCGCCAGGCGGGCGCGGTTTCCGTCCGCGCCGCGCTCGCGCCGGCAGACGCTCCGCCTGCGTGCACTCGTCGCAGCGCTGTATCTCGCACAGCCGGTCGCCCGGTTGGCGGGGCGGCTCAGGCACGGCCTGAGCCCCTGGCGCAGGCGAGGCGGCGGCCGGCTCGGCCTGCCGCGGCGGAGGGCGCTCGAGGTGTGGAGCGAGCGGTGGCGGACGCCGGAGCAGTGGCTGCGGCGGGTCGAGGCGGCCCTGCTCACCGACGGCGCCGCCTTCCGGCGCGGTGGCGACTTCGACCGGTGGGACCTGCACACGAGCGGCGGACTCCTCGGCGCTGCACGGCTGCGGACCGCGGTGGAGGAGCACGGCGGCGGGCACCAGCTGGTCCGCTACCGGGTGTGGCCGCGGTGCTCGGGCACGGCGGTGGTGCTGTGCACCGCGCTCGCCGGGTTGACGACCGCGGCTGCGGTCGACGGCGCGGGCGTCGCCGCGGGTGTCCTGGGCGTCCTGCTCGTCGCCGGGGTGCTGCGGGTGGCCGTGGAGTGCGGATGGGCCACGGCCACCGCCGTCCGGGCTGCGGAGGTCTCACAGTCCGGTCCCGAGGACTCCGGGGGTGACCCACACGGCGCCCTGCGAGGCGGTGACGGGCGATGAGCGGCAACCGTCAGTCGGCGGGGGCGGGGGACGAGCGTCGGCTCCTGCGTCGCCTCGGGCAGGAGCTGCGGCCCTACCGACTGTGGATCCTGGGGCTCTACGTGCTCAGCATGCTCGCCGTGCCCCTCGCGCTGCTCACCCCGGTCCCGCTCAAGATCGTGGTCGACAGCGTGCTCGGCTCCCACCCCGTACCACCGGTCCTCGAGCCGCTCCTTCCGAGCGGCTCCGACCTGGCGCTCCTGATCGGCGCCTCGCTCTTCTTCGTCGTCGTGGCCCTGCTGACCCAGCTGCAGAGCCTCGGCGCCGAGGTGGTCCGGGCGCTCACCGGGGAGCGGCTGCTGCTCGACTTCCGCACCCGGCTGTTCCGGCACCTGCAACGGCTGTCCGTCACCTACCACGACCTGCGCGGGACCAGCGACGCCACGTACCGGATCCAGTACGACGCCCTCGCGGTGCAGCAGATCGCGGTGGACACGATCCCGTCGTTCGTCACGGCCACGTTCATCGTCGTGTCGATGCTCTACGTGACCGCGGTGATCGACTGGCAGCTCGCGCTCGTCGCCCTCGCCGTCTCTCCGGTCCTCCTCGCGGTGTCCTGGCGCTACCGTGCTCGGCTGCGCACCCAGTCACGGCAGGTCAAGTGCTTGGAGAGCGGAGCGATGTCCCTGGCCCAGGAGACCCTCGCGGCCAGCCGGGTCGTCCAGGCCTTCGGTCAGGAGGAGCACGAGCAGGAGCGTTTCACCCGCAGGTACCACGAGGGGATGTGGGCCCGGATCCACTACGCCGTCGACTCGGGTCGCTACGCGCTCCTGGTCGGGCTCACCACCGCGGTGGGAGGCGCTGCGGTCCTCTTCCTGGGCGCCCGGCGTGTGCAGGCAGGGGTGATCACCGTCGGCGACCTCGTCCTCGTTATGGCCTACCTGTCCCAGCTCTACGCCCCGCTCCGGACGATGAGCAGGAAGGCGGGCTCGCTGCAGAGCCACCTCGCGAGCGCGGAGCGGGCGTTCACGGTCCTCGACGAGGAGCCCGACGTGAAGGAACGCCCCGACGCACGCCCCCTGCCTCGCGCGCGCGGCGACATCGTCCTCGACCGGGTCTCCTTCGCGTACGACGGGCAGCGCCCGGTCCTGGAGAACGTCTCGATCCACGTCCGACCCGGCATGCGCGTCGGCGTGACGGGTGCCACGGGTGCCGGCAAGACCACGCTCGCGAGCCTGCTCAACCGTTTCTTCGACCCCACCGAGGGGCGCATCCTGCTCGACGGCGTCGACCTGCGTGACTACCGGCTCGCGGACCTCCGCAGGCAGTTCGCGGTCGTGCTGCAGGAACCGCTGCTGTTCTCGACGAGCATCGGCGAGAACATCGCCTACGCACGGCCCGACGCGTCGTGGGAGGAGATCGCCGCCGCTGCTACCGCTGCCGGGGCCCACGACTTCATCGCGGCGCTGCCGGACGGCTACGACACCCTCGTCGGAGAGCGCGGCGTGCGCCTGTCCGGCGGTGAGCGGCAGCGCATCTCCCTCGCCCGGGCCTTCCTCAAGGACGCCCCGGTGCTCATCCTCGACGAGCCGACCAGCGCGGTCGACGTCCACACCGAGCGGGCGATCATGGCCTCGATGTACCGCCTGATGGAGGGGCGGACCACCTTCTTGATCGCGCACCGGCTCGGCACGCTCGAGGGCTGCGACCAGGAGATCGAGCTCTCCAGCGGCCACGTCTCCCGGATGAGCGACGGCGTCAGCCCCGTCCCGGCTCGCCTGGCCCGGCACGCGGACCTCGACGAGCCGGCCGACGCCGTCCTGTTCGAGGAGCTCACCGAGGCGTGGCGGAGCCTCGGGTCGAGCCGGCCGGCCCCCCAGCGGGTGGAGGTGCTCAAGAAGCTCTTCGCGGAGCCCGAGGTCTGCCGTCTGCACGGCTGCGGTCTGGGTGGGGTCGACCTCGTCGCCAAGCGCTGTGCGGCGGACAGCATCGAGCCGGTCGTGTACGAGCGCGCCCTCGCCGCGATTCCCGGGTTCGCCCCTGCCCTGCACGGCGTTGCCCACGCCAACGACGAGGGGCACTGCTGGCTCTTCCTCGAGGACGTCAGGGGCGGCACCTACACACCGGGCTCCCCCGCGGACCGGGAGCTCGCGGCCCGGTGGCTCGAGGCCCTCTACGCGACCACCTCGCAGATGCCGCTCGGGAAGGTGCTTCCGGAGCGCGGCCCTGCCTACTACCGCGACCGGCTGCGCAGCGGGATCGAGGGGATGGCCAGGGCGCAGGGCAACCGCGTCGTCGAACCGGAAGGACGGGCCCTGCTCGCAGCCGCCATCGAACGCTGCCTGCTGCTGGACCGGGAGTGGGAGCGGGTCGAGCCCCTGCTCGAGGGCATCCCGCCCGGGCTGGTGCACGGCGACCTGGTGGCGAAGAACGTCCGGCTCCGCGGGCTGCCCACGGCTCCCAGCCTGGTCGCCTTCGACTGGGAGGCGGCCGGGTGGGGCGTGCCCGTCACCGACCTCGCGGTGTTCGCGGTCCATGACCGCTGGCAGGGGAACCCCTGGCCCTTCCAGGGGCCCGCCCCGACCGTCGGCCGGGTGTTCCGCCAGGTCGCGTCGATCGACTGGGAGGGCGAGCGGCTGTGCTCCACCTGGCCGCGCCGTGGCCTCAAGAACCTCGCCTGCTACCACCGGCGTCTCGGTGACGGCATGCGCGCACTCGGGATGGTGGCGTAGATGGTTGGTGAGATGGTGGGAGGCGCCACCGTGACACTGCCGGACTCCGGCACGCTGACCGACCGCATCCGGCTCGCGCTCGGGGACGACGCGGCGCTGCTCCTGGACCGCCGCCCCAACGAGTACATGACCTCGTTCGGCACCGAGGTCGTGACCTGCCGGCTCGCGGACGGTCGAGCCGTGCGGCTGTTCTGCAAGCACGGGTCCGCGGCGCGGGACGGCTCGTTCGGGCACCGGCTCGGCGTGGCCTACGAGGTGGAGGTCTACCGGCAGCTCCTCGTTCGGAGCGGGCTGTCGACTCCGCGCTTCTACGGCGGGTGGACGGGCCCGGCCGGTCAGGCGTTGCTCCTCATCGAGTACCTCGAGGACGCCTGTCGGCTCGAGGAGACCCTGCAGCCGTCCGACGCGCTGCTCGCAGCCGTGACCTGGGTCGCAGGCTTCCAGCGGCTGGCGGAGCTGCGACGCGCCGAGATGCCGAGCGCTCTGACGAGGCGGCGGCTCAGGCACGACTACTACGTCGGCTGGTCACGGCGAGCAGCCGACACCCTTGCCCGGACGGGACCCCCTGACGACCGCGTGGAGGCGGTCCGGGAGGGGTTCGAGCGCTCCCTGCACCTGCTGACGGAGGCAGACCTGGTGCCGGTGCACGGGGAGCTCTATCCGCACAACGTGCTCGTCCATCGGGGAGAGGTCCGGCCGATCGACTGGGAGTCGACGGCGTTGGCCGCCGGCGAGATCGACCTCGCCAGCCTGGTCGAGAGATGGCCGGTGGACGACGTGGAGGCCTGCTGCGCGGCGTACGCGCGCACGCGCTGGCCGGACGGGCCGCCGCCGGACTTCCCGCTGACCCTGGACATGGCGCGTGCCTACCTGCACTTCCGTTGGATCGCGGTCGGGCCGTCGCCGCGCAAGCCGCTGCGGTGGCGCATCGACGAGCTGTGCGAGATCGGCACGCGGCTCGGTTTCCTCCCGCGGTGAACGCCGCGATGAACGCGACCCGCGGCCGGTCGACGAGCCCCGCTGCTCCTGCGGAACAGAGCCGGAGGAGCAGCGGGGCACCGGACGACTACCGTGGCTCCGCCGCCGACACGGACGTGCCGCCCGCGTCCGAGTCGAACGCCATCAGCACGCGTTGCGGTGAGCCTGCTACCGGGATCGCGACCCGGTTCTGCCCCGGACCGATCTCACGAACGGCCCGACCGAGGACCACCGCACCCTCGTCGCGTACCGCGAAGAGGTACGCCGTGCCGGTTCCTCGGGAGTCGATCACCACCTCGACGCCGTCGCTGGTCGTCCTCGCCTCGACGACCTTCGCCGCCTGGGCGTCCGGAGTGGCCGGCAGCCCGGACAGCGCCACCGTGGTGCGAAGCGCCTGCACGATCGACTGCGGCGACTCCACGCTGCGCAGGGCCGGGAAGTCGAGGCGCGGCTCGCTCGTGCGGACCTCCGGCGGCGCCGCGCCCTCGAGCACGACCCGTCCCCATCGGTAGGGATCACCCTGAACGCCGCCCCAGGTTGACCAGCCGATCCGCGTCTGACCGGTCTTGTCCTGGGTGTCGGAGTCGTAGACGAACGCGTTGAAGGCCATCCGGTCCGGGTCGATCGTCGCGGGCAGGACGTCCATCGGGATCTTCGCCTCGATCACGTAGCCGGTGTACGGCTCCTTCAACCGAGAGACCGCCTCGAGGCCCGGCGCGGTGTTCTGCGGGTCCAGCTGTGGCGTGCCGTCACCACCGACCTGCTCGAACGTCCCGATCGGACCCTGACGGTTGTCCGCGTCCCGCGCCGCGCAGGCGACCTCGCCCTGCGTGGTCGGCAGCACGGCCGCCTTGAAGGTCGTCGAGGTGTTCTCCGAGGTGCCGGTGGGGTCGACCGCGACCTCGAGCGAGTCCACCCGCCAGTGCCGTTTGCAGTCGGCAGGCTCCAGCACGGTGCCCAACGTGTCGTCGGTGACGTCGGCCGCGACGTACAGGGCGTCGCCGGAGCGGGCGATCCACCCGGTCGCCGAGCAGTCCTGTTCGTCCGCGCAGCTCGCACCCTCCCACCGGCGACCGAGGTCGATCCGGGCGCCGTACTCGCCCTCGGTGATCGTGCCGTCGAGCTCGGGGGCTGTGCCGTCGGGCAGTGTGGCGGTCGGCACCAGCTCCAGGGCAGCGGCAGTGCCGGACGTCGCCCCGTCGCTCGTGGTCCGGATCGCGTGGTCGTAGTCGCCGTTCACCCCGCCCTGGTTGGACGTGGGCAGCGACGCGTCGGTGTTGGTCACGTCGACGTCGACCGAGACGGTGTCCTGGGGGGCGACGTTCTCGAACTGCGCCGGCCCGTCGGAGCTGAACCCGTCCGGCAGCACGAGCTCGACCTCGCCGGAGTGCGGCTGGTCGTCGTGGTTGTGCACATCCACCGTGACCACCCGGCTGCCGCCGCTGGGCAGCGTGAGCACCGGCTTGACGATCCCCGCGAGCTGCTCCACGCCGACCCGCTCCGCCCACCGGTGGAACTCGGCCACCTGAGGCAGCAGCTGCTGGGTGCCCTGCACCGCGGGGACCACCTCGAGCTGCTGGTCGGTGAAACCGGACTGGTTGCCGGCCGTCACCGTGAGGCCCACGAGCTGACGGCTCGGGCTCTCCGATGCGGGAGCGGTCACCTCGAAGGATCGGGTGACGGTCTGGCCGGCCGGGACACGACCGACGCCCAGCGTCTTCGGGCCGCGCCACCCATCGGGCAGCTCGGTGTGCATGCGCACCCCGCGCAGGTCCCGGTCCTCCGGCGCGGTGAGGCTGACCGCCAGGGTGGAGGAACCTCCGGGCACGATCCGGAAGTCCTGAGTGGACAGGTCGAGGCCAGTGCCCAGCGGGAAACCGCCGGGCTGCTGCAGCAACGCGCCCTCGAGCATGGACGACGACGGTGCGGCGTCCTCGGACGAGTCGCCGCGGGTGAACGGCACTCGGGCATCGATCTGCATCATGTAGTCGCACGGCAGCGAGGCGGGGTCCGCGCTGACGTCGGGGAAACCGGCCCATCCCTGGGAGGCGTACCTCCGCTGGGCCTCGCGCTCGATCTGCGCCCAGGTCTTGCCGTTCTCGGCACGGCGGCCGCTCCACACCCCGTAGATGTCCTCGGCGGGGTTGACCGGGCGGAAGGACGTGACGCACGCCTGGCCCACGCTGCCGGCCTGCCCTCGGGCCTGGGTGGTGAACAGCCGCTTCGGGGCGAACGGCTCCAGGCCCTCCTCCGTGATCTGCTCAGGGAACCGGGACGGGTCGCCCGCGGCGTAGTACGCCTCGATGAGCAGCAGGGCAGCGTCCTGGTGGCCGCCGTGGTTGCCCGGGCTCGGTGCCGGGTTCATGGTCATGACGACCTCCGGCGTGGTCTCCCGGATCACCCGCACCAGCCGGGACAGCGTCTCCTCCTGCCCCCACGCCCGCTGATGCAAGGGCGCGCTCACCGAGTAGTAGAAGTCGACCTTGTCGAGGTTGTAGACGTCGGTCAGGCCGGCGGTGCCGACCGCGTCACGCTCCTCGCGCTCGCGGATCAGGCCCAACGGTGGCCCCTCCTCGGGTCCGACCGCGTTCCCACCGCCCTCGCCGCGGGTGATCGTGACCACGCCGACGTCGGCGCCGTACCGCTCGCGCCACTCGCCGAACGTCGACAGCCTGCTGGCCTCGTCGTCGGGGTGCGCCCCCACGTAGAGGACGTCGAGATCCGCCGGCCCGTCCGGCTCCTCGACCTGGGGATCCGCCGCCGCCGGCCCGATCCCGGGTCCCCCCGTGCCCCGGGTCGTCGCTCCGGCCGCTGGGGTCAGCGACAGGCCGAGCGCCAGCAGAGCGGCTACGCCGAGTCTAAGACGGCGCCGTCGAGGCCACCCTTCTGAAACCTCGCCGGCAGGTCCGGCTCCCGAGAGTAGATATCTGGACATCTGTGCGTGCTCCTTCCCGATCAGGGCAGGCGTGGATAGTTGGTCGCCCGTGGCGCTCTGGTGGCGCCCCGGGACGAGTGGGTGCGGTGCGGAGGCATGGGCTAGGCAGGACGGCGGTCACCCCTTGACCGAGCCCTCGACCATGCCCCGGATGAAGTGCCGCTGCGCGAGCAGGTAGAACACCACCACGGGGAGCGCGACGAGCACCGCGCCGGCGGCCAGCAGCGACGTGCCGGCGGTGTACTGCCCCTGGAACAGCGCCAGGCCGAGGGGCGCGGTCAGCAGCTCACCGCTGGGGATCACCACGAGCGGCAGCAGGAACTCGTTCCAGGTCCACATGAAGAACAGCACCATCATGGTGAGCACCGCCGGCCGGCCCATCGGCAGGAGGACCGACCAGAAGATGCGGAAGTGGCCGGCACCGTCGAGCCGGGCGGCCTCGACGACCTCCCGCGACGTGCCGCGGAAGTAGGCCCGCATCCAGAACGTGCCGAACGCCAGCGACTGCGCGATCTGCGGAAGGATCAAGGCGGTGTAGGTGTCGAGCAGGTCGACGCTGCGCAGCAGGTAGTACAGCGGGATGACGACCGCCTCGCTCGGCACCATCAAGCCGATCAGCAGCAGGTAGAAGAGGGCTGACGAACCCCGGAACCGCATCGTCCCGAAGGCGTAGCCGGCCATGGCGGAGAGCAGCGAGGCCCCGAGCACCACGGACACGGTGACCACCACGCTGGTCGCCAGGTAGTCGCCGAACTGGCCCTGCCGCCAGGCGGCCGCGAAGTTGCCCAGGTCCACACCGGCCGAGGCGCCGATCGCGTCCGGCTGCACCGCCTTGACGAGGACGAGCGCCACGGGGTACAGCGCGAACAGGGCCCCGAGGGCCAGCACCACGTAGGTCAGCGACCGTTCGAGCGTCGAGGTCCTCACGCCGTCGTCTCCCCTCGCTCGCGAGGCTCGGCGAGCCGGTTGACGAGCCAGGTCGCGAGCAGGATCACGGCGGTCAGCACCAGGGCCACGGTGATGCCGACGCCGACCTCGCCCTCGAGGATCGCCCGGTCGTAGACCTCGTACGACGGGACGCGTGACTCCCCGCCCGGGCCGCCGCCTGTCATGACGTAGACCAGGTCGAAGGTGCGCAGGGCGGCCACCATCGTCAGCGTGAGGGCCACTGCCAGCTCGCCCCGGACGCTGGGCAGGCTGATGGCGAAGAACTCCCGGAAGAATCCCGCCCCGTCGAGTCGGGCTGCCTCGTAGAGGTCGCGAGGCACCCCGGCCAGGCCGGCCAGGAACAGCACCGTGCACAGTCCGGTGCCGACCCACGTCCCGACCAGGCCGATGGCGGGGAGCACCCAGCCGGGGTCTCCCAGCCAGCCACGCGCGAGCGCATCGAGCCCGACAGCACGGAGCAGGTCGTTGAGCGGTCCCTGCGGGGCGTAGATCTGCCGCCACACCACGGCCACGACGGTGAGGGCGATGACCTGGGGCAGGAAGATCACGGTCCTGAAGAAGCCGGCCCCGCGGATCGTCGACCGGGTCATCAAGGTCGCGAGGAAGAGCCCCAAGGTCACCGGCAGCAGGCTGAAGAAGACGACCAGCACGAGTGCGTGGGCGAACGGTGCGCGCAGCTCGGGGTCGGTGATCACCTGGACGTAGTTGTCCAGCCCCACCCAGGTGCCGAGCCCGAGGCCGTCCCACTCGTAGAAGGACAGCTGGACGGCGTAGGCCACCGGGGCGAGCAGGAACAGGCCGAACACCACGAGTGCCGGGGCCAGGTAGAGATAGGCGACACGCCGCGGCTCGCCCGGTGAGCGCGAGCGAGAACCCGAGCGCGACCCGGGGCGGTGGTACTCCCCGGGCGGGCCGGCCTGCCGGCGACCCACCCGAGGAGGCTTGACGGTCAGTGGCACGAGGAGGGCGCGTCAGTTCCCGGAGACGAAGTCGGAGTACTCCTGCTCCAACGCGTCGAGGAACTCCTGCTCGCTGGCCTGCCCACCGCCGAGGTTCTGCACCTGCGCGGTGATCAGGTCGTAGAAGTCCGGCGTGGCGTAGTCCAGGTAGGGCACCAGCGCGTCCTCCTCGCCCGCGGTGTTCCACGCCTCCAGCACCTCGGCGGCGACGCCGTCTGCCTGGGCGGGATCTCCGCCGACCACCGGCAGGTTGCCGGCGTCCTGGATCATCGTCATCGCCTGGTCGCTGGTGATGAAGTCGATGTACGCCGCTGCGACGTCCGCGTCGTCGGAGGCCTCGGTGATCGCGAACGGCAGACCGGTCCCGCCTGTCACGGCACGCTCCCCGGTCGCTCCGACGGGAGGCAGGAAGAAGCCCACGTCCTCGCCCATGGCGTCCGCCAGGTCGGCCTGCAGCCACGTGCCGGCGACCAGGAAGACCCCGTCCCCCTTCGCGAAGTCCTGCCAGGCCGGGTCGTAGCCGACCCCGTTGAAGTCCTCGGTGAAGTAGCCGCTGTCGACCCAGTCCGTGAAGGTCTGCGCGGCCTGCACGTTCTCCTCGCTGGTCCACGAGGCGCCCTCACGACCGAACCCGAGGTTGCGGATGTCCTCGCGCGGCACGAACTGGTTCTGCACGAAGCCGTAGTCGTGGATCCCCGGCCAGCCGTCCAGGTTGCCGAACTGGATCGGCAGCTCGCCGGCCTCCTTGGCCGCCTTCAGCGCGGTCTCGAAGTCGTCGGAGGTCTGGGGCACCTCCAGCCCGAGCTCCTGGAGCTTCGGCTTGTTGTACCAGACCCCGACGACCTCCCCGACCTGCGGCAGCCCGTAGAGGTTGCCGGAGCCGAAGTCCTTGCCGTCCTCGGTGTAGCTGGCCAGCGATCGGACCGACTCCGGGAACCGCTCGTTCCAGCGGTACGCCTCGGCGTAGCCGTCGAGCGAGCGGAGCAGCCCGTTCTCGACGAACGCCCCCATGTCGGACCGGCCGTTGTTGGCCTGCACCACGTCGGGGGCCTCGTCCGAGGTGATCGCGTTGCGCAGGGTGCGCTGCAGGTCGGTGAAGGACCGCTTGGTCCGGTCGATGGTGACGTTCGGGTACTTCTCCTCGAACGCCTTGTTCAGCATCTCGATCTGCTCCGCCTGCCCGCCGCGGACCTCCTGGTCCCAGACGGTGAGCGTGACCTCGCCGAGCTTGCTGACGTCGGTCTGGACCTCCTCGGCACTCCTCTCGGTGCCCTGACCGCCCTCCGAGCCGGGCGTGCAGGCCGCCACGGCGGTGAGGACGACCGCGGAGAGTCCGACGCCGATGAGACGGCGGGAGCGTGACTGGGTCATTCGTTCTCCTGGTGTGAGGGTGCGGCGAGGTGTGGAAGGCCGGCTCGCCCCGTGGGTCGGGGCCCGTGCCGAGAGCTGTCGTGGTCGTGGCTGCCGCCCGCGAACCCGATCGTGGGGACCGCCCGGGCGAACATGCGGTGCTCGACGGTGGCCAGCACGTCCTCGAGGAAGGCGTAGTCGCGCGCGAGCCGGCTGCTGCGGTCGACCTCGGTCCACCAGTCGCACACGTCCGCCCAGCCTGGCGAGGCGAGCGCCCCGCTGAGGTCACGAACGGAGAGGCCTGCCGCGAGGTTCGCGAAGCGGATCCGTTGCAGCAACGGCCAGTCATGCAGGGTCCCCACGATCAAGGCAGCCAGGAAGACGTCACCGGCACCCGTGGGGTCGACGGCCGGGACCCGGAGTCCTGGCACCCAGACGGTCTCACCGGTCGTGTCGTCGGCTGCGTAGGCGCCACCGCTGCCGGCGGTGACCACCGCGAGAGGCGTCCAGTCCCGGAGCGCCTCGAGGGCGGCGCCGGGGTGCTTGGTGCCCGTGTAGGCCATGGCCTCCTCGGCGTTGGGCACGAAGGCGTGACAGCCCTCCAACCGTTCGCGAAGGGCCGCGGCATCCCAGCGTCCCGTGTCATCCCAGCCGACGTCGGCGAAGACGAGGCTCCCCTTCTCGATGAGCCGGTCGAGCCAGGCGCCGCGCGACGTTCCGATGTCCGCGAAGGAGGTGCGCGCGTCGGGCACCTCGCTCAGAAAGTCGTCGGGCTCGAAGGGCGCCGGGTGGGCGTGGGTGATCATCGCCCGGTCGTCGTCGTACGCCAGCGAGACGGTGACGGGCGAGTGCCAGCTCTCCACCCGCCGCGACCAGGACAGGTCGACGCTCTCGTCCTCGGCCAGCGCGGACCAGCAGTAGTCCCCGTAGACGTCGGAGCCGAACGCCGCTGCCAGGCCGGTCCCGAGGCCCAGCCGCGCCCCGGCGACTGCCAGGTTGGCGGCCCCGCCCGGGCTGGCACCCATCCCCTGCGCGGGGATCTCCCGGCCGCCGACCGGGGCGGCGGGCAGGCCGGTGAAGATGAGGTCGAGGAAGACCGTGCCGGTCACGAAGAGGTCCATCGCTCGCGGCTCCGCCGAGGCGTGCGACGACGAGGTCAGGTCCTCGTGCACCGGGTCGGTCACCACGACCATCTCCTTTCCCCGCCCGTGGGCCGCAGTCTGGCCGACCGATCATCTCTGCGCAAGAGTGACACGGATTCGCACATGCCCCGTTCGAGATCCTGCCGCGAGCGGTCGCGGTCCGGCGCATGCCAGCACATTTTGATGCTCACTCTTGCGCGATTCTGACTGCTACGGTGTCGCCATGCTCGCCCGGCGTCGCCACGAACGGATCCTGGAGGCCCTCCGCCTCGAGGGTGCGGCCAAGGTGGCCGACCTGTCCCGGGAGCTGGGCGTCAGCGACGCCACGGTTCGCCGCGACCTCTCCTACCTCGCACGCGAGGGGCTGGTCGAGCGCGTGCACGGCGGTGCCGCCCCATTGGGAACGTCCGAGCCACCCTTCGACGTGGTCGCCGACGACCACAAGGACGCCAAGGCGCGGGTGGGCTCTGCCGCCGCCGAGCTGGTCCGTGGCGGTGACGTGGTGCTCGTCGACATCGGCACCACCACGAGCCACCTCGCCCGGGCACTGCGCGGGCGTGAGGTCACGGTCATCACGTCGAGCATGGCGGTGTACGACGAACTCGCGCACGACGAGTCGGTCGAGCTGATCGTGCTCGGCGGCATCGTCCGCCGGAACTACCGGTCCCTGGTCGGCTTCCTCACCGAGCAGGCGATCCGACAGGTCCATGCCGACGTGCTCTTCCTCGGCACCAGCGGGGTCCGCCCGGACGGCGGGGTCTTCGACACCACGGCGGTGGAGGTGCCGGTGAAGCGGGCGATGCTGGAGGTCGCCGAGCGCACCGTGCTCCTGGCCGATGCGACCAAGTTCCCCGGCAAGGGCATCGCCCGGGTCTGCAGCGCTCAGGACCTCGCCGCAGTCGTCACCGAGCCGCACGCGGACGCCGCGACGCTGGGCAGGCTCCGAGAGAGCGGCGTCGAGATCATCACGACCGTTCGGGAAGGAACGGAATGAGACTCACCGTCCTGGGCGGCGGCGGCTTCCGCGTGCCCCTGGTGCATCGCTCACTGCTCGCCGACGAGGGTGCCGGTCGCGTCACCGACCTGGTGCTCTACGACCTCGACCCGGTCCGGCTGCGCACGATCGGCCGGGTGCTGGAGGACGCTTCGCGGGCAGCCGGGCGTCCCGGCCCGCGCGTGCACCTCGAGACGGACCTGGAGTCGGCGCTGCGCGGCACGGACTTCGTCTTCTCCGCGATCCGGGTCGGCGGCCTCGAGGGCCGGGTCTGCGACGAACGGGCCGCGCTCGACCACGGTGTCCTCGGCCAGGAGACCACCGGCGCCGGCGGCGTCTGCTACGGCCTCAGGACCGTGCCCGAGGCGATGCGGATCGCCGAGACCGTCCGCAGGGTCGCGCCCGAGAGCTACGTCATCAACTTCACGAACCCCGCCGGGATGGTCACCGAGGCGATGTCCCGCGTCCTGGGTGACCGGGTCGTCGGGATCTGCGACTCCCCCGTCGGCATGTTCAAGCGGGTGTCCCGGGCACTGGGGGTCCCTGCCGACCGTGCGGTCTTCGACTACGCGGGGCTGAACCACCTCGGCTGGCTTCGTCGGGTGCTGGTCAACGGCGAGGACGTGCTTCCGAAGCTCCTCGCCGACGAGTCCGCGCTGCGGGGGATCGAGGAAGGCCGGTTGTTCGGGACCGAGTGGCTCGCCTCGCTGGGCGTCGTACCCAACGAGTACCTCTGGTACTGGTACTTCCGCACCGACGCGGTCACCGCGGCGCAGCACGCCGGCCGCACCCGGGGCGAGCTGCTCGTCGAGCAGCAGCACGGGTTCTGGGCCGAGGCCGACACCGGCTCGGTCGCCCCGGGCCGAGCATGGGAGGCCTGGGAACGCACCCGGCAGGCCCGGGAGGCGACGTACATGGCCGACAGCCGCGAGAGCACCGGAGCCGGCGAGCGGGACCAGGAGGACCTCGACGGCGGCGGCTACGACCGCGTCGCACTCCAGCTCATGCGCGCCGTGGCTCGTGACGAGCTCACGACGCTGGTCCTCAACGTGCCCAACCGGCACACCCTGGCCGGGCTGGACACCGACGCGGTGGTCGAGGTCCCGTGCGTCGTGGACGGAAACGGCTGGCGTCCCTACGCCGCCCGTCCGCTCGACGAGCACGCCCAGGGGCTGGTCACCACCGTCAAGGCGGTCGAGCGGATGACGATCGAGGCTGCGCTCAGCGGGTCCCGAGCGGTTGCCGTGAAGGCGCTTGCCCTGCACCCGCTCGTCGGCTCGGTCACCGTCGCCCGCAGCATCCTCGACAGGCAGCTGGAAGCACTCCCGAGCCTCCGCGCCGTGCTCACCGGCTGACGGCCCACCGGCAGACGGCGCCCCTCTGGGCTCGCGGTGGTCCGGGCCTGGTCGGGCGGCTTCCGCGGACTGTTCCCGGTGGGCGTGGCGGCTGAGAATGAGGTGTGCCGACCGCCACCGAGTACGCCGCTGACCTCGTCGCCACGGTGCGCGATGACCCGGCTGGGCGGGTGGCGTTGATGCGCTCTCTGTACGAAGCGGAGCCCGGACGGCCCGAGCTTCACCTGCCGTACCGGCGGGCGGCGCTGGGGTTCATGGGTTGGCAGCTGCGTCGCGGCCTCCTCAACGCGCTGGACGACGAGGTGCCCGGTAGTCCCTGGTGGCGGGCGGTCAACGAACGGTTGCTGCGGGACACAGCAGAGGCGCGCGCGCACGCGCTCGGCCTGGGTGGCCCGACGTCGTCCTGGAGCGCCACCTGCTGCGTGGAGTTCGCCCAGGCGCCATCGGCCAGGACCTGGTACCGGGCTCACAACGCAAGCATCGTGGCGGCCTACCTCGACCACCGCGAGCTGGCCGAGCCCGAGACACACCCGGAGCGCTTCTTCCTCAACCTGATACTGGTCCGGGTCCTCTTCGCGCACGCCCTCGTCGCCGCACCCCGGCTCGCGCTGAGCTGGCTGTCGCCCGTGGGCCCGGTCCTGGGCGACCCTCGACTCACGATCACGGGGATCTTCG
>DATIBI010000137.1:0-4354 GCA_035457605.1 Nocardioidaceae bacterium
CGCGACCTCGGCGTCACCGTCTCCGGTGACCGGCACACCGACGTCGGCCGGATCGCCGCCCACCTCGCCGAGCAGCCTGCGGTGGAGAAGCTGGTCGCCGAGCTCGACCCGCAGGCGGGCGCGATCCTGGAGCGGCTGGAGCGCGGCGGCACCGACGGGTCCGTGGAGTCCACCGAGCGGCCGGTGAGCCGGTCCACCTCGGCCGGCCCGGTCCACCAGCTGCTCGCGCGGGGTCTCCTGCTCGCCCGCGACCGCAAGCACGTGGCGGTCCCGCGGGAGGTGGCGATGGCGCTGCGCGGCGGCCGGACCACCCGCACCCCGCTCGACACCGCGCCGGAGCTTGCGACCTCGGACCGCGACCAGATGCTGGTCGACCGGGCGGCGGCCGGCGCCGCGTTCGAGTTCGTGCGCCACGTCGAGCTGCTGCTCGAGCACTGGGGCACGGCCCCGCCGTCGTCGCTGCGCGGGGGAGGTCTTGGGGTGCGGGACCTGCGTGCCACCGCCGAGCTGCTGCACCTCGACGAGCCGGCCGCGGCGCTGCACGTCGAGGTGGCCGCGGCCGCCGGGCTGGTCGCGGTCGGCGAGACCGACGACCACGGCGCCGTGTGGCTGCCCACCGACGCCTTCGACATCTGGAACGCCGCCTCGGTCGCGGACCGGTGGGCGACGCTCGCGCTGGCCTGGCTGGACAGCCCGCGGCTTGTCGGACTGGTCGGCAGCCGCGACGACTCGAACAAACCGGTGAACGCGCTGGTGCCCGACCTGGAGCGGATGTGGCTGCCGGAGACCCGGCGGACCGCGCTCGACGAGGTCGGCTCGCTGCCCGAGGGGACGGTGCTCGCCGTCGGCACCGGCGTCGCGTCGCTGGTGGAGCGGGTGCGCTGGCTGCAGCCGCGCCGGCCGGCGCAGCGCGCGGAGGCCGTCGGCTGGGTCGTCGCGGAGGCCGCCGTGCTCGGGGTGATGGCGCTCGGCGGGGTCTCCGGGCACGGGCGGGCGCTGCTCGCCGACCCCGACCCGCGGCACGCCGCGCCGGCCGCGCTGGAGCCTCTGCTGCCGCAGCCGATCGACCACGTGCTGCTCCAGGCCGACCTGACCGCGGTCGCACCCGGGCCGCTGGAGCACGACCTGGCGCACAACCTCGCGACGATGGCCGACATCGAGTCCCGCGGCGGCGCGACGGTCTACCGGTTCACCGCCTCGTCGGTGCGCCGGGCGTTCGACTCGGGTTGGTCCGCCGGCGAGGTGCACGAGTTCCTGGCCTCGTCCTCGCGCACCCCGGTGCCGCAGCCGTTGACGTACCTCGTCGACGACGTGTCCCGGCGGTTCGGCACGGTCCGGGTCGGCGCCGCGGAGTCGTTCCTGCGCAGCGACGACGAGACCGCCCTCGCCGAGCTGGTGCACAACCCGAAGGCTGCCGGTCTCCGGCTGCGGCGGATCGCCCCGACCGTGGTGGTCAGCGACGTGCCGATCGACGTGCTGCTGCCCCGGCTGCGCGAGCTCGGCACCGCCCCGGTCGTCGAGGCGCCGGACGGGACCGTGCGGCTGGCCCGCAAGGACGCGCACCGGGCGAAGACCCCGCGGCACCGGCCTCAGGTGCACGACATCGCGCCGGCCGCCTCGCCCCGGGACCCGCGGTCCGCGGCCCGGTTGGCCGCCCGGGTCGCGGCCACGGTGGGGGCGATCCGGGCCGGGGACCAGGCCGTCGCGAGCCGGCCGTCGAACGAGGAGTCGGCGCGCTCGGGCCGGCTCGCGCCGATGTCCGCGCTGGCCCTGCTGCGCGAGTCGGTGGAGGCCAGGCAGACCGTGTGGATCGGCTACGTCGACAACCACGGCTCCACCGTGGAACGGGTGGTGGACCCGGTGAAGGTGGAGGGCGGGTGGCTCACCGCCTTCGACCACCGCGCCGACGAGGTCCGGTCGTTCGCGATCCACCGGATCACCGGCGTGCACCCGGTGACCGACCCGTCCTGAGACCCCGGTGCGCCCGTCCCGGACCTCGCGTGGGCCTTACCGCGCCACCGTCTTGCCGCGAGTGGGTAACCTGCAGACATGGACTTTGTTCGTTACGCCGAGCGATCCGCGGACCTCGTGAACGCCGAGATCGAGGACGCCGCCGGGCTGCGCCGGTTCCTCGGCGGCCGCGCCTGGCTGGTCGACCAGGTCGTCGAGCGGGACGCCACCGCGCTGCGCCGGTTCCAGCGGGAGCTGCGCCCGGTCTTCGAGGCCTCGGACGAGCGTGACGAGCAGTCGGTGGTGGAGCAGCTGAACGCGCTGCTCGCCAAGCACCCGGTCACGCCGTACATCGCCGGCCACGAGCCCGGCAAGTGGCACATGCACGTCGCCGACCGGTCCTCCTCGGTCGCCGAGCTGCTGGTCGCCGAGTCCCTGATGGGCCTGTCCACGCTGGTGTGCGACCTCGGCGCGAGCCGCCTCGGGGTCTGCCACGCCACCCCGTGCACGAACGTCTTCGTCGACACCTCCCCCAACCAGTCCCGCCGCTACTGCTCCGACCGGTGCTCCTCGCGCGCGAACGTCGCGGCCTACCGGGCCCGGCAGCGAGCGGTCTCGGCGGGCACGACCACCGGTGCCTCCGCATGAACGACGGCCCACTGATCGTCCAGTCCGATAAGACCCTGCTGCTGGAGATCGACCACGAACGGGCGCAGGACTGCCGCAAGTCGATCGCACCGTTCGCCGAGCTCGAGCGGTCCCCCGAGCACGTCCACACCTACCGGCTGACCCCGCTGGGGCTGTGGAACGCGCGCGCGGCGGGACACGACGCCGAGCAGGTCATCGACACCCTGCTGTCCTACTCCCGCTACGCGGTGCCCCACGCACTGCTCGTCGACATCGCCGAGACGATGGCGCGCTACGGGCGGCTGCGGCTGGAGAAGCACCCCACGCACGGGCTGGTGCTGGCCACCTCGGACCGGCCGGTGCTCGAGGAGGTGCTGCGCGCGAAGAAGATCAAGCCGATGCTCGGTGAGCGCGTCGACGACGAGACCGTCGTGGTGCACCCCTCCGAGCGCGGGAACCTCAAACAGGCGCTGCTGAAGATCGGCTGGCCCGCCGAGGACTTCGCCGGGTACGTCGACGGGGAGGCGCACGCCATCGACCTCGCCGAGGACGGCTGGGAGCTGCGGCACTACCAGCGTGACGCCGCCGACTCCTTCTGGCACGGCGGTTCCGGGGTCGTCGTACTCCCCTGCGGTGCAGGGAAGACGATCGTCGGCGCCGCGGCGATGGCGCACGCGAAGGCGACCACGCTGATCCTTGTCACCAACACCGTCTCCGCGCGGCAGTGGAAGGAGGAGCTGGTACGTCGGACGTCGCTGACCGAGGACGAGATCGGCGAGTACTCCGGGACGAAGAAGGAGATCCGGCCGGTCACGATCGCCACCTACCAGGTGATGACCACCCGCCGAAAGGGCGTCTACGCGCACCTGGAGCTGTTCGACGCACGGGACTGGGGGCTGATCGTCTACGACGAGGTGCACCTGCTGCCGGCGCCGATCTTCCGGATGACCGCGGACCTGCAGGCCCGTCGGCGGATCGGGCTGACCGCGACGCTCATCCGCGAGGACGGCCGCGAGGGCGACGTCTTCAGCCTCATCGGCCCGAAGCGCTACGACGCGCCGTGGAAGGACATCGAGGCACAGGGCTGGATCGCGCCCGCGGACTGCGTCGAGGTGCGGGTCACCCTGCCCGAGGGCGAGCGGTTCACCTACGCCACCGCCGAGCCCGACGAGCGGTACCGGCTGGCGTCGTGCACCGGGCGGAAGACCGACCTGGTCGAGCAGCTGGTGCACCATCACCCGGACGAGCCGACCCTGGTGATCGGGCAGTACATCGAGCAGCTCGACGAGATCGCCGAACGGCTCGGCGCGCCGGTGATCAAGGGCGAGACACCGGTCAAGGAGCGCGAGCGGCTGTTCAACGCGTTCCGGCACGGGGAGATCAGCCTGCTGGTGGTGTCGAAGGTCGCGAACTTCTCGGTCGACCTGCCGTCCGCGGCGGTCGCGATCCAGGTGTCGGGCTCGTTCGGGTCCCGCCAGGAGGAGGCGCAGCGGCTCGGCCGGCTGCTCCGGCCCAAGTCCGACGGCCGGTCCGCGCGGTTCTACGCGATCGTCGCGCGGGACACCGTGGACGCCGACTTCGCCCAGCACCGGCAGCGGTTCCTGGCCGAGCAGGGGTACGCCTACCGGATCATGGACGCCGACGACATCGCCGCGGAGTCCTAGGTCTCAGCTTGGGTCTTGGCCTGGGTCTTGGCCTGGGGTTTCAACGGGAGTCTTCGGCGCCGCAGGAAGGACAGCGCGACCAGCAGGAGCATCAGGGCGAAGAACGCCCCGTA
>DATIBI010000138.1:0-3170 GCA_035457605.1 Nocardioidaceae bacterium
AAGTCGCGCGTCGCCCTGCTCCGGAGCGGGAGAAGGTGGGGTGGGGAGAGGTTCGTCCCGTTCGGGTACGACGGGCCGCCCGGTGCGGTGCGGCACCGACCAGGCCTGCCGTCTGGCACCGACTCGCCGCACCACAACTCACCACTCGCCGCACCACAACCCACGGCTCGGCGCACCACAACCCACGGTTCGTCAGGGGCGGCAGGACCACCGGCCGAGCAGCGTCCCGTCGTCGGCCAGCAGCAGCGACTCCGGCCGCACCGGGCGGGAGACCGGTCCCCCGGTCAGGATCCGCGGGCCGTCCCCGCCGACCAGTGACGGCGCGACGGTGAGGCAGAGCTCGTCGAGCAGGTCGAGCGCGACCAGGTCGTGCAGCAGGTGCGGGCCGCCCTCACAGAGCACGCGCAGCCAGCCCTGCGAGCCGAGCCAGGACACCAGCGCGGCGAGGTCGACCGTGCTGTCGCCGAGCTCGACCACCCGGTCCTCGCCCAGGGCGGACCGGGCCTCGGCGAGCGCGTCGGCCCCCGCGGCGGCGCAGGTCACCAGCCACACCGAGCCCGAGCCCGACGCAGCCGAGCCCGACGCAGCCGAGCCAGACGCAGCCGCGCCAGACGCAGCCGCGCCAGACGCCGCCGAGCCCGACGCAGCCGGGGCGGGCTCGGCGAGCCGCGGCGGCACCGACCCGCTGCGCGAGACGACCACCAGGTCCGTCGTACCCGCCCGTCCGTACCGCTCCGTCCGCGCCGTCCCCGCGCCGACGACGATCACGTCCGCGAGCGAGCGCAGCAGCTGGAACACCTCGCGGTCGGCGGAGGTGTTCACCGACCCCGACCGTCCGTCCGCGCCGACCGCGGACCCGTCCAGCGAGGAGACCATGTTCGCCCGGACGAACGGCCGGGCCGGCGACGAGGGGTAGGCGTACAGCGACGCCAGCGACGCCGACGGGTCCCCGAGCAGCACCCGCATCAGGCGAGTCCCCGGACCGTGCGCGCCGGTGGCCGCCACCCGCGGATCGTGGACACCATGTCGAGCACCTGCCGGGTCTCGACGACCTCGTGCACGCGGTACACCTGCGCACCGTGCCAGGCGCTGATCGCCGTGGCCGCCAGCGTCCCGGTCAGCCGCTCCCCGACGGGCAGGTCGAGCGTCTCGCCGACGAAGTCCTTGTTCGACAGCGACACCAGTACCGGCCATCCGGTGGCGACCATCTCGTCGAGCCGGCGGGTGAGCTCCAGCGAGTGCCAGGTGTTCTTGCCGAAGTCGTGGGCGGGGTCGATCAGCACGTGGTCACGCGGCACGCCCAGGGCCACCGCGCGTGAGGCCAGGTCGACGGTGTAGGAGATCGCGGAGTCGACCACGTCGTCGTAGCCGATCCGGTGCGGCCGGGTCCGCGGGGTGACCCCGCCGGTGTGCGTGCAGACGTAGCCGACCCCGTAGTCCGCGGCGACCTGCAGCAGCCCCGGGTCCGCACCTCCCCAGGCGTCGTTGAGCAGGTCCGCGCCGACCTCGCACACCGCCCGGCCGACCGACGCGCGCCAGGTGTCGACGCTGATCACCAGGTCCGGGTAGAGCGACCGCACCTGCGCGACGAACGACACGACCCGGCGCATCTCCTCGGCCTCGTCGATCTCCGCGCCGGGCGCGGCCTTGATCCCGCCGATGTCGACGATGTCCGCGCCCTGCTCGACGACCTGGTGGACCCGCTCCAGCGCGGCGGGCTCCTCCCACGTCGCGCCCTTGTCGTAGAACGAGTCGGTCGTGCGGTTCACGATCGCCATCACCAGCATCTGGTGCCGGTCCCACTCATGCTTGCCCAGCCGCAGCATCAGGCGCTCCCGTCGGCGGTGCCGGTACGTCGGACCTGGTGGGTGTAGCCGGGCACGCCGAGAGCCGGAGGTCGCTGGTCCACGGCGACCTCCCGGGTCCGCGGCGCGACACCGCGCTGCCCCTGCGTGGTCGGCGGGCCGAACTGCCGCAGCGGCACCGACGTGGCCGGTCCGAGCACACCGCCGGTGCGCTGGTCGGCCATCGCCATGATCTGCAGGGCCATCGCGCCGAGGTCGCGCAGCGGCTGGTGCTGGTGCACCCGGCGACCGAGGTCGACCTGCGCCAGCGCGTCGACGCCGTGCAGCAGGTAGGTGTCGATGACCGCGGCCAGGTCGACGGCGTACCCGGTCGGCACGGACAGCCGCTCGAACAGCGACCGGCGCACCGCCCACTCCCCGGCCAGTGGCTGCGCGATCCCGGCCAGCGCCGGCCAGCGCAGGGACAGCAGCGGGCGGGCGACCAGCTCGGTGACCCGGCCACCCTCGTAGGCCGCCTCCGCGTCCGCGTGCACCAGCGGCCGCTCGTAGAACCCCTTCACCAGCTGCACGTCCGGTGCGGTCAGCAGCGGTCCGAGCAGCCCGGTGACGAAGTGGGTGTCCCACTCGACCAGGTCGGCGTCCATGAACACCAGCACGTCCCCGGTAGTGACGAACAGCGACTTCCACAGCGCCTCGCCCTTGCCGGCGCGCGGGCCGAGGTCCGGCCGGACGTCCGCGGCGCGGTGCACCACGGCGCCGGCGGTCGCGGCGACGGCGGCGGTGTCATCGGAGGAGTCGGAGTCGATCACGACCAGCTCGTCGACCAGACCGGCGTCCCGGAGCGAGGTCAGGCGCCCGACGATCCCGCCGATAGTGCCGGCCTCGTCGCGGGCGGGGAGGACCAGGCTGACCTGCGAGCCGGTGCGCTGCTTGGCGTGCCGCAGGTCCTCGAGGCTCCACTGCCCCCAGTCGTGGGTACGACGGTGGAACCAGTCCTCGCTCACGCCGCCAACCCTAGGTCACACCCGCAAGACGGCCCGGAATAACCTGTCCGGTGACCTGACCGACCAAGGAGTACTTCATGCAGCTCGACAACACCGCCGCGATCGTCACCGGTGGCGCCTCCGGACTCGGCGCCGCGACCGCGGAGGCGCTGGCCAAGAGGGGCGCGACGGTGTTCGCGTTCGACCTCCCGCAGAGCATCGAGGCCGCGGCGCAGGTCGACGGTGTCGAGTACGTCCCGTGCGACGTGACCGACCCGGAGCAGGTGGCCGTCGCCGTGGAGCGGGCGGCCTCGTCCGACGTACCCCTGCGCACCGTGGTGAACTGCGCCGGCATCGGCCCGTCCATGCGGATCCTGGGCAA
>DATIBI010000139.1:0-15595 GCA_035457605.1 Nocardioidaceae bacterium
GAAGTCGTGCTCGCCGCGCTCGTCCAGCCTGATCGCCATGCCCAGGCCGCCGAAGCCGGCGCCGACCACGAGAACCCGGACGTGGGAGGGGAGGGGGCGAGGGGTCTCCATGGACGGGGACCATACCGACGGTATTGAACGGGGGTCAATAGCGCTGTTGAAAATTGTTCAGTAGCATCCGCACCATGAGCCAGACCCGCGTCCGCCTGAGCCCGGACACCCGACGTGAGCAGCTGCTCGACCTCGGGGTGCAGCTGCTCGGCAGCAGGTCGCTCGACGAGCTGTCCATCGACGCCCTCGCCGAGGAGGCCGGGATCTCGCGGGGACTGCTCTACCACTACTTCCGCAACAAGCAGGAGTTCCACCGGGCCGTCGTACGCCGGGCGGCCGACGACCTGATCGCGGTCACCGCGCCAGACCCGGACCTGGAGCCCGTCGCGCGGCTGACGTCGGCCCTGGCCGCCTACGTCGACTACGTCGAGGCGAACTTCGAGCCCTACACGTCATTGGTGCGCGGCGCGGCCAGCGGCGACCAGCTGCTGCGCGAGATCTACGAGGACGCCCGGACCGCGCTCACCGGCCGGATCTTCGAGAGCCTGGCGGAGTACGGCCTCACCGACGGTCCCGCGGTCCGGCTGCTCACGAACGGCTGGGCGGCGATGGTGGAGGAGACCGTCATCGGCTGGGTGGCCGCCGGACGCCAGGAGTCCCATGAGGCCGGCACCCAGGAAGCCGCCGAGCCCGGGGACGTCCATGGCGCCGGCACCCAGGAAGCCGCCGAGCCCGGCGCGGAACGCCTCTCGAAGCAGCGGCTGCTCGAGGTGCTCGCGGCCAGCCTCCCGGCCGTCCTGTCCTGCTGCTGAGCGGCGGTGGCGGTCACCCGGCCAGCGCGTAGGCCTCCTCCAGCCATCGGTCCACCTGCGCGTCGAGCTCGGCCACGGCCTGCACCTCGAGGTGATGCATCCAGCGGCCCCGGCCGACGTCGACCACCTGCTTCCACCGCGGGTCCGGGTCCGCCCGCTCCAGCGCCAGGGACAGCACCACCTCCGCGCCCGGGTGGGAGAGGTACCTGCCCGGGAGCCACACCCAGCAGAAGCCGCGCCGGCGCCGGAACGCCACCTGGCTCTTCGTCACGCGCGTGGAGACGTCGTCGTGCACGAGCAGCCGCTCGGCCACCGCGTCGTACACCCGCCTGCCCAGCGGGGCGCCCTGGAAGAACCGCTCGAGCCCGGCGAGGTCGACCGGCATCGGGCGTCGCACGGGAGCCGTCAGTGGTGGGAGCAGCGGGTGACGTCGAAGCGCAGGAACCGGCCCTCGTCCCACCGGTCGCTCCCGACGTACCAGCCCTCGGTGACCGACCGGGGCACCCGGTAGCCGCCGGCCCGGAGCTCGCCGGACAGCTCGATCCCGAACGGGTGCTGCCCGTAGCTGGAACCGGCCGGGGTGCCCCAGCGCAGGAGCTCCACGCGCTCGAGCCGGCCGTGGTCGGAGACGCGCACCGTCACCACCTGGGTCGTGGTCTCCCAGCGCACCAGGGCACGGGCCCGACGGTGGTCCACGTCCTCCCAGGTCACGCCAGGGTCCAGGGCGACCGTCGGCACGAACGCGAACAGCTCGGCGACGTACCGACCCGCCCAGCTGCGGGTGAGGGACTCGTCGGCGGAGCCACGCACGCGGATGCTGCGCAGCAGGCGCCAGCGAGTCTCGCCCGAACCGCGGGTGTACCGGTCGAACCCTCGCACCGGCAGGCCGGCGAGCCGGGTCCGGGCACTCCAGACGAAGCCGCCCTCGAGCCGGGTGCGCTGCCTCGCGCGGAACGACTGCCAGCCCTCCCCGCGCCTCAGGTGCCCGGTCATCTCGATCTCCGCACCCGTGAGCAGCGGGGTGCCGGGCGTGACGGCGTGCCGCAGCCAACGCTGCACCGGCTCGGGCAGGTCGCCGAGCGAGGACGGGTCGAACAGGTCGAACCGGTCCGTGGACTCCGCCAGTGCGTCCCACTCGTCCGCGGGTACGTCGGACGGGGTGTGCTCGGCCACCGGCCGGGAGCGGGTGATCCGCACCAGGACGAGGCCGGTCACCCACGCCATCGTCGCCGCCATCGACAGTCCGCCGAGGACGCCGATCGCCGTGACGACTGCCGCGGACTGCCCCGGCCGCCACAGGGGGGTGGTGATGCCGGCGAAGACCAGCAGGCCGACGGCCCAGCCGAGGAACGTCCCGGGGACCCACCAGCCGGCGCGGGCGAGGTACCGACGCAGTACCAGCCACTGCGCCGCCCCGAGAGACAGCAGGGCCAGCGTGCCCAGCAGGACACCGACCGCGACGGCCAGGGGAGTGGGCCAGTCGGCCCAGACCGAGGAGAACGTGCTCGGCAGCATGCCGACAAGCCAGGCCAGCGCCGCGGCTCCGGCTGTGGCAGCGACCCAGGCGCGCCGCGAGAACCCGAGGATCTCGCGCCCCAGGACGCGCGCCTGAGCCGCGCCGAGAACGGCCCCCTCGACCGCCCCCGCCATCACCAGGCCGCCCACGGCCAGCGCGGGAGGCCCGTCGAGCACGAGCAGAGCGACCGCCGCGGGCACGCAGAAGCCGAGTGCTTCGCCCGCGGTCACGTGCAGCATCCACGTGCGCAGCAGTGCCCGTGGTCCGTGCCCGAACCACGCGGCGAGGTCGTGCTGGCTGTCCCGGTGCAGGGTCGTCGGCTGGGTCATCGTTCACACCGCCGTCAGGGAGACGTGGTCGTCGCCGGCGACGGTCAGCACCGGGCAGGGCAGCCGCTTCGCCAGGTGCTGGGCCAGGCCGCCGTGCTGCCGGGCTCTCGGTCGGCCGATCACGATCATCTGGGCTCGCTGCCCCGCGTCGACCAGCGCGTCCTCCACGGGGCTCTCCGGCGTGGAGACCACCACCGGGACGCTGGCCCGCATGTCCGCGAGCACCTCCACCACCCACGACTGCGTGCGGTAGCGGTCGTCGCGGCGGGCACGGTCCACCACCAGTGCGCGCCCCTGCTCGGGGAGCTGGTGGGGGTCGAACGCGTGGACGACGACCACGCACGCCCCCGTCAGCGCGGCCTCCGCCACGGCCCAGCGCAGCGCTGCCGTCGCCGCAGGGGTGTAGTCGCCGCCCACGACGATGCGCTCCATGGTGGCCACGTCGGTCCCCTCTTCCTCACGCACCGGGTCCCACCGGGCCCTTGGTGCCGCGTCCTGCGTCCCCTTCATGGTCGGTGGGGGAGCACCCAGACGATCAGGGCGCAACGGACCCGCCCGCCGGGACCTAAGACCCGTGTCCGGCCCCTCCGCGGCAACAGATCATGAGACATGGCTAGAGGAGGACGAGAATGACCATCGACCCGGTCGAGCTGACGCTCGAGGAGTGCCTGGACCTGCTCAACGGAGGCGTGGTGGGGCGGGTGGCCCTGTCGACCCCGATGGGTCCGCGCATCGTCCCCGTCAACTACGCGATGTACGACGACGCCATCGTCTTCCGTACGACCCCCTACAGCGAGCTGGGGACCTACGGCTGGAACACCGACCTGGCCTTCGAGATCGACCACATCGACTACGAGAAGCACCAGGGCTGGAGCGTCGTCGCCATCGGCCGCGCCGAGATCGTCGACGACCCCGACGAGCTGCACGACATCCGCACCCACTGGGACCCGACACCGTGGGCATCCGGCCGGCGGCACCTGTATGTACGCCTGCGCTGGCGCGACGTGACCGGCCGACGGATCGGCAACGACTGGACCAGGAGCTCGATGTCTCCCGTGCACCGCGCGCTCTGACAACTAGGCTGAGCGGGTGGCCGAACATGCGACCAGCGAAAGGCTGGACCTTCCGAGCAACGCGCGCGCCCTCCTGGATGCAGTCGTGGCGATCAGCTCCGACCTCGACATGCACAGCGTGCTCAACCGGATCGTCGTCTCCGCCTGCGAGATCACCGGGGCCAGCTACGGCGCCCTCGGCGTGCTCGGCAACGCCGGCGGCCTCATCGACTTCGTCACCCACGGCCTGACCGCCGAGGAGCGGGACGCCATCGGCGACCTGCCCCGCGGCCACGGCATCCTCGGCCTGCTGATCGACCACCCGCACGCGATCCGGCTCAAGCACCTGCAGGAGCACCCGAAGTCCTACGGCTTCCCGCCGAACCACCCGCCGATGGAAGGCTTCCTGGGCGTGCCGGTGCGCATCCGCGGCACCGTGTTCGGCAACCTCTACCTCACCGAGAAGGCCGGCGGCGCGGAGTTCACCGAGCAGGACGAGATGCTGGTCGAGGCGCTCGCCAGCGCGGCCGGGTTCGTCATCGAGAACGCCCGTGCCTACACCCAGAGCGAGCGGCGGCGCCAGTGGCTGGAGGCGTCGGCGCAGATCAGCGAGGCGCTGCAGCCGCCGGTCCGTCTCAACGACGCCCTGCGCCAGATCGCGGTCAGCGCGCGCCGGGTCGCCGGTGCGCTGGCGGTGGCGGTGGTACGTCGCAACGAGACCACGCACGAGATCGCGGCCTCGGACGGGGCCCGCGTCGACGAGCTGGCCGTCCTGGTCGAGGCACTGGAGGAGCCGATCAACCAGTCCGAGTCCGAGGCGGACGTGGTCGTCGTGCCGCAGGGCAGCGAGCGCACGGTGGTGCTCGTCCCGCTCCGCGCGCACCTGGCCGCGGACGGCGTGCTCATGGTCGTGCTCGAGGCCGGCCGCGGCTCGCTGGAGACCGAGGAGGCCGAGCTGCTCGCCTCCTTCGCCGACCAGGCCTCGCTGGCTTTGGACCGGGCGCAGGCGATCTCGGACCGGCAGGAGCTGATGCTGGTCTCCGACCGGGACCGGATCGCCCGCGACCTGCACGACCTGGTCATCCAGCGGCTGTTCGCCACCGGCCTCCAGCTGCAGGGGGCCCGGCGGATGGCGGAGAGCGAGGAGGTCTGCGAGCGGCTGGACCGGGCGGTCTCCGACCTCGACGTCACGATCCGCGACATCCGCTCGACCATCTTCGAGCTCCAGCACAGCGGAGAGCTGTCCTTGCGCGCAGACGTCCGGGCCCTGGTCAAGGAGTACGTCCCGGTGCTCGGGTTCACCCCGATGGTGCGCACGTCCGGTCCCCTGGACTCGGCGGTCCCCAAGCAGGTGGCCGAGCAGCTCCTCGCCGTGCTGCGGGAGGCGCTGTCCAACGTGGCCCGCCACGCGGACGCCGACGCCGCCGTCGTCGAGCTCGAGGCGACCGACGACGTGCTCCTGCTGCGGGTCGCCGACAACGGCCGAGGGCTTCCTCCGGACCGCAACGAGAGCGGCCTGCGCAACGCCCGCCGTCGGGCGGTCGACCGGGGCGGCTCGCTGAGGCTGCTGCCGGAGGAGCCGAGCGGCACGGTCCTGGAGTGGAAGGTCCCGCTGCGCTGACGGTGCAGCGCGCACGGTCGAGCTCAGCAGCGGGCACAGGGAGTCGGGCATAGGAGCCGGGCGCAGCGGTCGGCCGGCCGTCCCGCTGGGTGACGGGTCGACCGGCCGTGCCTGGTCAGCGGACCGGGTGCGGTCCGGCGTACCTCACTCGTCCTCGGTCGGCACCACCAGCACCGGGCACTCCGCGTGGTGCAGCACCGCGCGGGCGACCGATCCGACGTTGAAGCCGTGGGTGCGGGTGTGCTGGTGCCGGCCCAGGAGCAGCATCTGTGCTCCGTCGGCGGCCTCGAGCAGCGCCTGCGCGGGGCTGAGCCGCCGGTAGGTGGCCCGCACCTCGACGTCGGGGAAGCGCTCCCGCCAGACCGCGAGCACCTTGTCGAACTCCTCATGGGCCTTGCGAGCCCAGTCCTCGGTCACGGCGTGCACACTCGGTGCGTCCCAGCTGTACATCGCAGGGACGTCCCAGCCGTGCACGGGAACCAGGGGCACCCCGAGCCGCTGGGCCCGGCTGAACGCCAGGTGCAGCAGCCGGTGGTGCGGCCGGTAGGGGTCGATCCCGACGACCAGGGGAGCGGTGCTGTGGTCCTCCTGCTTCCAGCTCGGCGGGATCACCGCCACCGGCACGGGGGAGCGACCGGCCACGGCGATGGAGGTCGACCCGACCAGGATCCGGGTGAACCCGCTGACTCCGCGCTTGCCGACCACGATCACGCGCGCCTGGTCGGCCTTGCGCAGGAGTACGTCGGACACGTTGCCGGCCTCCACGTCGGTGCTGACCTCGGTCTCGCGTACGACGTGCTGGGCCTCGTGCCGGACCCGGCCGAGCATGTCCTGGGCCTGCCCCTCCTGCTCATGCACGGAGAAGTGCGGCACCGGGACCGCGGAGTCCTCGACCGCGGTGACCAGCACCAGGTCGGCCCCGACGGCCGCGGCCTCTGCGGCGGCCCAGGCCACCGCGCTCTTGTTGCGTTCGGATCCGTCGACCGCCACGACGACCGGCTTGCGGGTCGAGCCCCACTCGCCGGTCGCGGCTTCGACGGTTGCGTCGAAGGTCATGGCCTTTCGCCTCTCACCTCAGGACGGGGTACTTGCGGACCAGGTGCGTGCGCGCCCACTGCTTGCCGACACCCCAGGTGTCACCGGCCAGGGTCAGCGCCAGGACGACGACGGCGATCGCACCGACGAGGTGGTCGTCGACGACCGGGTTGTTCTCCAGCGGCAGTACGGCGGCGTACATCATCATGTAGAGCAACGCGCCGGCAGCGGCGGCGATGCGCATCGCGAACCCGAGGGTCAGGGCGAGACCGATACCGAGCAGGCCGAGCATGAACAGCCAGTCCGCCCACGCGTCACCGGCCATGCTGTTGAAGAAGCCCTTGAACGGGTTGTTCTCCGGAACGCCGAAGAGCAGGAAGCCCTCGGTCGGGCTACCGCCGTTGATCCAGGCGGCTGCACCGAAGCGGTCGAGGTTGCCCTCCTGGTCGTAGCCGGTGTGGAAGCCCAGCGCGAGCAGCTTGTCGAAGAATGCCCACAGGAAGGTGATCCCGAAGGCGAGTCGGAGCGCGGCGAGACCCTTGCGGGCCGGGGCGCTGGTGACAACTTCGGACTCGACGACGACGTTTGTGACGTCGTGGACGGGTTTGTGGCTGGTGGTGGTCATGTCGATCTCCCCTTGTTCGGGTCGAGCACGTCGTCTCGACGTACTCAGCATCCCGTCGGGGCGATCGACCCAGGGAGTGCCGACGGGCACGACCCGCCGGGCCCAAGGTCCCAGGTGTCACGGGACCAAGATCAGCTCATCTGAGTAGTTTTGCGGCGAGGACCGCAGCCTGCGTCCGGCGCTCGAGCCCCAGCTTGGCGAGGATGCTCGAGACGTAGTTCTTCACGGTCTTCTCGGCCAGGAACAGCCGCTCGCCGATCTGCCGGTTGGTCAGCCCCTCGGCGATCAGGGCGAGGATCTTGCGCTCCTGCTCGGTGAGCTTGGCCAGCTCCTCGTTCTGCTCCGGCCCCTTGCGCACCCGTTCGAGCACCCGCGCCGTGAGGGCGGGGTCGAGCAGGGACTGTCCCGCCGCAACCCGGCGGACGCCGTCGATGAGGTCGTTGCCGGCGATCTGCTTGAGCACGTAGCCGGAGGCGCCGGCGAGGATCGCGGCGAACAGCGCCTCGTCGTCGTCGTAGCTGGTGAGGATCAGCGCCTTGATGCTGGGGTCCACCGAGCGGACCTCACGGCACACGTCGATCCCGCTGCCGTCCGGGAGCCGGCCGTCCAGCACGGCGACGTCGGGCCGCAGGGCGGGGATGCGGGCGATGGCCTCCCGGACCGAGCCGGACTCGCCGACGATCTCGATGTCCCCCTCGCTCTCGAGCAGGTCGTGCAGACCTCGACGGACCACTTCGTGGTCGTCGAGCAAGAAGACGCGGATCGGCCTGTTCTCCATGACTGCTTTCTACCGTGGTGCGGGGTGGATTTCACGTGGATGGGCAAAAGGGTCGTCCATGTCGGCCTCTGTCCGCAGGGCCGGAGGTCCCGCTCGGGTCCGACGATCGGCCCTGACCGGGGGTCCGGCCGCCCGGCACCGTGGTGCCATGGACTCGGTGGCGCGCGGCTCGGTCGTGGTCGGGGTGGACGGCTCGCGACAGGCGATCGCGGCGGTGCGCTGGGCGGCGCGCTTCGCCTCCGATGAGCGGCGGACCCTGACCCTGGTCCATGCGTGCGGCGGCCTCGCCGACTGGGCCGGGCTCGAGGACGTGATGAGCTCGGAGCGGTCGGCACGGGGGCGTGCCGTGCTCGTGGAGGCCTGGGACGCGGTCCGCGAGCGCTTCGGTGACCTCCACGCCGTGTCCGTGGTCGACCCCGGTCAGCCGGGTGGCGTCCTCGTCGAGGCCTCGCAGACCGCGGCGGTGGTCGTCGTGGGTGGTCGCGGGAGCGGCTCCCTGGCCCGGATGCTGCTCGGCTCGGTCGCCGACCAGGTCGCCCGCTCCGCCTGGTGCCCCGTGGTCGTGGTGCACGAGCTCGAGGAGCGGACCGAGGTGGCGCCCGGGGGCGGCCTCGCCGACGAACGGCCGGTCGTGGTCGGCGTGGACGGCAGCCCGGCGTCGGTCGCCGCGATCGACTTCGCGTTCCGGGTGGCCAGCGTCCGGGGGCGGCAGGTGGAGCTGCTGCACGCGACCTGGGATCTGCGCGAGCGCGCGTCCGGTGTGCTGGACACCCGCAGCTACGAGGCGAAGGTCGAGGTGGAGGAGCGCGCGGAGCGGATGGTGGCGGAGACGGTGGCCGGCTTCGGCGAGAAGTACCCCGACGTGACGGTGCTGGAGGACTACCGGAACGGCGACGCGGCCGAGGAGCTCGTCCGTGCCTCGGCGCGGGCCTCGCTGGTCGTGGTGGGGGCGCACGGCCACAACCGGCTGCACGCCCTGGTGCTCGGTTCGGTCAGCTCCGCCGTCGCCGCACGGGCGGAGTGCCCGGTGGCCGTGGTCCGGCCGGTCTGAGGTGCGCCGGACACACGTGGAGCGGCCCCGGTCACGGTGACCGGGGCCGCTCCACGTGCGCGAGCTGCGGCTGGTTACAGCAGCTGGGATCCGGGGGCGATGATCAGCCCGAGGACGATGAGCACGATGCCCCAGAGCATCTGCCCGCGGACGAGGCCGACCACGCCGGCCACGATGAGGATGATGCCGAGGATCAAGAGAAGCGTCATTTGGTGTTCCTTCCTGTTCTGCAGGGGTTATGCCCCAACGGAAGGTTC
The DNA here is from genome assembly GCA_035457605.1 of Nocardioidaceae bacterium. Lineage (GTDB taxonomy): Bacteria > Actinomycetota > Actinomycetes > Propionibacteriales > Nocardioidaceae > Nocardioides_C. The sequence goes on from DATIBI010000139.1 coordinate 9,128, forward strand.
GCAAACGCAGCGGCCCCTGAAAGATTTCCGGCCGAGGTGACCCTGCTGTCCCGCCGCTCGGGGGCCGACCGGGCGAAACCGGCGCGTACTTGTCAGATCGACAACAGTTAGGCTGCCGGGATGGTGTACACGAGCACCTACCCGTTCTTCTACGTCACGGTCGACGTGGTGACGCTGACCGTCAGCGACGGGTCGGTGTGCGCCCTGGTGGTGCAGCGGGCGGGGGAGCCGTACCGCGGACGCTGGGCCCTCCCCGGTGGTTTCGTGGAGCCGCAGGAGGACCTGGACCGGGCCGCGGTGCGGGAGCTGCAGGAGGAGACCGGGCTCCGGGTCCGGCGCGGGCGGCTCGAGCAGCTGGCCGCGTTCGGCGCCCCCCGGCGTGACCCGCGGCACCGGGTCGTCAGCGTCGCGTGGCTGGCCGCGGTGGCCGACGCGCCGGGTGTGGCCGGGGCCTCGGACGCGACGGGAGCGATCTGGCAGCCGGTGGACGTCCTGCTGAGGAAGCGTCTCGCGTTCGACCACCGCCAGATCCTGCAGGTGGGTCTGGACCGGGCTCGCGAGCGGTTGGAGTGGTCCGCGCTCGGGCTGGACCTCGTGCCGTCGGAGTTCACGGTCGCCGAGCTGCGCGGGGTGTACGAGGTGATGTGGGGGACCACCCTGGACCCGGGGAACTTCCACCGGAAGGTGACCCGCTCTCCGGGGTTCGTCGAGTCCACCGGGCGGCTGGTGCAGCGTGGACCCGGCCGGCCGGCGGAGCTCTACCGGCGCGGACCGGCTGGCACCTTGCAGCCGCGGCTGTCACGGACGGCGTTCGAGACCGACGCCTGAGCCTCGCGTCGTCGGTCCCGTCCTGTCGGCGCCGCCGCACAGACTGGGTGGATGGAGCGTGATCTGAGGCGGGCTTCGGTCCGACTGGTGCCGGTGGGTGCGGCGTTGCTCGCGGCGCTCGCCGTGGCTGCGGTCCTTCGAGCGGGGTGGATGCTCGGCGTGCCCGGCCCGGACCCCCGGAGCCCCACGGGTCCCGCGGGAGTGGCGACCGGGCACGTGCCGGCGGAGCGGGCCGCGGAGGTCCCGGCCGAGGCGCAGCGCGTCGTCGTGCTCGCTCACACCGACGGCGACACGCTCCGGGTCCGGCTCGCCGGCGATGGACCCGCGGGGCCGCGGGGGAGTCAGGTCGTGGTGCGTCTGCTCGAGGTGGACACGCCCGAGCTGGGTCGCGACGGCTCGGCGGCGGAGTGTCATGCCCGCGCGGCCGCACGCGCGCTGGCCCGGATGCTGCCGGTGGGCTCGGTCGCGTGGGCAGAGGCCGACCGGGACCTGGTCGACCGCTACGGCCGCACGCTGCTCTACCTCCACGTCCGACACGGCAGCCAGGCCGTCCTGGTCAACCGTCGGTTGGTGGGTCAGGGCCACGGCCGTGCTGCGCTGTTCGCGCCCAACGACCGGCACATCGAGCAGCTGAGGGCCGCCGAGCGGCGGGCTCGGGGAGCCGGGCGCGGGCTGTGGGGACGCTGCCCGGAGCGGTCCTCCTGGTAGCCCGCGACGCGGCCGGACCGTCCACGGTTGCCGTGCCGGTTTTGTGGGTACCCCGGCGTCTGGGACACTTGTCCGCGCGTGGAGGGGAGTATTCCTTCGCAGCGGCGTCGTCATCACGGCATCTCACCCGTCTGGTCGAGGGTGAAGCCCGGCGCCGTTGGCCCACCGGCTCGACCGGCCGGGCGGAAGAGACCTCCGGAGCCAGTCCTTGTCCTGGTGTCAGCCCGTGCCCGCGCAGGGTGGACGCCGCCCGAGAACACTCCGGAGGAGTTCGTTCGTGGATAGATTGCTCGGTGACTCCGTCGCCTCTCCGACCGTGTGGCTGATCACGCTGGTCGTCACCGTCGGGGTCCTGCTGGTCGACCTGCTGATCATCGGGCGCCGCCCGCACGAGCCCTCCATGAAGGAGGTCTCGACCCATCTCGCCTTCTTCGTGGGGCTCGCCGTCGCGTTCGGCATCATCTTGTGGATGTTCGCCGAGCCGCACGAGCTCAGCCCCGCGCCCGGCCCGGAGTTCTTCGCCGGCTGGCTCACCGAGTACTCCCTCTCGGTGGACAACCTGTTCATCTTCCTCATCATCATGAGCAAGTTCTCGGTGCCCCGGCAGTACCAGCAAACCGCGCTCATGATCGGCATCGTGCTCGCCCTCATCATGCGGGCGATCTTCATCGTCGTCGGCGCGGCCGCGATCAACGAGTTCAGCTGGGTGTTCTACATCTTCGGCGCGTTCTTGATCTACACCGCCGCCAAGCTCGCCAAGGAAGGCGGCGAGGACGAGGAGGAGTACGAGGAGAACAAGCTCATCAAGTTCGTCGAGAAGCGGTTCCCGGCGACGAGCGAGTACCACGGCACCAAGCTGTTCACCAAGGAGAACGGCAAGCGGCTGATCACGCCCATGTTCCTGGTGATCCTCACGCTGGGTACGACGGACCTGCTGTTCGCCCTGGACTCGATCCCGGCGATCTACGGCCTGACCAAGGACCCCTACCTGGTGTTCACCGCGAACATCTTCGCGCTGATGGGGCTGCGCCAGCTGTACTTCCTCATCGGCGGCCTGCTCGAGCGGCTGATCTTCCTCTCCTACGGCCTGGCCTTCCTGCTCGGGTTCATCGGCGTGAAGCTGGTCCTGCACGCGCTGCACACCAACGAGCTGCCGTTCATCAACGACGGTCACCACGTGGAGTGGGCCCCCGAGATCCCGATCTGGCTCTCCCTGGTCGTCATCATCGGCACCCTGGCCGTCACCACGGTCGCCTCGCTCGCGGTGTCGCGGAAGAGGAGCGAGCCGGAGCTCGACGCGGCCACCGGTCCCCGCCGGGACTGATCGGTGGACGTCCGGCGTACCCCACCGGGAGCGGGAATGACTCCGCACCGGTGGGGTAAGACGGACTCGTGAGTACACCAATCGATCTGGGACGCCCGGTCTCCGGCGACGTCATCGACCTGATTCTCGACGACCACCGCCGGTTCGAGGAGCTGCTGCGGCAGCTGCGCGACAGCAGCTCGGACCGCGACGCAGTGCGCAAGGCGCTGGCCACGCTGCACGTGGCGCATGCCGAGGCCGAGGAGAGCTTCGTCTACCCCAAGCTCCGCCGCAAGGCCGCGATCAGCGAGCACGAGGCAGAGCACGGCGAGGAGGAGCACGCCGAGGGGCACGAGGCGATGCTGGCCGTGCTCGAGCTCAAGGGCACCGACACCCAGGCGTTCGAGGACGCCGTGGAGAAGCTGGCCGAGGTGCTCAACCACCACCTCACCGAGGAGGAGCTGACCATCCTCAACCCGGCCCGTGACGAGGTGTCGGAGAGGGTGCGCGCCGAGCTGGGGGAGGCGTTCGCCACCGAGCGGAACCGGCAGATCGACGCCGACTGCGGCCGGGTGGACAACGTCCGGTCGATCGTGAGGCGGGCCGAGAAGGAGGGCCTGCTCGACGACGAGGACGAGTAGCCCCCTCGATCCCACGGACCCGTGCGTACGACGCCGGTCAGGCCCCGCTCAGCGTGCGGCCCGGCCGGCGTCGGGCTTGCGGACCCGGCCGGCCGTCACCAGGGTGTCGAGCCGGTGCGGGGCCATCGGCGCGTCCTCGATGAACTCGCCGGTCTCCGGCGCGTGCAGCATCCACCGCCGGCCCTCCCCGTCGAAGGGGCGGCTGGCGAACCCGACGTGGTAGACGCGCTGTCCGGGCCGGGCGAAGAAGTAGAGGTCACCGGGCCGCACGTCGTCCAGAGGCACCGGGTCGACGTGCGCCGCCTGGTCGAAGGCGTCGCGGGGGAGGGCCACCCCGAAGGCACGGAACACGAGGTGCACCAGCCCGGAGCAGTCCAGCCCCCACGCGCTGGTGCCGCCCCACAGGTAGCGCAGGCCGAGGAACTGGGCCGCGGTGCCGAGGACGTCGTCGGCGCCGAACGCGGGCTGCTGCCGCTCGTGGGCCAGGCGCAGATGGTCCAAGGGCACGCTGCCGACCCGCCCGCCGGGCAGCAGCACCGCTGCCGTCTCCTCGTCCACGGAGGCCACCCAGAGGGCGGTGCCGAACGACAGCTCGGTCTTGGAACCGTCCTCGAGCTCGCACACGGCGGTCCGGGTCATCACCACGGCGGTCGGGCCGGTCGTCCGCTGCACCGGGGAGCCGAGATGCTCGCACCGCATCCAGCCGGGGTAGCCGGTCGGGTGCGCGGACGAGGCCTGGCCCAGGGCCGCGACCCGGACCCAGTCACCGGACCGTTCCAGGACGCGCACGGCCTCGCCCATCAGCAGCTGGGTCAGCGTCCGGCCGTTGAGGTCCTTGCGCACGGCCGCGTCCATCGCACCGGTCCACGCGGACACGTCGGGCTCGGCGGCGGTGGCGGGCGCGTCGACGTCGCGCGGGGCGTCCGGCCGGGTCCACACCGTGGCGACCGGGACGGTGACCTCGAGTGCGTCGGGGTGTCCGTCGTGCGCGTGCGTGGCCATCACACCAGCCCCTCGATCCCCAGGCCGGGCGTCTCGGGCAGGACGACCGTCGCCCCGTCGTACCTCAGCCCACCGACCACCGGTGAGGACGCCGCCCACCAGGCGGCGTCGAGGTCTGCGGTCGTGGTCGTACCGTGCGCCGCGACGAGGCTGGCGGCAGCGCCGACCCCGACGTGGGTCTCCATCATCGAGCCGACGACGGTCCCCATGTCGTGCGCCCGGGCCAGCTCCAGCAGCGTGCGTGCAGGCGCCAGCCCTCCGCACTTGGCGAGCTTGACGTTGACGAGGTCGGCGGCGCGCCGGCGGATCACCTCCACCAGGTCGCGGACGCCGTAGACCGACTCGTCGGCCATCACCGGCGTGCCGACCCGGTCGGTGACCCACGCGAGCCCGTCCAGGTCCTCGGCGCGGACCGGCTGCTCCACCAGCTCGACCTCGGTGCCGGCGTCCTCGAGCGCGCTGATCACCGTCACCGCCTCGCGCGCGGTCCATCCCTGGTTCGCGTCCAGGCGGAGCGCGACGTCCGGGCCCACGGCGTCCCGCGCGGCCCGGACCCGGGCCACATCGGTCCGGGCGTCGGTGCCCACCTTCATCTTGAGCACCGTGAACCCGTCCCCGACGCGGGCGGCCGCGGCGGAGCGGAGGTCGTCGGCGGAGCCGGCCGCGAGCGTGACGTCGGTCGGCACGCGGTGCCGGGTCGAACCGAGCAGCACCGGCAGGCTGACCCCGCGGCGCCGTGCGGTGAGGTCGTGCAGGGCCACGTCGACCGCGGCCTTGGCGCCGAAGTTCCGCGCCACGGCACGGGACACCCTGGTGGTGAGCGGGACGAGGTCGTCGGCGTCGGCACCGACGAGCAGGTCGTTCAGCGGTCCGAGCACGCACGCCTCGGCTCCGGCGAGGGAGTCGCCGGTGACCTGCCAGACCTGCGGCGCCTCGCCCCACCCGGTGACCCCGTCGGAGTCGGTGATGCGGACGACGAGCGTCTCGACGGTCGTGGTCCGGCGCAGCGCGGTGACGAATGGGGTGTGCAGGGGTGCGCTCACCCGGTCGCAGGTGACGGACTCGATCTTGGTCACGAGGTGCGAGCCTTCCACAGCAGTCGGCTGATGTGTGCGATCAGTGCGCTCGCGGTCTCGTCGGCCACCTCCACGGTGGTGCAGACCGCGAGGACGTACGGGTCGTGGCCGTCGGGCCGGACCAGCGCCACGTCGTGCGCGACGCCGTCCACCCAGCCGGTCTTGTTCGCAACATACGTCGCCGGGGGCAGGCCCGCCGGGATCTTGTCCCGCCACTCCTGACCGGCAACAACCTCCTCGACCGCGGCGCAGGTGGCGGGGTCGGCGAACGTCCCCGCGGCGATGCCGGCCATCACCGAGGCCAGGTCGCGGGCGGTCACGAGGTTGTCGAGGCCCGCCTGCCGGGCGGCCGCGTCCTCGATCCCGCGGGGCAGGACCGTGCCCGGCGAGCAGCCGGCCTCCGCGAGCACGGCGGCGACCTCGCCCGCACCGACGTGCTCGAGCAGCAGGTTGGTGGCCAGGTTGCCCGAACGCGCCACCGCGTGGCGCGCCAGCAGGCGCAGCGGCGCGGTGGCCCCGATCCGGTCCCACGTGTCGTCGTCCTGGTCCTCGGCCCGGTCGAGGGAGAACGGCGAGCCGTCCGCGGCGGAGGCGAAGCGGTTGTGCACCGGCACCTCGGCGTCGAGGTCGAGGCGCCCGCGGGCGTGCAGCCGGTAGGCCGCCACCAGCAGCGGTAGCTTCATCGTGCTGGCCGCGTAGTGCCGCGCGGTCTCGTCGCGGCGGTACGTCGGGCGGCCGGCGAGGTCCCCGCACCACACCGAGACGGTGCCCGGGCCGTGCTCGGACAGGAAGGCGTCGACCACCGCATCGAGCTCGGGTGCCGTGCCCGGAGCGGTGTCGGCCGGCGGCTCGACGGGGGAGGGCTCGACGGGGGAGGGTGAGGCGCCCGGCATGGCTGAGAGAGTACGTG
>DATIBI010000140.1:0-4812 GCA_035457605.1 Nocardioidaceae bacterium
GTGGGGCAGCTCGCGGCCCAGAACTCGCTGCGCAACCCCCGTCGTACCGCCGCCACCGCCAGCGCGCTGATGCTCGGCCTCGCCCTGGTGTCGCTGATGTCGGTGCTGGGCAGCTCGGCGACCGCGAGCACCGACGCTGCCGTGGAGGAGACGCTGACCTCCCAGCTGATCGTCTCCAACGTGGCCGGGGCGCCGTTCTCCCCCAGCATCGCCGACCAGATCCGCGAGGTGGACGGCATCCGCACCGTCGCGCAGTTCCGCAACGCGTTCGCCGAGGACGACGGACGCGGCGCGTTCGTGGGCGCCGCCGACCCCGAGCAGCTCGCCGAGTCGCTGGACATCCCGATGCTGGCCGGGGCGCTGCAGATCCTCCAGCCCGGCACCGTGATCCTGGACCAGCAGACCGCGGACGACCGCGGCTACGCGGTCGGCGACACGGTGCGGCTGGAGTTCCAGGCCGCGACGGTGCCGCTTGTCGTGGTGGGGATCTTCGACACCGGCGGCGCGATCCCGGCCAACTACCTGGTGACCCTGGACACGCTCGAGAAGGGCGGGCTGACCCCGCTGGACTCCATCCTGTTCATCGGCAAGGACCCGCAGGTCACCACCGCGGACATCCGGCCGGCGGTGGAGCAGATCACCGAGGACCTGCCGACGGTGACGCTGCAGGACCCGGCCGAGTTCGCCGAGTCCCAGCGCGAGCAGATCAACTTCTTCCTGTACTTCATCTACGCCCTCCTCGGGCTCGCCGTGGTGATCGCGGTGCTCGGGATCGTGAACACGCTGGCACTGTCGGTGATCGAGCGGACCCGGGAGATCGGGCTGCTCCGCGCGGTGGGGCTGTCCCGGCGGCAGCTGCGCCGGATGGTGCGGCTGGAGTCGGTGATCGTCGCCGTGCTCGGGGCGGTGCTCGGCGTGGTGATGGGTGTGGCTTTCGGGGTGGCGCTGCAGCAGGCGATCGCCGACCAGGGGGTCGACGTGCTGGCGATCCCGTGGAAGCAGTTGACGGTGTTCGTGGTGCTCTCGGCGGTGGTCGGCGTGCTCGCCGCGGTGCTGCCGGCGCGGCGGGCGGCGCGGCTCGACGTGCTTCGGGCGATCTACACGGAGTGACCCAGAACGCGTGATCTACCCTGTCGCCGTGGCCTCGTCCGACGACAAGCAGATGAACAGCGTCTTCACCACGGTGCTCCTGGTCCTGCTCGGGCTGGTCCTGGTCTACCTCGGCGTCGGGGTGCTGCGCACCAGCCTCGCGGTCATCACCTCCGACGACGGCCCGATGGTGGCCGGGATCGCCCTCGGCGCGATCGGGGTGGCGATGGTGCTCGCCCCGGTGCTGGTCACCCTGAGCCAGGTCCGCGCGCTGCTGAGGAGGCGCCGCTCGTGAGCACGACCACCGGCAGGCGCTCGGCCGGGCGGCGGGTCGCGGAGAAGGCGGTCCGCCCCGGGAACCGGCGGCCGGTGGCGCTGCTCCTGGCCGGAGCGCTGCTGACACTCGGGGTGTGGTGGTTCCTGGTCCGTTTCGCGGTCGACTTCGTCCAGCTCGCGCTCTACGGGGAGCCGATGGGCTGGGTGTTCGGCGGCGCCGCCTCGCTCGGTGCGGTGGGGTGCCTGCTGCTGGTCCTCGCGCTCGGCGCCCGGGCGCTGCGGACGCTCGGACTGGTCAGCGACTACCGTCCGCGGCGCGCGGGTGCTCGCCGGAAGGCGTGACGACCGGCCGGGTCCTCCGGAGCAGGACCACGAGCAGCACGGTCACGAGCGCGGCGACGACCAGCCCGCCGAGCAGCAGCATCCCGACCACCTCGAGCGGTGAGGGTATGAGCGGGTTCAGGTCTCCTTGCGCCATGGACGCAGCCTAGTCCGCCGCGCCCTGGCGTGCGGCGTTCTCCCGCGCCTGCCGCACGGCAGCTTGCAGTCCGACGTACCTCTTCTCGATGGTCCGCAGGTCGGCCTCCGCCTCGACGTTGCGCCGGGCGGCCTCGAGCACGAGCTCGCCTTCGTTCACCAGCGGTTGGAGCCTGGCTGGGTCGACGACACAGCCGGCGACCCGGCTGAGCGCCTCGAGCAGGTGGACGTAGACCGGTGCGTGGAAGCTCGCGGCCTGGCGGATCTGGTCGTAGGCCGCACCGACCACCCGGCCGAACGTCACCGGGTCGCCGGCGACCACGCGGAGGTGCCCGGTGGCGTCGAGGATCCGGGTGGAGGGGAACTCGCGGCCGGCGAGCGCGCACAGGCCGGCGCTGGCCTGGTCGACACAGGTGTTCGCGGTGAACGGGTCGTTGATCGCCGGGGACAGGGCGCGCACGGCGATCTCGGTCATCTGCTTGATCGGGAACTCGATGTCCTGGACCGCGGTACGGCGGGCGCCGGTGATCACGGTCTGCGCCAGCTCCTCCTCGACCTCGTCGGTGACCCGGTCCGCGGGGTAGGCGTAGGCGAACGGGGTGTTGTCCACGACGAACCGGCCGGCCCGGACGACCAGCTTCACCACCAGGTCGTGCTGCCGGGCGACCTGCACGAGCGTCTCGACGTCGATGACCTCGACGAAGCCGGTGCTGTTGGCGTCGATGCGGCGGGCGTTCTCGTCGAAGCCCTGGGGCAGTGGCCGGTCGTCGGTGCCGTCGACGGCGTTCGGCACCCGGTCGAGGTCGGGGAACAGGTGCTCCACGCCGAGGGTCAGCTCCTGGGCGATCGCGTCAACCAGGTTGGGCGCCTGGATCGCGGTAGAGATGTGGTGGATGAAGTAGATCAGCACGCTCAGCCCGGCGACCGCGAGCAGCACCGCGACCGTGGTGGAGACGTGCGGGACGTCGCCGGGACGGTCGGTGCGGATCGCGCGCAGCACCAGCAGGGAGTACAGGAACGCGGACACGAACGTGCCCAGGGTGATCTGGTTGCCGCGGTCGCGCATGAAGTTCGCGAGCATCCGCGGGCCGAACTGCGAGGAGGCCAGCTGCAGGCTGACGATCGTGATCGAGAAGACCACGCCGGCGACGGTGATCATCGACGCGGCGATCGTTCCGAGCACCTCGCGGGCGCCGTCCGGGCTGCCGGAGTAGATCACGGTGCGCAGCCAGCGCACGTTCTCGATGTCGGTGTGGTCGTCGATCGCGACCATGACGGCTGCGAGTACGGCGGACCCGACCAGCATCACCGCCGGGAGGAACCAGTAGCTGCTCCTGAGCCTGTCCTCGACGTAGCTGCTCTGCGTGCCCAAGGGGCCTCCTTCTAGGGAGAGACTGCCAGGAACACGAACCCGGCGAAGACGACCAGGTGGATCGCGCCCTGGAGCAGGGTGCCGCGGGGCTGGTTCAGGGTGAGCGTGGTGATCGCCACGGTCAGCGCGAGCAGCACCATCTCCACGCTGCCGAGGCCGAGGTGCAGCGGTCCGGTGAGCCAGATGGTCGCCAGCCCGATCACGGGGATGGTGAGCCCGATGCTCGCCATCGCGGAGCCGAGCGCGAGGTTGAGGCTGGTCTGGATCCGGTTCAGCCGGGCCGCACGCACAGCGGCGACCGTCTCCGGGGCGAGCACCAGCAGCGCGATCACCACACCGACGAAGGAGATCGGCGCCCCCATGTAGCGCACGCCTTCCTCGATGGTGGGCGAGGCGGTCTTGGCCAGACCGACCACAGCGACCAGGCAGAGGACCAGCAGGCCGAGACTGGTCAGCGCCGTCGACCGTGACGGCGCCGCCGCGTGCTCGTCCTCGTCGTCGCTGCCGGGTGGCAGGAAGTAGTCGCGGTGCCGGATCGTCTGGACGAACACGAACACCCCGTAGAGCGTCAGGGAGGCCACGCCCGCAAACGCCAGCTGCGGGCCGGTGAACGTGGGCCCGGGCGAGCTGGAGGTGAAGGTCGGGAGCACCAGGCTGAGCGTGACCATGGCGGTGACGGTGGCCAGCGCGCCGGTGGCTCCCTCGATCCGGAACTCCTGCACCCGGTGCCGCAGCGACCCGAGCACCAGGCTCAGGCCGATCACGCCGTTGCAGGTGATCATGATCGCGGCGAACACCGTGTCCCGGGCCAGGGTCGCCGTCTTGTCGCCCCCGGACACCATCAGCGTCACGATCAGCGCAACCTCGATCACGGTCACCGCGATCGCGAGGATCAGCGTGCCGAACGGCTCCCCCACCTTGAGCGCGACCACCTCGGCGTGGTGCACGGCCACGACGACGCTGCCGACAAGGCCGAGGGCGACCAGCAGGACCGGGAACAGCCCGAGGTCACGCCCCCAGGTGAGCACCAGCAGGAGCAGGGCGAGGGGTGGGACGGCCAGGGACCAGGGCGGGTTCTTCGCGACGTGGGTGCTCATCTCCCCACGACCCTACCGGTGCGCCTCCACCAGCTCCGGCTGGACGCCGTGGTGCCGCACCGCCCGCCCGAGCAGCACCGACCCGGCGAGCGCGAAGCCGAGCGCGCACACCATGAGCACCGCGTGCAGCGCCAGCAGCAGCTGCGCCTCCCAGAGCCGGTCGAAGCCCTCCTCCCAGGCACCGAGGAACACGAAGATCGCCACGACGAGCAGCAGCACCGGCGTGGTGCGGACCAAGCGGGTGCCCTCGCGCACGGTCGCCAGGGCGACCGCGGCGGCGATGCCGAGGAGGCCGGTGACCGGGCGACCTGGGCGGAACGCTGGTACGCCGGACCGAGCCGGTCGGACCCGACCTCGTCGGCGAGCCACGCGTCCTCCGCGCCGCTGCGGAGGGTCCACGCGGACCCCACAGCGCCATCGCGGCGAGGATCCAGCCGACCTCGGGCAGCGCGCCGATGCCGATCATCGCGACGCCGGAGAGGAGGGCGGCGACGACCAGGG
>DATIBI010000141.1:0-14510 GCA_035457605.1 Nocardioidaceae bacterium
TCGGTGCAGCGGTTCATCGAGCAGGCCGCGGCCGACCCGCACGTGCTCGCGATCAAGCAGACGCTGTACCGCACCTCGGGTGACTCGCCGATCATCGACGCGCTCATCGACGCCGCCGAGTCCGGCAAGCAGGTGCTGGTCCTGGTCGAGATCAAGGCCCGCTTCGACGAGCAGGCCAACATCCGCTGGGCCCGCAAGCTCGAGCACGCCGGCTGCCACGTGGTCTACGGGCTCGTCGGGCTCAAGACGCACTGCAAGCTGGCGCTGGTGGTCCGCGACGAGCCGGAGGGGATCCGCCGCTACACCCACATCGGCACCGGCAACTACAACCCGAAGACCGCCCGGCTCTACGAGGACTTCGGCCTGCTCACCGCGAACCCGCAGATCGGTGAGGACGTCGCGAACCTGTTCAACAACCTCTCCGGCTTCTCCCGGCCGGCGCAGTACGAGCACCTGCTCGTCGCACCGAACTCCGTGCGCTCCGGGCTGATCGACCGGATCCGCGCAGAGGTCGCCCACCACGCCGCCGGCGCGCCCGCGCGGATCCGCATCAAGGCGAACTCGGTCGTCGACGAGTCCGTGATCGACGAGCTGTACCGCGCCTCGCGCGCCGGCGTGCCGGTCGACCTGCTCACCCGCGGCATCTGCGCCGTGCGACCGGGGCTGCCGGACCTGTCCGAGAACATGCGGGTCCGCTCGGTACTCGGCCGGTTCCTCGAGCACAGCCGGATCTTCTGGTTCGAGAACGCCGGCGACCCGGAGGCGTGGATCGGCTCGGCCGACCTCATGCACAGGAACCTCGACCGACGGGTGGAGGCGCTGGTGCGGCTGCCCGGCGCGCCCCAGGTCGAGGAGGTCGGCCGCCTGCTGGACCTGGCGTTCGACGACGGCACCGCGTCGTGGCTGCTCGAGCCCTCCGGGGCGTGGGTACGTCGTGCCTACGCCGAGGACGGGTCGGCGCTGCGGGACATGCAGGAGGTCCTGATCCACGCCAACCGTCGCGGCCGCCGCTCGTAGCAAGTTGCACCTGTTCCGCGCGGGAACCGGTGCAACTTGCTCCAAGTCAGCGCGGCCGACCCTGTGCACTCCGCGCCCTGCCAGGTCGCGCGGCCGGCCCGGTGCACCCGCGCGGCACCGACCAGGTCCGACGTACCCCTGTGCACGACCGCCGCCTCGGCCCGCGCGGAGCCGCCATCCTCGGGGGATGCCCTCCTACCGCTGGGACCCGGTCTGCCCACCGCCGCCACCGCTCGTGCGGCCGGTGCGGCTCGACCCTGCCGGGACCAGCGGGCCGACCCGCGGGCAGAGCCACGGCCGCAGGTGGCGACGGACGTCCTACGGGTTCTACGTCCCGGCCTCGGTCACCGACGACCTCCCCGAGCAGCGGGTGATGGAGCAGTCGGTGCGGCTGCCCGCCGGGGGTGCGGTCACGGGGTGGGCGGCCTGCCGGATGCACCGGGCGGCGTTCTTCGACGGCGTGCGCCCGGACGGGTACACCCGGATCCCCGTGCCCCTCGCGCTGGGCACCCGGGCGGTCATCCGCGTCGACGGGTCGGTCACGGTGAGCCGGGACCGGCTGGAACCGACCGAGGTCGCGGTGCTGCGTGGGGTGCCGTGCACCGTTCCCGACCGGGCCCTGTTCGACGAGATGCGCCACGCCCGCGACGTCCGGGAGGCCGTCGTCGCGATGGACATGATGGCCGCCGCCGAGCTGACCTCGATCGCCCGGATGTTCGACTACGTCGCCACCCGCGCCGGCTGGAACGGCGTGCCGCAGGTGCGTGCAGCACTCGCCCTCGCCGACGAGGACAGCCGCTCCCCCAACGAGACCCGGATGCGGCTGGTGTGGCAGCTCGACGCCGGCCTGCCGCGGCCGCTGGTGAACCGGGCGGTCTTCGACCTGCGCGGGCGGCTGCTCGGGTACGCCGACCTGCTCGACGTCGAGGCGGGGGTCGTCGGTGAGTACGACGGCGCCGACCACCGCAGCGCACGGCAGCACAGCGCCGACGTGGACCGCGAGGCCCGGCTGCGTGCCGTGGGGCTGGAGGTGTTCCGGGTGACCGGGCCGGACCTCCGCGACCCGGACAAGGTGGTACGTCGGATGCGGTCGGCGCGCTCACGGGCGGCCTGGCTGCCGGCCCGGCGGCGGAGGTGGACGCTCGAACCTCCGCGCGGATGGCTCGGCGGGACGACCCTGCGGGACCGCACGGACCACCGCGACTGGCTGCGCGAGCTCGACCGGGCCTGGGTGGCACCCGACATCGCCGAGATCATCGGCTTGTAGCAAGTTGCACCGGCCTTGGGCCTGGACAGGTGCAACTTGCTACAACTCAGCCGGCACCGCGGGCCACCCAGGCCACCCAGGGCCGCCACCCTCAGCAGGTCGCGAACAGCACCGGCCCCTGCGTCAGGTCGCTGAGCAGCGCCTCCTCGCCCGACGCCGGCCGCAGGTCCATCACGATCCGGGACCCGTCCGTGCGGGCCTCCTCCACCCGGAACCGGTCGGCGAACGTGCCGCCCTGGCCCACCGCCTCGCCCGAGGCCAGGTCCAGCCGCGGCCGCAGGTTCTCCTCGGCCTGGTCGCCGGACTCGAAGTGCATCGCCACCGTCATCGACCGGTCGGCGTCGAGCGCGATCACCAGCCCGGCCAGCGGGCTCACCCCACCGGACTGGGCGACCAGCTCCTCCGCGACGGCCTGGTCCTCCTCGTCGGCGGCCGCCATGCTCAGCGCCTCGCAGGCGAAGTCGGAGGCGTAGAGCACCGCGGACACCGGCTCCCCGGCCGCGTCGGCCAGCCCGGTCGTGCCGCCGACGTCCGCGAGCGAGTCGGCGTCACCGGTGGCGGTGTCCGCGGCGGAGGAGGCGTAGGCGGCGTTGTCGCTGAGCAGGACCAGCCCCTCCTCGGGCAGGACCACCACGTTCTGCAGCACCGGGGTCAGGGTCGGGTCGATCTGCGCCACGAGGTCCGCCGAGCCCGCCCACACGCCGCCGGCCCCGGCACCGTCCGCGGGCGGGGTGTACCCGAGCCGGCGCAGATTCCGCTCCACCCCGGCCAGGTCGACCTCGTCGCCGAACCGCAGGGCGACCACCGCGCCCTCGCGGGCCTGGCCGTACATCTCCCAGGTCGCGTCCACCGGGGAGAACCCGAACCGGCGGGCCATGGCGTACGTCGAGTCGGCGACCGCCGAGGTGGAGGTGAGGTCCTGGTCGTAGGCGCTGGACAGGAAGTTCGCGACGTCACGCGAGGACGAGCCGGCGTCGAGCGACGTGCCGTCGGCCTCGGTCCGGACCTGCGCCCAGTCGGTCCACGTCGCACGCAGGGTGGACTGCGGCATCACCGCGACCGCCTCCTCGAACGCCGACCTCGGCCACAGCCGCCAGGCCGCCAGACCGGCGACGAGGACCAGGGCGAGGGCGACGATCCCGACGACGACACGTCTGTGCACGCGGGGTTTCCCCTTTCTTCGGCGTGAGTGGGTGAGACTAACGCCATGGAAGGCGCAGCCGACATCGTCGCAGCCGGCGCGGTCGTCGCGCGCAAGGGCAAGACGGGACGCGAGATCCTGCTCGTGCACCGACCCAAGTACGACGACTGGTCCTTCCCCAAGGGCAAGCTCGACCCGGGTGAGCACGTGGTCGCCGCCGCCGTGCGCGAGGTGGCCGAGGAGACCGGGCTCGACATCCGGCTCGGCCCGTCGCTGGGCACGCAGCGGTACATGGCCGGGAACGGGGTGCCGAAGGTCAAGGACGTGCACTACTGGGTCGGCCGGGTGGTGGGTGGTGACGACGTCTCGACGTACCACCCGAACACCGAGATCGACCAGGTGCTGTGGGTGCCGGTGGCGGACGTGCCGGCCCGGCTGACCTACGACTACGACCGGGGCACGCTGGCCACCTACGAGAAGTTCCGGAAGAAGACGCACGCGCTGGTGGTGCTGCGGCACGCGCAGGCCCGGTCCCGGCGGTCCTGGCGCGGCGACGACCGGAAGCGGACGCTGACCAAGGCCGGGGAGTTCCAGGCCGAGCACCTGGTGCCGCTGCTCGCGGCGTTCGGCGTGGACCACGTGCTCAGCTCGAGCAGCCGGCGCTGCTGGACGACGGTGTCGCCGTTCGCCGAGGTGGCCGACCTCGAGGTCGAGGTCACCGACGACCTGTCCGAGGAGGACGCCACCCCCGAGCGGGTCGCCGAGCACGTGCTCCGGCTGCTCGCGCGGAGGGAGAACAGCGTGCTGTGCACGCACCGGCCGGTGCTGCCGGAGGTGTTCCGGGCGCTCCGGCTGTGGCCGCGTGAGCTGGACCCGGGCGCGATGCTCGTGGTGCACCACCGCAAAGGTAGGGTCGTCGCGGTCGAGGAGCACGACGTCCCGTCCCGTTGAGGACGCGGGTACGCCGGCCGGGCGGCCGTCGTACCGGAAGGTGCCGGGCGGCCGTCGTACCGGAAGGTAAAGAAACTTCCCCTTCTACGCCTGACTCGTGCCTCCTGGGAAGCCTCCGGCGCCCTTGTTCACGTGACAGCCGTCTCACATCCGGCATCTGGTCACCGGAATAGGCAGCGAGCGTTCACCTTCCGTTCACCTACGGCCACGGGTCGCTTCACCTGCCCTCCCTAGCGTCGAGATCGAAAGCTGGAACTACGTCAGATCTCGATCCTCCCGAGAGGAACCGTAAGTGAACCGCAACTTCATGCGCCGGGCGTTCGCACCCACCGCCCTGGCAGCTTCGCTCGCGCTTGTCCTCGCCGCCTGCGGTGGCCAGAGCGGCAACAGCGCAGAGGGCGCCTCCGGCTCCGTGGCCGTCGACGGCTCCTCGACCGTCTTCCCGCTCAGCGACGCCGCGGCCGAGCTGCTGGCCGAGGAGGGCTCCGGCGTGAACGTCACGGTCGGCACCTCCGGCACCGGCGGCGGCTTCGAGGCCTTCTGCGCCGGCAAGACCGACATCTCCGACGCATCGCGCCCGATCAAGGAGGACGAGGAGGTCCCGGTCTGCGAGGAGAACGGTGTGGACTACACCGAGCTCCACGTCGCCACCGACGCGCTCACCGTGGTCGTGGGCAAGGACTCCCCGATCGACTGCATCACCACCGAGCAGCTGAAGAAGATCTGGGAGCCCGCCGCCCAGGGCAAGATCACCAACTGGAAGCAGGTCGACCCCAGCTTCCCGGACGCGCCGCTGAAGCTGTTCGGTCCCGGCACCGACTCCGGCACCTTCGACTACTTCACCGACGAGATCAACGGTGAGGAGGGTGCCTCGCGCTCGGACTACGAGGCCTCCGAGGAGGACAACGTGATCGTCGAGGGCGTCGCGAACACCGAGGGCGCCATGGGCTACTTCGGTTACACCTACTACGAGGAGAACGCCGACAAGCTCAAGGCGCTCGAGATCGACTCCGGCGACGGCTGCGTCGCCCCGTCGGTCGAGACCGCGCAGGCCGGCGAGTACACCCCGCTGTCCCGCCCGCTGTTCATCTACGTGGCGAACAAGTCCTACAACGACAAGCCCGCCGTCAAGGAGTACGTCGACTTCTACATCGACAACCTGACCGACATCGCGGAGGCCGCGGAGTACATCCCGCTGAACGAGGAGCAGCTCGGCGAGACCGAGAAGACCCTCGCCGGCCTCAAGTAGCACCGGAACACGGGGTGGGGTCGGCCCGCGTCGGCCCCACCCCCGAACCCCACACCAAGAGAGTCAGCGCATGACGAGCAAAGCGACAGAACGGGGCCCGTCCGAGGAGGCGGGCCTTGCGGCTGCTCCGGGTCAGATGGACCTGAGCCGCAAACCACGACCCGGTGAGTCGGCCATCATGGTCGTCCTCCGGGTAGCAGCATTCGTCTCCATCCTCACCACGATCGGCATCGTGGTGAGCCTGCTGCTGCCCGCGCTCGAGTTCTTCCGCAAGGTCCGGGTCTGGGACTTCCTCACCGGGACCAACTGGTCGCCCAACCTCGCCCCGCAGTCGTTCGGCGTGCTGCCCCTCGTCGGCGGCACGCTGGTGGTGACCGCGATCGGCCTCGTCGTCGCGGTCCCGCTCGGGCTCGGCGCTGCGATGTACCTCTCGGAGTACGCCGGACCGAAGACCCGTCGCCGCCTCAAGCCGGTGCTCGAGCTGCTCGCGGGTGTCCCGTCGGTGGTCTACGGGTTCTTCGCACTCAGCTTCGTGACCCCCACCCTGCTCAAGGACGTCCTCGGGCTCGAGGTGGGCTACACCAACGCACTGGCCGCCGGGATCGTGCTCGGCATCATGATCATCCCGACCGTCGCCTCGCTCTCCGAGGACGCGATGAGCGCGGTCCCGCAGGCGCTGCGCCAGGGCTCCTTCGCGATGGGCGCGAACCGGATGCAGACCACCCTGCGCGTGGTCTTCCCGGCCGCCATCTCCGGCATCGCCGCCGCCGTGGTGCTCGGCCTCTCCCGCGCCATCGGCGAGACGATGATCGTCGCGCTCGCCGCCGGCTCGGCCCCGAACCTCTCGCTCGACCCGCGCGAGGGCATGCAGACGATGACGGGTTTCATCGCGGTGACCGCCGGCGGTGAGAACCCGGTCGGGTCGCTGTCCTACAACACGCTGTTCGCCGTCGGCCTGCTGCTGTTCTTCATCACGCTGCTGGTCAACGTCGTGAGCATCGCCCTGGTCCGTCGATACAGGCAGGTCTACTGATGACGATCACCGACCTCGAACCCACCCGCCCCGCCGAGGAGACCGCGCCGCGGCTCGACACCGGCAAGCGCCACGAGCGCACCCCGCTGTCGATGATCTTCCTGGTCGCCCTGTGGTTCTCGCTCGCCTTCGGGATCCTGGTGCTGCTCGCGCTGCTCGTGGACACCGCGATCGAGGGCGCCTCGCGACTGGACCTGAACCTGTTCACCGAGTACCAGTCCCAGCTGCGTGAGGACGAGACCGGCGTCCGCGCCGGCATCCTGGGCAGCCTCTGGCTGATGGTCACCACGGCACTGATGTCCGTCCCGCTCGGGATCGCCGCGGCCCTCTACCTCGAGGAGTTCGCCGACCCGAAGAAGTGGTACAACCGCCTGGTCGAGGTGAACCTGCAGAACCTGGCGGCCGTCCCGTCGGTGATCTACGGCCTGCTGGCCGTGGGCGTGATGGCCCTCGCCGGGTTCCGGCAGACGTCGCTGGTCATCGGTGGCGCGCTCGCGCTCACCCTGCTGATCCTGCCGGTCATCATCATCACCACCCGGGAGTCGATCCGCGCTGTCCCGCGCGAGATCCGGGAGGGCTCGCTGGCGCTGGGCGCCACCCTGTGGCAGACCACCTGGCGGCAGTCGCTGCCCTCCGCGATCCCGGGCATCGCGACCGGCACGATCCTCGCGCTGTCCCGCGCGATCGGGGAGGCCGCTCCCCTGCTGCTGCTCGGCGTCGCCACCGGCATCCGGTTCGACCCGAACGGCATCCTGAGCCAGTTCACCGCGCTGCCGATCCAGATCTTCTCCATGTCGGCGATGTCCAAGGAGGAGTTCCACACCGCAGCAGCCGCAGCGATCATCGTTCTGCTGGTGATGATCCTGGCCCTGAACGGGCTCGCCATCTACATCCGCAACCACTTCCAGCGCCGTTGGTGAGGAGCACCATGTCGATCAAGCCTGCCACTGCATCCACCCGAGACTCCCTGGAAGGTCCCGTGCACTTCACCGCCTCGCAGGACACCGTGGTCGAGCTCCCCGAGCTCCCCGAGGACCCGGTCATGCGCACCAACAACCTCAACGTGTTCTACGGCGACTTCCACGCCGTCCACGACGTGAACCTGTCCTTCGCCAAGCGCGAGATCACCGCGCTGATCGGCCCCTCCGGCTGCGGCAAGTCCACGGTGCTGCGCTGCCTGAACCGGATGAACGACCTCGTCGCCGACGCCCGGGTGACCGGTGAGGTGACCTACCACGACCAGAACATCTACGGCCCGAAGGTGGACCCGATCGAGGTTCGCCGCCGGATCGGGATGGTCTTCCAGAAGCCGAACCCGTTCCCGAAGTCGATCTACGACAACATCGCCTACGGCCCGCGGGTCACCGGCATGAAGGTCGACAGCATGGACGACCTGGTCGAGAAGGCGCTGCGCGGCGCGGCCCTGTGGGACGAGGTCAAGGACAAGCTCAAGCAGTCCGCCTACGGCCTGTCCGGCGGTCAGCAGCAGCGGCTGTGCATCGCGCGCACGATCGCGACTGAGCCGGACGTGATCCTCATGGACGAGCCGTGCTCGGCGCTGGACCCGATCGCCACCTCCCGCATCGAGGACCTGATGCTGGAGATGCGCGAGAAGTACGCGCTGATCGTGGTCACCCACAACATGCAGCAGGCCGCCCGCGTCTCGGACCGGACCGCGTTCTTCACCGCGAAGCCCGACGAGACGACCGGCAACCGCACCGGCCTGCTCGTGGAGTACGACCGGACCAGCACGATCTTCTCCAACCCCTCCGACGACCGGACCGAGGCCTACATCTCCGGCCGCTTCGGCTGAGCCGTCGCGCCGGTTCCGTCGAGGGCCGGCCCGGTCCTCGTGGGACGTCACTTCCGGTGGTACGTCGGACGCCCCTCCTGCCTCACGGGCAGGAGGGGCGTCTCACGTCATCGGTGGCACGGGCTGCCTCGGCGAGGCCGGCCAGCCGGCCCGCGGCCTCGTCGAGGGCCTCGGGGCGCAGCCGGTAGTAGGTGTACCGCCCCGCCGGCTCGGCCTCGACGATCCCGGCCTCGCGCAGGGCTCGCAGGTGGTTCGACACGTTGGTCTGACGAGCGCCGGTCTCCTCGACGATGTGACAGGTGCACAGCTGCTCGCGCGAGAGCAGCTCGACGATCCGGAACCGCAGCGGGTCCGCGAGCAGCCTGATCGCATCATTCTGGACTGACGTCACCATGTCCTGATACTTTACCGGGGAACCCCTCCCCCGCCAAGAACGAGGCATGCATGTCCGAGAGGTCATCCGCCACCGCGGCGCAGGACGGCACCCCGTCCGACGTACACGTCATCGACAGGCTCTCCACGCTGGACCGGTTCCTGCCGGTCTGGATCGGGCTGGCCATGGTGGTCGGCCTGCTCGCGGGACGGTGGATCCCCGGCCTGGCCGAGGCGCTCGACGCGGTCACGATCAGCTCGGTGTCGCTGCCGATCGCGATCGGGCTCCTGCTGATGATGTACCCGGTCCTGGCGAAGGTGCGCTACGACCGGCTCGACACCGTCACCGCCGACCGTCGGCTGCTCGTGCTGTCGCTGGCGCTGAACTGGCTGGTGGGTCCGGCCCTGATGTTCGCGCTCGCGTGGCTGATGCTGCCGGACCTCCCCGCCTACCGCACCGGGCTGATCGTCGTCGGGCTCGCGCGCTGCATCGCCATGGTGATCATCTGGAACGACCTGGCCTGCGGCGACCGTGAGGCGGCTGCCGTGCTG
This sequence comes from Nocardioidaceae bacterium, assembly GCA_035457605.1. Taxonomy (GTDB): domain Bacteria; phylum Actinomycetota; class Actinomycetes; order Propionibacteriales; family Nocardioidaceae; genus Nocardioides_C. The sequence continues at coordinate 9,396 of DATIBI010000141.1, forward strand.
GTGGCCCTCAACTCGGTGTTCCAGGTCCTCGCGTTCGGCGTCCTCGGCTGGTTCTACCTCGACCTGCTGCCCGGCTGGCTCGGCCTGTCCACGACCGGCCTCGAGGTCTCGCCGTGGACCATCGCCGCGAGCGTCGTGGTGTTCCTCGGGATCCCGCTCGCTGCCGGCTACCTGACCCGGAGGATCGGCGAGGCGCGGCGCGGCCGGGAGTGGTACGAGTCGACCTTCCTGCCGCGCATCGGCCCGTTCGCGCTCTACGGACTGCTGTTCACCATCGTGCTGCTGTTCGCGCTGCAGGGTGAGGCGATCACCTCGCAGCCCTTCGACGTGGCCCGGATCGCGCTGCCGCTGCTGGCGTACTTCGCCATCATGTGGGGCGGCTCGCTGCTCGCCGCGCGGGCCGTCGGCCTCGGCTACGAGCGCTCGACCACGGTCGCGTTCACCGCGGCCGGCAACAACTTCGAGCTCGCCATCGCGGTGGCGATCGCGGTCTTCGGGGTCACCAGCGGCGAGGCCCTCGCGGGCGTCGTGGGACCGCTCATCGAGGTTCCGGTCCTGGTCGGCCTGGTCTACGTGAGCCTGTGGGCGCGTCGCTTCTTCCCGACTTCCGTCCCCCGGCCCGCTGACCGCGGGTCGGCCACCCGCCCGCCGACAGACCCCGGCGAGCCGTCCGAGCCCGCAAGGAGCACCCATGCCTGACAAGCCCAGCGTCCTCTACGTCTGCGTGCACAACGCCGGCCGCTCCCAGATGGCCGCGGCCTTCACCACCGCGCTCTCCGGGGGCGCCGTCGAGGTCCGCTCGGCCGGCTCGGCGCCCGCGGACCAGGTGAACCCGTCCGCGGTCCAGGCGATGGCCGAGGAGGGCATCGACATCACCGCCGAGCGCCCCAAGATCCTGACCACCGAGGCGGTCCAGGTCTCCGACGTCGTGATCACCATGGGCTGCGGCGACACCTGCCCCATCTTCCCCGGCAAGCGCTACGAGGACTGGGAGCTCGACGACCCGGCCGGACAGGGGCTCGAGGCCGTGCGGCCGATCCGGGACGAGATCCGCAAACGCGTCACTGCGCTGCTCGAGGAGCTCGGCGTCGAGGTCCAGCCGGTCGGTGCCTGACCTGTCCCGCGAGCAGCACCCGGTCGACGTCGCGGTCGTCGGGGGTGGCCAGTCCGGCCTCGCGGCGGGCTTCTACCTGCGCCGGGCCGGTCTCGAGCCCGGAACCGGCTACGTCATCCTCGACGCCGCCGAGCAGCCGGGTGGCGCCTGGCCGCTGATGTGGCCGTCGCTGCGCACGTTCTCGCCCACGCAGTACTCCTCCCTGCCGGGCTGGATGATGCCGCCGTGGACCGGAGACGACGGCTACCCACCGGCGTCGCACGTCGCCGCCTACCTGCGCGACTACGAACGCCGCTACGACCTGCCCGTGCTGCGCCCGACCCGGGTCCGCGACGTGCGGCGGGCGCGGGAGCGGCTGCGGGTCGAGACCGACCGGGGTGACTGGTCGGCCCGGCACGTCATCAGCGCGACGGGCACCTGGTCGCGCCCGTTCGTCCCGCGCTACCCGGGCGTCGGCAGCTTCCGAGGGAAGCAGCTGCACGCCGCGCAGTACCGCTGCGCCGACGAGGTGGCCGGCAAGCGGGTGGTGGTCGTGGGAGGCGGCAACTCAGCAGCCCAGATCCTGGCCGAGGTGAGCACGGTCGCGGACACCGTCTGGGTGGCCCAGCGCCCGCCGAGGTTCCTGCCCGACGACGTCGACGGCCACGCGCTGTTCATGATCGCCACGGCACGCCGCCGGCAGATCGACTCCGGGAAGGCCGACGGGGAGGGCGTGGCCGGGCTCGGCGACATCGTGATGGTCCCGTCGGTCCGGGACGCCCGCGACCGAGGCGTGCTTCGGGCGGAGCCGATGTTCACCCGGCTCACGCCGTCCGGGGTCGCCTGGCCCGACCGCGAGGTCGAGGCCGACGTCGTGCTCTGGTGCACCGGGTTCCGCGCCGCCCTGTCGCACCTGGCGCCCCTGGGTCTGCGCGACCGGGAGGGGCGCATCGCGACCGACGGCACCCGCGCGCTCCGCGAGCCGCGGCTGCACCTGCTCGGCTACGGGGACTGGACCGGGTCGGCCTCGGCGACGCTGATCGGGGTGGGCAGGACTGCGAAGGAGGCCGTCGCCGAGATCGTGGCTGAGCTCTGAGCCCTGTCCGGCGGCGCCGTTTCTCACCACTCGCGGCGCCGTTTCTCACCACTCGCGGCGCCGTTTCTCACCACTCGCGGTGGGGCTGGTACGGCGAACGCCCCCTCTCGCCGTGACCGGGCAGGAGGGGGCGCTTGCGTACTCGGGGATCGGACCCCGGCTAGGGCAGGACCTCGAGGAAGAAGTGCGCCACCCAGTAGCAGATCGCCGCGGCCAGGCCGGCCATCGGGAAGGTGAGCACCCAGGCGGTCACGATCGAGCGGGCCACCCCCCAGCGGACTGCGGAGAACCGCTTGCTCGCACCGGCACCCATCACCGCGGAGGTGATCGTGTGCGTGGTGGAGATCGGCGCCTCGAACGCGAACGCGGTGGTGTAGAGCACGCCGGCCGCGACCGACTCCGACGCGAAGCCGCGCGCGGGGTCGAGGTGGATGATCCGGCGTCCCAGCGTGCGCATGATCCGCCAGCCGCCGGAGTAGGTGCCCAGCGAGATCGCGGTCGCCGCGGCCACGATCACCCAGATCGGGAGGTCGTCGCCGGCGCTGACGTAGCCGCCGGCGAGCAGCGCGAGGAAGATGACGCCCATCGTCTTCTGGGCGTCCTGCAGACCGTGTCCCAGCGCCATCGCCGCGGCCGAGAGGGTCTGCGCGAGGCGGAAGCCGCGGCTGACCCGGCTCGGGTTCGCCCTCCGGAACAGCCACATGATCCCGATCATCAGCGCGAACGCCGCCGCGAACCCGAACAGCGGCGAGGCCACCATCGGGATCACGATCTTGTCGAGGATGGTCCCCCACTTGACCGGGTCGAGGGCCGCCCCTTGGAGCAGGCCGTAGGCCATGGCGGCGCCGACCAGGCCACCGATCAGGGCGTGCGAGGACGACGAGGGAAGGCCGTAGTACCAGGTGAGCAGGTTCCACGCGATGGCGCCGAGGAGACCGGCCATGACGACCACGAGGCCGGCCGTGCCGGTGGGTGGCGTGATGACCTCGCTGACGGTCTTGGCGACCTTCTGCCCGAGGAACGCGCCGACGAAGTTCATGATCGCGGCCATGATCAGCGCGACCCGTGGGGTCAGCGCGCGCGTCGAGACCGAGGTCGCGATCGCGTTGGCCGCGTCATGGAAACCGTTGGTGTAGTCGAAGATGAGGGCAACGGCGACTACCGCGATGATGATCGCGAGCTCCACGCTCAGGACTCCTTGACGGCGATCTGCTCGACCGTGTTGGCGACCTTCTCGAAGGCGTCGATCGCCGCCTCGAGCGAGTCGACGATGTCCTTGAGCTTGAGGACCTCGAGGGCTTCGTACTGCCCGCCGAAGAGCTTCGCCAGGATCCGGCGGTAGCTCTTGTCACCGGTGTTCTCGAGCCGGTTGATCTCGATCCAGTACTCCTCGAGGTGCTTCATCGTCTCGAGGCGGGGCATGGACTCGGCGGTGAGGTCGGCGGCGCGCTGGAGCACCTCCACCTGGTTGGCCAGCTCGCTCGGCAGCTCGTGCACCTCGTAGAGGAGGACCAGGTCGACGGCCTCCTCCATGTGGTCCATGACGTCGTCGAGGCCCGACGCGAGCGAGTAGATGTCCTCGCGGTCGAACGGGGTGACGAACGTCGAGTTCACCCGCCGGATGATCTCGTGGGTGGTCTCGTCAGCCTGGTGCTCGGCGTCACGCATCCGCTTGGCGATGGCCTCGCGGTCGTTGCCGTCGCCGAGCATCTCGGCGAGCAGGGCAGCTCCTTCGACGAGGTGCTTGGCCGACTGGGTGAAGAGGTCGTAAAACGTCGTGTCTACTGGCCGGAAGCGCAAGGGCACGGCGAACTCCTGGTGAACTGGAAAAGAACCACCGACATGCTAGGCGGTCAGGAACAGATCCGCACAAGCGAGACTTCCCCGAATACCCCCCATGGGTATACCGTCGAGGCATGAGCGAGCACGGCTACCACGACCACAAGGCGGCTTACCTGACCCGCCTCCGGCGCATCGAGGGCCAGATCCGCGGGCTTCAGCGGATGGTGGACGAGGACGTCTACTGCATCGACATCCTCACCCAGGTCTCCGCGGTCAACAAGGCCCTCCAGGGGGTCGCCGTCGGCCTGGTCCAGGACCATCTGAGCCACTGCGTCCGCGACGCCGTGGCCGGAGGCGGGACCGAGGCGGATGAGAAGGTGGCCGAGGCGTCGGCGGCCGTGGCCCGCCTGCTCCGCACCTGACCGCACCCGACCAAGGGCCGGCCCGGCGAGCGCCGCAAGACCGGGAATCCGGCTCAGAACAAGGAGAAACGATGACTTCGACGACCTACAACGTGACCGGCATGACCTGCGGCCACTGCGCTGACGCGGTGACCCGGGAGGTCTCCGCGGTCCCCGGCGTGGCGTCGGTGGACGTCACCGTGGAGACCGGCGCCGTCGTCGTGCACGGCGACCAGATCAGCGACGACGCGGTCCGCGCCGCCATCGACGAGGCGGGCTACGCGACCGCATGAGCACCCCGGCCCGGACACACACCCCGACGCAGGAGCACGTGGAGCTCCTCGTCGGCGGGATGACCTGCGCTTCCTGCGTGGGCCGGGTCGAGAAGAAGCTGAACCGGCTCGAGGGCGTGACCGCCACTGTGAACCTCGCCACGGCTTCCGCGTCGGTCGACTACGACCCCGCCCTGACCGACGAGGACACCCTGGTCCGGACCGTCGAACGGACCGGCTACACCGCGACCGTGGCCCGGCCCGCCGAGCCCGCCGAGGACGAGCAGGTCGCCGTCGGTCGTGACCTGCGCCGCCGGCTGCTGGTCAGCGCGCCGCTCACCGCGGCCGTGCTGGTGCTGATGATGGTCCCCGGCATGCCCGAGGCCGCCTGGGTGTCCTGGACCGCGTTGGTTCTCGCCACCCCGGTCGTCGCCTATGGCGGCTGGCCGTTCCACCGCGCTGCCGCGGTCA
>DATIBI010000142.1:0-12470 GCA_035457605.1 Nocardioidaceae bacterium
AGGCGATCTACGAGGCGTTCGCGACCATGCTGGACCCGGGCGACGAGGTGATCGTCCCGGCGCCGTACTGGACCACCTACCCCGAGTCGATCCGGCTGGCCGGCGGGGTGCCGGTCGAGGTGCTCGCCGACGAGACGCAGGACTACAAGGTCAGCGTCGCGCAGCTCGAGGCCGCGCGCACCGACCGCACGAAGGTGCTGCTGTTCAACTCCCCCTCCAACCCGACCGGCGCCGTCTACAGCCGCGACGAGGTCGAGGCCATCGGGCGCTGGGCGCTCGAGCACGGGCTGTGGGTGCTCACCGACGAGATCTACGAGCACCTGGTGTACGACGGGCTGGAGACCGCCTCGCTGCCGGTCGTGGTGCCCGAGCTCGCCGACCGGTGCGTGATCGTCAACGGCGTGGCGAAGACCTACGCGATGACCGGCTGGCGGGTCGGCTGGGTGATCGGCCCGAAGGACGTCGTCAAGGCGGCGACGAACCTGCAGTCCCACGCGACGTCGAACGTGTCGAACGTGGCCCAGCGGGCGGCGATCGCGGCCGTCTCCGGCGACCTCGCCGCGGTCGAGGAGATGAAGGTCGCCTTCGACCGCCGGCGACGGACGATCGTGGCAATGCTCAACGAGATCGACGGGGTCGTGTGCCCGGAGCCGAAGGGCGCGTTCTACGCCTACCCCTCGGTCAAGGGTCTGCTCGGGCGCACCATCGACGGGGTGACCCCGCAGACCTCCGCCGAGCTCGCCGAGCTGATCCTGGACAAGGCGGAGGTGGCCGCGGTGCCCGGTGAGGCGTTCGGGTCGCCCGGCTACCTGCGCTTCTCCTACGCGCTCGGTGACGACGACCTCGTCGAGGGCATCACCCGGCTCCAGAAGCTGTTCGCCTGACCTTGCGCACCTCCGACCGGGACCGGTCCCTGCGGGCCCTTCCGAAGGCACACCTGCACCTGCACTTCACCGGGTCGATGCGGCACACCACGCTGCTCGAGCTCGCCGAGCGGGACGGCATCGTGCTGCCGGACGCGCTGGTCGAGGACTGGCCGCCGACGCTGTCCGCCGCGGACGAGAAGGGCTGGTTCCGTTTCCAGCGGCTCTACGACGTGGCCCGGTCCGTGCTGCGCACGGAGGCCGACGTACGCCGGCTGGTCCGCGAGGCGGCCGAGGACGACGTCGCGGACGGCTCCCGGTGGCTGGAGATCCAGGTCGACCCGAGCGGGTACGCCGCCCGGTTCGGCGGGATCACGGCCTTCACCGACCTCGTGCTCGACGCGGTCCGGGAGGCGTCGGCCGCGACCGGGCTCGGGATGGCCGCCGTGATCGCGGCGAACCGGACCCGGCACCCGATGGACGCGCGCACGCTTGCCCGGCTGGCAGCGCAGTACGCCGGGCGGGGCGTGGTCGGCTTCGGCCTGTCCAACGACGAGCGTCGCGGCACCACGACCGAGTTCGCCCCGGCGTTCAAGATCGCCGAGCGGGCCGGGCTCATGCTCACCCCGCACGGCGGCGAGCTGCTCGGCGCGCACAGCGTGCGCACCTGCCTCGACGCGCTGCACGCCGACCGGCTCGGGCACGGGGTGCGGGTGGTCGAGGACCGGGCGCTGCTCGACCGGGTGGTCGCCGACGAGGTCGCGCTCGAGGTGTGCCCGGTCTCCAACGTCGCGCTCGGGGTCTACAGCGATCTGACCTCGGTCCCCCTGCCCACCCTGCTCGAGGCGGGCGCGACCGTGGCGCTCGGGGCGGACGACCCGCTGCTGTTCGGCTCGCGGCTGGCCGGCCAGTACGCCACCATGCGCGCGGCGCACGACCTGAGCGACCTCCAGCTCGCCGAGCTCGCGGCCATGTCCGTGCGCGCCTCCCGGGCTCCGGACCACCTGAAGGACGAGTTCCTGACCGAGATCAAGGACTGGTTGGCAGACTAGGGCCATGACCAGCCAATCGGGGGACCAGCCGCCCCAGGACCCGTCCGACGACCGGTACGGCCAGGAGGGGTACGGGCAGGAGCGGTACGGGCAGGAACAGCCCGGTTCGTGGGAGCAGAAGGGCCAGCCTCCGGGTGAGCCCCCGGGAGGCGCCGGCTACGGCCAGGCGCCGGGCTACCCGCCCCCGGGTCCGTACGCCCCGGACCACCCGAAGGCCACCACCGTGCTGGTGCTCGGCATCCTCGGCATCGTGGTGTGCGGGGTGATCGCACCGTTCGCCTGGGTGATGGGCCGCCAGACCCTGGCCGAGATCGACGGCTCGCACGGCCGGCTCGGTGGACGCGGCGCCGCGAACGCGGGCTACATCCTCGGCATCATCGGGACGGTCCTGCTGGGGTTGAGCATCCTGATGCTGGTCGTGGTCTTCGGCATCATGGGCATGGCCTCGCTGTCGACCTACTGAGGTCCGACGTACCCCTGAGGGTGCCGGCGTCGCAGGTCCGCCCGCTACTTGGACACGGCGCGCTCGTGATGCAGGTCAGGTCCGGGCGAGCTCGCACCCGACGAGCACCGGCTCGTTGACCAGCCGGACCCCGAACTTGCCGTGCACGCCCCGCTGGACCTCCTCGGCCAGCTCGACGAGGTCGGCGGTGCGCGCGGTGCCGCGGTTGGTCAGCGCCAGCGTGTGCTTGGTGGACAGGCTCACGCGGTCGTTGCCGTAGCCCTTGGTGAACCCGCTGCGCTCGATCAGCCAGGCCGCGCTGGTCTTGACGCTGCCGTCGGGCTGCACCCAGCGGGGCGCGTCCTGCGGCAGCGCGTCCGCCTGCTCGGGCGTGAGGAAGGGGTTGGTGAAGAACGACCCGGCACTCCACGTGTCGTGGTCGGCTGCGTCGAGCACCATGCCCTTGCCCCGGCGCAGGCCGAGCACGGCCTCGCGCACGCTCGCCATCGGAGCCCGCTGCCCCGGCTCCACGCCGAGGGTGCGTGCGAGCTCGGCGTAGCGCACAGGCGCGCCCAGCTCGCCGAGGCGGAACTGGAAGGTCACGGCGAGGACGAGGTAGCGGCTCGGGTCCTGCTTGAACCGGCTGGTGCGGTAGCCGAAGCCGCAGTCCGCAGCCGCGATCGTCCGCACCGACCCGTCGAGACGGTCCCAGCACCGGACCGAGGCGATCGTCTCGGCAACCTCCTGGCCGTAGGCGCCGACGTTCTGGATCGGGGTGGCGCCGACGGAGCCGGGGATCCCCGACAGCGCCTCGATGCCGACCCACCCGCGCTCCACGGCGTGGGCCACCAGCTCGTCCCAGCTCTCCCCCGCCGCCACGGTGACCATCGCCCCGCCGCAGGTGTCCTGCTCGGCGTGGACGCCGCGGGTCCGGATGTGCACCACGGTGCCGGGGAACCCGTCGTCGGCGACCACGAGGTTGCTGCCGCCGGCGAGCAGCAGCACGGGCTCGCCGGCGGCGTCGGCGGCGCGCACGGCGTCGACGAGCTGCTCCTCGGTCGTCGCGGCGACGAAGCGACCGGCGGGACCGCCCAGCCGCAGGGTGGTGTGGTCGGCGAGCCGCTCAGGCACGCGCGAGCACCGCCTTGGGCAGCCCGAGCACCTTCTCGTCGCCGCAGGTCACCTCGAGGGCGACGGAGATGCCGTCGTCGGTGACGTCTTTGACGGTGCCGGCGACCACGACGGTCACGCCGGTGTCGTCGTCGGGCACCACCACGGGCTTGGTGAACTTGCAGCCGAGCTCGCGGACCCGGCCCGGGCCACCGGCCCAGGTGTCGAGGGCCCGCGCGGCGAGGGCCATCGTGAACATGCCGTGGGCGATCACGCCCGGCAAGCCGACCGAGGTGGCGACCCGATCCGACCAGTGGATCGGGTTGAAGTCGCCGCTGGCCCCGGCGTACCGGACGAGGTCTGCGCGGGTGACCTGGTAGGACTGCGCGGGCAGCGTGTCTCCGACGTTCATGCGTCCTCCCCTCGGTGCACCAGCGTGGCGTGGGCGGTGCACACGTGCTCCCCTGCGGCGTCGGTGATCTCGCTGCGGGTGCCGATGATGTCCGCGCCGCCGATCTGGCGCAGCGAGTCGACGGTCAGCTCGGCGGTGAGCCGGTCGCCGGCCACGACCGGGCGGGTGTAGGTGAAGCGCTGGTCGCCGTGCACCACGCGGTGCAGGGAGATGCCGACCTCCGGGTCCTCCATGAGCGCGGTCATCGCGGCGAAGGCGACGACGATCGGGAAGGTGGCCGGGGCGGCGTCCCCGGTGTACTCCGAGCCGGTGGCGCGGGCGAACTCGAGGATCTTCTCGCGGGACACCTCGTAGGGCTCGGTCGGCGGGAACGTCCGGCCGGAGAGGGAGGGATGCACAGCCATGCGCGAGACGCTAGCAGCCCCTCATCGGGTCAGGTCCGCGAAGCCCTGCGCGTAGGACTCGGCGGTCACGTCCTCCAGCACCAGCCGCTGCAGCACGAACCCCGGCAGCATGCCGAACAGCGCCTGGGCGGCCCGGTGCGGGTCGGCGTCGACCGCGAACGTCCCGTCGGCCTGGCATCGGCGCAGCACCTCCTCGACCGACGAACGCAGCGCGCCCATCTTCTCCTTGGCCAGGGCGTGCACCTCGGGGTCGCGGACCGCCTCCGCCCAGGTCTGCACGCCCACCCGCGGCAGGTCGATCCCGGTCTCGGCGACCAGGGCGTCGATCCGCTCGACGAAGCAGGTGAGTACGTCGGACGGGGTGACCGTCTCCTCGCGGACGGCGAGCTCGCCGATGACGTGCGCGGCCTCCCCGACGGCTAGGTCGGCGATCGCGCGGATGATCTCGGTCTTGCTCCGGAAGTACCCGTAGACCGCTCCCGCGGACAGCCCGGCCTCCGCGATCACGTCGGCCATCGTCGTCTTGTGGAAGCCCTCGCGGGCGACGCACCGGGCGGCGGCGAGCACGATCTGCTGGCGGCGGGCGGCGCGGTGCTCGTCGGTGACGCGGGGCATGCAGCCGACTCTAAAACGAATATTCGTTCTTGACAACGAAGACGTGACAGGAGCATCGTTTAAAGAGAACGAACATTCGGTTTTGGAGGTTGCCATGAACGCTTCCCACCACCGGCCCGGCGCCCTCGGCTCCGCGCTCGGCCCCGTCCTCGGGCTGACCACCCTGCTCACCGTGGTCCTCGTCGCCTTCGCCTGGCCGGCCTCGCAGCTCGCGCCCCGGGACCTGCCGGTCGGGCTGGTCGGCCCGGCGCCGGCCGCGGCCGCGCTGGAGGAGAGGTCCGATGGCGCGCTCGACGTCACCCCCCTCCCCTCCCGCGAGGCGGCGGTGAGGGCCATCGAGGACCGCGAGGTCTACGGCGCGCTGGTCCCGGGCCCGAGAGGCACCGAGACGCTGGTCGCGTCCGCGGCCTCGCCCGTGGTCGCACAGCAGCTGGGCACGCTGGCCAGTGAGATGGCCAGTGAGACGGCGGGGGGCGCAGGGGCGGCGACCCCGTCCACCACCGACGTGGTGCCACTGCCTGCGGACGACCCGCGCGGGGCCGTGCTCGCGGCCGGGTCGCTCCCGCTGGTGCTCGGCGGGATGGCCACCGCGGCACTGCTCGGCCTGAACCTGTCGGGCCGCCGGGAGCGGCTGGTCGGCGCGGTCGGGGTCGCCGCGGGCGCGGGCCTGGCCCTGACCGCGGTGCTGCAGTACTGGTTCGGCGCGCTCTCCGGCGACTACCTCGCGAACGCCGGCGTGGTCGCGCTGGGCGTGAGCGCCATCGCCCTCGCCCTCCTCGGCCTGGACCAGGTGCTCGGCCGGGCCGGCCTGGTGCTCGGCGCGGCCACGGTGCTGCTCCTCGGCAACCCGCTCTCCGGGGTCACCGCGGCCCCCGAGCTGCTGCCGGCGGGCTGGAGCACGGTGGGACAGCTGCTGCCGCCCGGCGCGACCGGAACCGCGCTGCGGTCCGTCGCGTTCTTCGACGGCGCCGGCGCCCCGGTGCCGCTGCTCGTGCTCACCGGGTGGGCTGTGCTCGGTGCGGCGCTGCTGCTGGTCCCGGCGAGGCGTGCGGCCGAGCGGTCGGCGGGACGGGCGGAGGACCGGCGTACCCCCGGATCCGCGGGCCTGGACGAGCCCGCGTCACAACCCGTGTGAGCCGTCGCGGAGCCCGAGCGGGCACAGCAACGAGGGCGGTACCCGGTTCGGGTACCGCCCTCGGCGTGAGGTTCGTGCGACCTGAGGCGTCAGCGGGTCTCGCGGTGCGCGGTGTGCGTCCGGCAGCGCGGGCAGAACTTCTTCATCTCGAGACGGTCCGGGTCGTTGCGCCGGTTCTTCTTGGTGATGTAGTTGCGTTCCTTGCATTCAACGCAAGCCAAGGTGATCTTGGGGCGAACGTCGGAGCTCTTGCTGGCCACGGTGTGCCTCTTCTTGTCGTCTAGGTACTGCCGGTTCTTCCTTCAAGTCTGCCCGGCAGCACAAATGCCGCTGGAGACTTTGGTGGTGATCAGTAGCGGGGGCGGGACTCGAACCCGCGACACCACGATTATGAGCCGTGTGCTCTAACCACCTGAGCTACCCCGCCACCGGGACGGGGACCCCGACCGGTTTCCCGGCCGGGTTTCCCTTACCCAGAGCCCCTTTACGGAATCGAACCGTAGACCTTCTCCTTACCATGGAGACGCTCTGCCGACTGAGCTAAAGGGGCAAGCGGTTGGAAACAATACACAGGCCTGAGGCGGAATATGAAATCGAGTCCGAGCGACGTCGCGCACACCGCGTTCTACGCGAGCCGGGGCACCTCCGCTGACGGCCGCGAGGGGTTCCGCTCGCTGCCCACGACCGCCGGACCGTGGGGCCCGGACAGCCAGCACGGCGGGCCTCCGGCGGCGCTGCTGACCCGTGCGGTCGAGCGCCTCGACGGGGCAGACCGGGTCGTCGGCCGGATCACCGTGGAGCTGCTCGGACCGGTGCCGGTGGGCCCGGTCTCGGTGCGGGCGCAGGTGCTCCGGCCGGGCCGGTCGGTGGACCTGTGCGAGGCCACGCTGCACGACGAGGAGCGTGACCGGCCGGTCGCCCGGGCCACCGCCTGGCGGTTCCCCGGCGGTGTGGACGGACCCCGGCCGGAGCGGCACCCGCTCCCCCACGCGCCGCGCGACGGCGATCCGCACGAGCGGCCGTCGTCGTGGTCCGGCGGCTACCTCGACGCCGTCGACTGGCGGTGGGTCAAGGGCGCGGTGATGGAGCCCGGCCCCGGGGTCGTGTGGATGCGCCCCAAGGTCGACCTCGTCGAGGGCGAGCAGATGTCACCGACACAGCGACTGATGGTCTGCGTCGACTCCGCGTCGGGGGTCTCCGCCGAGCTCGACCCGGGTACCTGGGGCTTCCTCAACACGGAGCTGACCGTGCACGTACTGCGCCCGCCGGTCGGCGCCTGGGTGTGCCTGGACGCCGAGACCACGCTCGGCAGCGGTGCCGTCGGGGTCGCCACCTCCACGGTGTACGACGAGGAGGGCCCCGTCGCCCGCTCGGCCCAGGCCCTGCTGGTCGCTCGCAGGTGACCCCCGGCCCGGCGTGGCTCAGCCGAACCGCCACCGGGCCACGGCGTACATCACCCCGAACGGGTCGTCGGCCAGCGACAGGTGCGGCTGCGGGCTGCGCCCGTCGGTGAGTACGGCGGACCCCAGCACCGCCAGCGCGGCCCGGCCGGCGGCGAGCAGCTCGGCGGCGAGAGCGGCATCGAGGCCGCGGAGCACGGCAGGGTCCCCGGCCGCGAGCGCGCCCACCCAGGTGTCGTCGAACCCGGCCGCCCGCTCGTCGAGGTGACCCGGCGCCTTCTCACCCCGCCGGGCGCTTCCGTCGGCGACCACCAGCAGCAGCACCCTCTCCTGCCGGGAGGCCAGGTCCTGCGCCAGCGCGTCCACGTCCACGCCCGGGGCGTCCCAGGCGATCGCGTGCATCTCGACCGGACCGGTCCAACCGGTCTCGCGGAGCAGCCGGCCGGCCACCCCCAGGGACAGGGGCAGTCCGCGCCGGCCGGCCGGGGGAAAGGCCCCGCCCGTCGTACCGAACCTGGCCACGTCCGGCGGCAGCGCGGTGTCCCAGGACCCGGTCGCGTCCGCGCCGCCGACCACGACCACCACGTCCGGGTCGTCCGAGGTCGCGGCGGCGAGCTCCTCACAGCACGCCGCCCGCAGGCCCGCCGCCACGTCCTCGGCTCCGGTGAGCTCGCGGAACAGCAGCGGCGGGTGCGGGCAGACGACGGCGCTGAGGATCACAGCGCGACAGTAGCCGCCCGGCTCACGCCCGGGCCGGCTCCAGCGGCTTCACCTCGGTGTCCACGCCGGGGATGCCGGTACCGCGGATCGAGGCGCGCGCGGTCTCGGGCACGAACAGCAGCGCGACCGCGCCGATGGCGCAGGCGGCCATCATGTAGAACGCCGGCACCAGGTCGCTGCCGGTGAGCGCGATCAGCTTCTCGTTCGCGGCCGGGGCGGTGCCGCCGAACAGCGCGGTGGAGATGTTGTAGGCGATCGCGAAGCCGGCGAAGCGCACCTGGGTGGGGAACATCGCCGGGAAGGTCGCCGAGATCGTGCTCAGCTGCAGCACGTAGAGCGCGCCGAGGACGGCGAACCCGACCAGGGCGAAGACGAAGCCCTGGGCCATCAGCAGGTACATCGGGATCGCCATCACGAACAGCCCGCCCAGCGAGACCCACCACATCGGCTTGCGCCCGAGGCGGTCCGAGAGGCGGCCCGCGAACGGGATCAGCGCCATCATCGCGATCTGGCCGATGATGATCAGCGTCAGCGAGGCCGTGGAGGACATGTCGATCTTCTGCTCGAGGTAGGTCGGCATGTACGCCAGCAGCGTGTAGTTGGTGACGTTGAGCGCGATCACCAGGCCGCCGAGCGCGAGCAGGGGCCGCCGGTAGTCGCGGACGAGGTCCTTGAGCGCGGTGGTCGCACTGGCCTCGGCCTCCTCCTCGGCCTCGAGCTCCTGGAACACGGGGGTGTCCTCGAGCTTGCTGCGCAGGTACAGCCCGACCAGGCCGAGCGGTCCGGCGATCAGGAAGGGGATCCGCCAGCCCCACTCGCCCATCGCCTCCTTGCCGACGGCGAGCTCGGTGCCGAGCACGACGAGCGCGCCGAGGGTGAAGCCGGCCAGGGTGCCGAACTCCAGGAAGCTGCCGAGGAACCCGCGCCTGCGGTCCGGGGAGTACTCGGCCATGAACGTCGCCGCTCCGCCGTACTCACCACCGGTGGAGAACCCCTGGACCATGCGCAGGACCACCAGCAGGATCGGCGCCCAGATCCCGATCGTGTCGTACCCGGGCAGCAGGCCGACGCCGAAGGTGGCGGCGGCCATCATGATGATGGTGGCCGCGAGGACCCGCTGCCGGCCGAGCCGGTCACCGAGCGGGCCGAGGACCAGGCCGCCGATCGGGCGGAGCAGGAAGGACACCGCGAACACGAGCAGCGTGTTCAGCGCGGCGGTGGACTCGTTCTCGGACGGGAAGAAGACCTGCTGGATGTAGACCGCGGCGTAGGCGTACACGCCGTAGTCGAACCACTCGGTCGCGTTGCCCATCGCCGAGGCGCCGATCGCGCGACGGAGGGTCTTCGGTTTCGCCTTGTCAGGTCTGGCATCGGGTGCTGGCGACTGCGCCATGGAGTTCTCTCCTCTGGAATAGACCAGTAGTCGCCCTACCCAGGAGACCGGATCGGAAACACCGAGTTGCACAGGCGTGACATCGGTCTCCCCGTCCGTCCCCCCACTCGGTGACCACCGCGATACCGAACGGTGAGACCTCGTGGGTTCGGCTGACAGGTTTGTCCGCTCCGGGTACAACGGTGGCGTCCCCTTGTCGGTCGACCGTCTGTGGCACCCATGACCTCCCTCCTCCGCTCCGCTTCCGCACGCCTTCCGCGTCGCCTGCTGCACGGCGTTCCCGTCGTCGTCCTCGGCCTCCTCGGGGGTTGGCTCGGGCTCACGCTCGGCGGCACCGTCCACCACGAGGTGGGCCCGCTGGCGACGTCGATGCGGGTGCTCCCGTCGTGGGGCGGGGACACCACGGTCCGCGTCCCTCCGCTGGGCGAGCTCGTGCTCGACACCCACAGCGGCCCGCTCGGTATCCGGGCCCAGCTCGAGGGCGTCGACATCGAGGAGGCACGCCAGATCGTCCGGGACCCCGAGCTGCTGCGCGGGATGGACCGGCAGGCCGAGGACGACCTGCGCTGGGAGCTGCAGATGGCGCTGCTGCGCGGCGGGCTCGCCGCGGTCCTCGGGGCCGGTCTGCTGGCCGCGCTGGGCACGCGTCGCGTGCGGGGTGCTCTCGCGGGCGGCGCCACGGCCGCGGTCGCCCTGGCCACGTGCGGCGCGGTCGCCGTCGCCACCTGGAACCCCGGCGCCCTGAGCGAGCCGCGGTACACCGGTCTGCTGAGCAGCGCCCCGTCGGTGGTGGGCCAGGCGGACCAGATCGTCAACGACTTCTCGGTCTACGGCGACCAGATGGCCAAGATCGTGCACAACGTGACCGGCCTCTACGCGGTGGCCTCGGACCTGCCGATCCTGCCGCCGCGCGAGGACGTGGTGCGGGTGCTGCACGTGTCGGACCTGCACCTGGCGCCGCAGGCGTGGGACGTGGTCGGCACCCTGGTGCGGCAGTACGACATCGACGTGGTGGTCGACTCCGGTGACATCACCGACCACGGCTCCCGCCCGGAGAACCGGTACCTGCAGGAGATCCGCCGGCTCCCGGTGCCCTACGTGTGGGTGCGCGGCAACCACGACTCGCTCGAGACTCAGCGGGGGATGGCCAAGATCGACAACGTCGTGGTCCTGGACGGGAAGGTTCGGGTCGTGAAGGGGCTGCGGTTCCTCGGCGTCGGCGACCCCACGTTCACCCCGGACAAGTCGCTGATCCAGCCCGGACCCGAGGCGGTCGAGCGCGCCGCCGAGCGGATGGCCGAGACCGCCCGGGCCGAGGGCGGGGTCGACGTCGCGGTCTTCCACGACTCCACCGCCACCGAGCCGTTCGACGGGCTGGCGTCCATGGTGCTCTCCGGCCACCTGCACTACCGGAAGGTGCGGCAGGGTGAGCAGGGCACCTGGATGATGCAGCAGGGCTCGACGGGCGGCTCCGGGCTGCGCGCGCTCGAGCCGAAGGAGCCGTCGGACATCGAGGCGTCCGTGCTCTACGTCGAGCGGGCCTCCAGCGACCTGCTGGCCTACGACGACATCCGGATCGGCGGGCTCGGGCTGAGCTCCGCCGAGATCAACCGGCAGGTGGTCGACGTACCCACTCCGCTCACCGAGATGGTCGCGCCGGCCCCCGAGGGCGGGACGAACGCCGGCGAACCCGACGACGAGCCCGAAGACGAGCCCGGTGACGAGCCCGCCGGAGGAGAGCCCGCGGAATAGACGGGGTCGCCCCACCGTTGGACCCGAACGAGTAGTTGAATGTGGAACTAAATTCCGGGTTCTCGGGACACCGGGTCCCAGCGAGGAGCGACATGCAGTTCGGGATCTTCACCGTCGGCGACGTCACGACCGACCCCACGACCGGGCGCACCCCCACCGAGCACGAGCGGATCAAGGCGACCGTCGAGATCGCCAAGAAGGCCGAGGACGTCGGCCTCGACGTGTTCGCGACCGGCCAGCACCACAACCCGCCGTTCATCCCCTCGGCTCCCACCACGACGCTGGCCTACATCGCGGCGCAGACCTCGCGGATCATCCTGTCGACGTCGACCACGCTGATCACGACCACCGACCCGGTCCGGATCGCCGAGGACTACGCGACCCTGCAGCACCTCTCCGACGGCCGGATGGACCTGATGATGGGGCGCGGCAACACCGGGCCGGTCTACCCCTGGTTCGGCAAGGACATCCGCGAGGGCATCCCGCTCGCGATCGAGAACTACCACCTGCTGCACCGACTCTGGCGCGAGGACGTCGTGGACTGGGAGGGCAAGTTCCGCACCCCGCTGCAGGGGTTCACCTCCACGCCCCGCCCGCTCGACGGGATCCCGCCGTTCGTGTGGCACGGGTCGATCCGCAGCCCCGAGATCGCCGAGCAGGCCGCCTACTACGGCGACGGCTTCTTCGCCAACCACATCTTCTGGCCGGCCTCGCACACCGAGCGGATGGTGCGGCTGTACCGGCAGCGCTTCGAGCACTACGGGCACGGTACGGCGGACCAGGCGATCGTCGGGCTCGGCGGTCAGGTGTTCATGCGGCGCAACAGCCAGGACGCCGTTGCCGAGTTCCGGCCGTACTTCGACAACGCCCCGGTCTACGGGCACGGGCCGTCGCTGGAGGAGTTCACCTCGCAGACGCCCCTGACCGTGGGCAGCCCGCAGGAGGTCATCGAGCGGACCCTCGGCTTCCGCGAGTACGTCGGCGACTACCAGCGGCAGCTGTTCCTGGTCGACCACGCCGGCCTGCCGCTGAAGACCGTGCTCGAGCAGCTCGACCTCCTCGGCGAGGAGGTCGTGCCGGTGCTGCGCAAGGAGCTGGACGCCCTGCGGCCCGCACACGTGCCCGAGGCGCCCACGCACGCCTCGCTGCTGGCTGCAGCCGGCGCCGAGGGC
>DATIBI010000143.1:0-2450 GCA_035457605.1 Nocardioidaceae bacterium
CCACGCCGGTCGGCCCTCCCCGCACGTGTACGCGACCGGGGCGGCGCGCCGCGGGATCGAGTGGGAGGTCGCGGCGATCCCCGACCTCCGGGCCCAGGCGGCGCGGCTCGCGGATCACCTGCTGCAAGGACACAGCTCAGCGGCTGACCCGGTGTCGCGCGCGGGCGTCGTCGTCCCCGCCTAGGGGCCGAGACGCCTGAGAACCGAGACCCCCAGAACGAAGACGCCGGCCCTGCTCGTCTGCAGGGCCGACGTCTCTTGCCCGGGTGTGTGGGCGCGGCTCAGTGCGGCAGCCAGGCGTCCTCGTCATGGGTGCGAGCCACAACCTGCTCGGGCAGGTCCCGCCCGACGAGGTTCTCGATCGTCACCGACTCGAAGACCTCCCGGAGGCTGCTCCGGGCCGCGATCCACACCAGCTGGAGGATCTCGGCCGACCCGGTGTACTTCACCGCTTCGGGCCGCACGTCGTACACGCTCACCAGCGGTCCGTCGACGGCCCGGATGACGTCCGCGACGGACACGTCGGCCGCGGACTTAGCCATCCGCCAGCCTCCGGACTGTCCTCGCTGCGAGGCCACGATGCCGGATCGCCGCAGGTCGGCGAGGATCGCGAGAAGGAAGCCACGAGGGATGTCCTGGGCCCGCCCGATCTCCTCAGCCCGGACGGGCTCTCCGCCTGAGTGCCCGGCGATCTCGATGAGCGCGCGCAGGGCGTAGTCGGACTTGGCGGAAACGCGCATGGGGAGAGTCTGCCAGAGCATCGTCGAATGCAGACGGGCATCGCTCGCGCGTCGGCCACGTGGCACGCAGCGCGGGGCGGCAGGGAGGCGGGGACCTTGGGCTCTGGCCCGCCCGCGACAGGCGTCCTTTGCTGGTGGCATGAGGCTGATGACCCGCGGCCCGTCGCCGCGACGGGCTGTGTCCGAGTCGGGCGAGCCGGTCATCGAGCGTGCGAGCCCCACCGACCTCGCGTTCCTCGCCATGGACGTCGGGCAGGTGCCGGAGCAGTTCGGTGTGGTTCTGCTGATCGACCAGGCCGACGGCTTCGACCTCACGCGTGCCGTGGACCTGGTGGCTGCGCGGCTCCCGGCCGTCCCGCGGCTACGTCAGCGGCTGGTCCGGGTGCCGTTCGGCTGCGGCCTGCCGATCTGGGTGGACGACGAGGACTTCGACGTGCGCGACCACGTCCGTGCCTTGACCTGCCCGGCGCCGGGCGACGAGGCAGCCCTTCTGGACATCGCACTGTCGGTCACCACGACTCCGCTGCCACGGTCCGCGCCCCTGTGGTCGGCGGTGTTCCTCACGGGTCTCGCCGACGGCCGCGCCGCGCTGGTGGTCGTGCTGCATCACGTCCTCGCGGACGGCGTGGGCGGGCTCGCCGTCCTGGCCAACCTGGTCGACCCGGGAGTCGCGGCGGGGGACTCGGCCTTCCCACGACCTCGGCCGACCGCCGGCAGGCTGGCAGCCGATGCCTGGCTCGGCAGGCTCGGGGCGCTGCGTCGCACCGCCAAGGCCTGGCGACTGGTCCGCGCCTCGATGGCGGCCGGGGGAGGCCTTCACCCGCCGCGGGCCGAACCCTGCTCGTTGATGCAGCAGACCGGGCCGCGCCGCAGGATGGGCGTCGTCCGTGCCGATCTCGCAACACTGAGGGCGGCAGCACATCGGCACGGCGCGACCACGAACGACGCGATCCTGGTCGCGGTGGCCGGGGCGCTGCACCGCGTGCTGCTGGCGAGAGGCGAGCACGTCGACACCTTCGTGCTCACCGTGCCGGTGTCGGGTCGCCGTGAGGGCAGTGGCTCCGCGGTGGGCAACATGGTCAGTCCGCTGCTCGTCCCCGTCCCGGCCACGGGCGAGGTCGGTCCGCGCCTGGAGCAGGTCGCGGCCGGCGTACGCGCCCACAAGGCGGCCGCGACCGGGCCGCCGCCGATCGCCGTGCTCGGCTGGCTGTTCCGGCCGCTGGCCCGTCTCGGCGGCTACCACTGGTACATGAACCACCAGCATCGGTTCCACACACTGGTGAGCCACGTCCGTGGTCCCGCCGACCGGCTCACGTTCGGAGGGGCCCCGATCAGCTCGGCCGTCCCGGTCGGCGTCGCCGAGGGCGGGAACGCGACCGTCTACTTCGAGGTGCTGTCCTATGCAGGCACGCTGACCCTGGCCGCGATCGTCGACCCGGACCACTTCCCGGACCTCGACACCCTGACCGAGGGGCTGGACGCCGAGCTCGACCTCGTCATCGGGTCAGCGGTCCCGACGCAGTGAGAACGCGCGGTGCCGATCGCCCCCGTCGCCGGCCGCGTTCAGGCCCGCTTGCGCGCCATGTGGTAGGCCTGAGGCGTCCGCTCGAAGGCGTACTGCGGCTCGCGGAGCACCCGCGTGTGTACGTCGATCCCGGCCTTGCCGAGCAGCTCCTCCACGCTGTCCGGGGCCAGCCGGTAGTTGACGAG
>DATIBI010000144.1:0-13238 GCA_035457605.1 Nocardioidaceae bacterium
GCGTCGTCCAGCCCCGGCCCGAACGCGGGGTCGGCCCCGGGCGCTGCGGCCCCCGACGGACCCGTCGCGACGGGAACCGCCGCCGTCGCTCCGGCCGGACTCCGGGTCGGGTCCGGGACGTCGCCGCTCGCGGGCGCCAGCAGGCCGGCGAGGACCACGGACACGGCGGCGACGACAGCGGCGGCCGGCGGGCGCCGGATGGGCATGCGGTCGCTCCCAGCACGTCGGGGGAAGGAGTACGTCGGACGCCGGAACCGGCCGGCGAGCCAGTCGCCATCCTACGGATCCCCTCAACTGGAGCATCCCGGGCGGCCGGTGGCACAGTTGCCTCGTGAACACCTCCTCATCACCGACCCCCGAGACCGCCGAGAGCACCGAGCTCGCCACCCTGGTCGGGGTGTGGCTGGACTGGAGCGAGGCCTCGGACCGGCTGTCCGTCAGCGTGAACAAGGTCCGGCAGCTGATCCGCGAGCACCACCTGGCGGCCGTCGTACCCGTCCCCGGCGAGGGGCAGAAGGTCCCCGCCGAGCTGATCATGGACGGCGAGATCGTCAAGGGCGTGCCCGGTCTGCTCACGGTGCTGCACGACGCCGGCTACGACGACCGCGAGGCGATCGCCTGGCTGTTCACTGTCGACGAAACCCTGCCCGGCCGACCGATCGACGCGCTGCGCGAGAACCGCGGCTCGGAGGTCAAGCGGCGGGCCCAGGCAATGGGCTTCTGACCCTGCCGCTGCCGGTCCATCCTCGCTAAAGTCGCAGGAGCGATCACGACGGCGCCTCGACGCTCCGGGGCGCGATATCTCCCGCGAGAGGATCAGCAGATGAGCGGTCTTGCAGCACTCCTGGCCGGGCACACCCGACCGGACATCTACCGGTGGCACAACGCGGCGCACGTCCCCGAC
Source organism: Nocardioidaceae bacterium (assembly GCA_035457605.1). GTDB lineage: Bacteria > Actinomycetota > Actinomycetes > Propionibacteriales > Nocardioidaceae > Nocardioides_C. The sequence continues at coordinate 905 of DATIBI010000144.1, forward strand.
GTCGAGCACGCGGTCGACCACGCCGGCTGGCGCTTCGTCTACCTGGACGGATGGACCGTGGAGGACAAGGCCACGTTCTTGAAGTCCACCGCCGCCGCGTTCGACCTGCCCGACGACCGGGGCGAGAGCTTCGACGCGCTCGGAGACGCGCTGGCCGACGTGGACGCCGGGGACCGGTCCGGGACCGTGGTGCTGTGGGACGGCTGGAGTCCGTTGGCGCGAGCCGACGAGCAGGCGTTCCGGGTGGCGCTGAGCGTGTTCGGCGGGCGGGTGAACGCCGAACGCGGCGACAAGTTCGCCGTGCTGCTGCGCGGCGAGGGTCCGGAGATCGACGTACCCGAGCTTCCCGACGCGCCGCACTGAGCGGCGCGTCCGCCGTCTCAGACGACGCGCTGGGTGGCCGCTGACGCGAGCGAGCGCAGCACGCTCCGCGCGTCCTCGGTGACCGGGGCGCCGGCCAGCGCGTGCAGGGACCGGTCGGTCAGCTCGCCGATGAGCTTCTCCACCTCCTGGTGGGCGCCGGAGTCCTCGATGATCCGGCGAAGCTCGGTGACCTCCTCTGCCGAGAGCGGGCGGCCGAGCCGGTCGTCGAGCAGCCGCGCCTCCTCCGCCGGCGCCTGCTGCAGCGCCAGCGCGACGAGCACGGTGCGCTTGCCCTCGGTCAGGTCGTCGCCCGCGGGCTTGCCGGTGACGTCGGGGTCGCCGAACACGCCGAGCACGTCGTCGCGGAGCTGGAACGCCTCGCCGAGCGGCAGCCCGAACGCGGTCAGCGCCTCGAGCACCTCCGGGGTCGCGCCGGCCAGGGCGGCCCCGATGTGCAGCGGCCGCTCGATGGAGTACTTCGCGGACTTGTAGCGCAGCACCCGCATCGCGGCGTCGACGTCGGACTCGCCCCGCGCCTGCACCGAGACGTCGAGGAACTGCCCGGCGATCACCTCGCTGCGGGTGGTGTCGAAGAACCCGAGCGCAGCGGAGACCCGGTCGTGAGGGAGGCCGCAGGTGCGCAGCAGCTCGTCGGACCACGCGAGCAGCAGGTCGCCGAGGAGGATCGCCGCGGCCGCGCCGTACTGGCCCGGGTCCCCGTCCCACCCGTGCTCGCGGTGGTAGGCCTCGAACGCGCGGTGCGTCGCCGGCCGGCCCCGCCGCACGTCGGAGGCGTCCATGTAGTCGTCGTGCACCAGGGCGCTGGCGTGCAGCAGCTCCAGCGCCGCGGCCGCGCGGACCAGCGCCGGCTCCTCCTCACCCGGGTCTCGGACGGCCCGGAACCCCCAGTAGCAGAACGCGGCCCGGAACCGCTTGCCGCCGGAGATCGAGGCGCGGGCCGCGTCCACGAGCCGGGCGGCGTCCGGCCCGAGCGCCTGCAGGGCACGGGCCTGGTCGTCGACGAAGCTGTCCAGGGTCGAGGAGACCGCGGCCCGGAAGGCCTGGTCGTCCCACGTCGTGTCGGCTGCCACGTCGACGAGCCTACTTTGGACAGTGGCGGGTCCCGTTCGCCGTCCCACCTATCCTTTTGTCCATGGCGCTTGGACTTCCTTCACGCATGCCCGGCGGTGCCGAGACCGTCCGGGACCTCATCGCTGCCGGGGAACGGTCCTTCTCCTTCGAGTTCTTCCCGCCCAAGGACGAGGACGGCGAGCGCCAGCTGTGGACCACCCTGCGCGAGCTCGAGCCGCTGCAGCCGACGTTCGTGTCGGTGACCTACGGCGCCGGTGGCTCCACCCGTGACCGGACGGTGCGGGTCACCGAGCGCATCGCGCAGGACACCTCGATGACCCCGATGGCGCACCTGACCTGCGTCGGCCACTCCCGCGAGACGCTGCGCTCGGTGATCGGCTCCTACGCCGACGCCGGGGTGCGCAACGTGCTGGCGCTCCGCGGCGACCCGCCGGAGGGGCCGTCGGCACCCTACGTGGCGCACCCGGAGGGGCTGCGCTACGCCACCGAGCTGGTCGAGCTCACCAAGTCGCTGGGCGACTTCTGCGTCGGTGTCGCCGCGTTCCCCGAGGGGCACCCGTCCGCGGAGTCCCTCGACGCCGACGCCAAGGTCCTCGCGGAGAAGGCGCGGGCCGGCGCGGACTTCGCGATCACCCAGCTGTTCTTCCGCCCCGAGGACTACTTCGGCCTGGTGGACCGGGTGCAGGCGCTCGGCGTGGACATCCCGGTGATCCCCGGGATCATGCCGATCACGAACCTGGCCCAGATCCGGCGGATGGCGGAGCTGTCCGGCGCGGAGCTGCCCTCCGAGGTGGTCGAGCGGGTGTCCCGCTTCGGCAGCGACCCGGCCGCGGTCCGCGCCGAGGGCATCACCATGGCCACCGAGCTGTGCGACACCCTGCTCGCCGGGGGCGCGCCGGGGCTGCACTTCTACACCCTGAACCGGTCGAAGGCCACGCGGGAGATCTACTCCGGCCTGCGGACGACGGTCTGAGCGCCGTGGACGCCACCGTCAGCACCGTCGGGCACGGCTCGGCCTCCGGCACCCCCGACACCATGCGGCTGCGGGTGGCGGTGGGTACGACGGACCGCTCGGTGCGCGCGGCCCTGGCCGGTGTCGCCGCGGGGGTCCGGCGGCTCGGCGAGGTGGCGCGCGAGCACACCACCGAGGACCGGATCACCACCCGGAACCTCAACGTCTGGCCGCAGCACGAGCAGGACGACACGGTGCACTACCGGGCGTCGCAGAGCATCGACGTGCACTGCGGGTCCTTCGACGCGGCAGGCGCGCTGGTCGTTCAGCTGGCCGAGGCGCTGGGGGACGGGCTCGAGATCCACGGGGTCCAGCCGTTGCTGGGCGACACCGAAGCGCTGGCGCAGACCGCCCGGGCGCGCGCGTTCGAGGACGCACGCGGCAAGGCCGAGGAGCTCGCTGGGCTGGCCGGGCGCACGCTCGCCGACGTGGTCTCGGTGCGCGAGGACGCAGGCGGCGTCGGCCCGATGGAGGCGGGCGCGGAGCTGGTGTCGGCGAGGTCGATGCCGTTCGAGCCGGGCTCCGCGTCGGTGACCGCCTCGCTCACCGTCACCTGGCTGATGCGCTGACCGGGGAGCCCCGTCCCGGTGGCCGTCCGGTGGCCGGCATGCTCAGGCCTTGCCGACCACCTGGGCCACGAGCGCCGCGCTCAGCCCCACGAACGGCACGCCCGCACCGGGTGTCGTGTGCGCGCCCGCGCAGAGCACGCCGGGGACCGGCGTGGTGGTGCCCAGGCGCCGGGTGAGCGTGCGCCGCCCCTGCCACAGCACGCCATAGGGCGACCCGCCCCAGTGCTCGACCAGCTCTCGCGGGGAGCGGTCGACGCGCACCACCACCAGGTCGCGCACGTCGAGGCCGCGCCGGGCGAGCGCGGTCACGATGTCCTCGGCCAGACGCCCGCGTCCCAGCACCGTCCACGCCGCACCACCGGCGGGGCCGGTGCCGTGGGTGCGGACCACGAGCATCGGGTCGCCGTGCAGGACCACCTCGTGCGGCAGGTCAGGCACCCCGCCGTGCAGGCCGAGGTGGGTGACCACCGGGGGCAGGGCGGGCATGGTCCGCCGGACCAGCGGGGCCAGCGCGGGCAGCAGCCGCGGGTCCACCGCGCACACCACCAGGTCGGCCTCGACCACGCCGTCGTCGGTGAGCACCCCGGCCGCCCGGCCCTCGCGCAGGACGAGGTCACGGACCGTCGTACCCGTCCTCACGTCCACCCGCCGCTCACCGAGCCGCTTGGTCAGCGCGTCGGCGAGGGCGCCCATCCCGCCGGGAACGGTCCACACCCCGAAGTTCTGCTCGACGTAGGCGGTCATCCCGACCCAGGCGGGCACGTCACGTGGGTCCTGCCCGTCGAGCTCGACCGGGCCGAGCGCGATCCGGCGCAGCCGCTCGTCCTTCAGCGACCGGCTCACGTGCCGGAGCAGGGACCTCCGGGTGTGCAGCAGGTCGCGGGCCTCCCTGCTCACCACCTCGGGGGACCAGGGCCGCTCGAGGTAGTCGCGGCGCAGCAGGTTCCAGGTGTCGGCGAACCCGTGGGTGTAGTCCAGCCACGCGTCGCCCACCCCGGCCCCCAGTCCGGCGTCGATCGCGTCGGCCTGCGCGGCCCGGCTGCCGGAGGGCATCGCCACCGTGGTGCCGTCGGTGAACCGGTGCTCGCGGACCGGGTCCAGCGGCACCAGCTCCAGCTCGCGTTCCAGCGGGCGGCCGGACTTGCGGAACAGGTCACGGAGCACGGCCGGGAGGGCGGTCGCGGTCGGCCCGGTGTCCCAGCGGTAGCCGTCCTGCTCGAGGAAGCCGATGGCGCCGCCGAGGCGGTCGAGCCGTTCGACCAGGGTCACCTCGTGGCCGAGCTTGGCGAGCCGGGCGGCGCTCGCCGTGCCCCCGAGCCCACCGCCGACCACCACCACGCGCGCCATGGGCGCAGAGCCTACTGACGCACCTCGGGTGGGGCGGTGAGCGGGCCGAACCCGGCGTCGTACTCCTCGTCGAGGAACGCCATCAGCGCCAGGTTCATCGGGCCGATCCGGGACCCGGGCGGCAGGCCGGCGTCCCCGAGCCGGATCCGGGTGAACGTGCCGCCCGCGGTGGGCCCGAGGCTCAGGGTGAGCGATCCCGCCTCGTCGCGGTGCAGCCGGTCGCCGTCCCAGGACACGCCCACCTCGGCCGACTCCTCGACGAGCCGCCGGTTGCTGACCGCCTTGGGCTGCGCGGTGCGCCGGGCGTCCATCTGCGGCAGCGCCCAGGCCTCGAGGTCCGCGGCGCCGACGCCGGGGTCGCGGCCGACGGACAGGTTCAGCTGGAGCAGGGTGAACAGGTCGACGTCGAGGCCGCGGGCCAGCGTCGCCAGCCCGCCGGCGAACCTGGCGTTGAGCTCGGTGGGCCGGAACCCGTCGGTGGTCAGGATGCCATCGATCCCGAACGCGCCCCGGTAGCCGACCAGGGTGCGCAGGTGCTCGCCGGTGCGCCGGACCAGCGCCCGCATCTGCTCCCGGTCGTGCGGCGGCGGGTCCCACCCGGTGCCCTGCCCGCCGTAGACGAACCGCCGGTCCGGGCTGCGCAGGATGGCCAGCTCGACCGGACGGAACACCGTCGTGCCGTCGGGCATGACCAGGCCGTGGATGCTGCACGGGACGCCCTCGAGGAAGGGCATCACCCGCACCCGGTCGCAGCGAGGGAGGAAGAACGCGGTGGCCGCGGCCCGCTCCTCGGCAGTGGCGACCCAGCGGGTGAACTCGCCGCCGCCGTTGAACCCGTCGCGGGCGTCGGCGACCCAGACCACGCCCGCGCCGCGGTCGAGCTCGGCGCAGGCCGCGTCGAGACCGGCGCGGTCGGTGACGGCGACCACCCGGTGCGGGCTCTGCGGCTGCCCGACGGCGTCCCAGACCCGGCCGACCGACACCTTGTCCTCGAGCGCGGCCCAGGCCGACGGCCGGCCGCCGGCGACCTCGCGGCCGGCGATCGGCTCGGCGCTGGTGAACGGGTCGACCCACCACAGCGCCTCGCCGGCGGGGTCGTAGCGGTCGAGTGCGGCGACGAGGTCCGCGGGCAGCCTGCGCACCATCCGGTCGTGGTCGCGCAGCTCCTCGGTCATGGTCGGGTAGTGCGCGGACCGCAGGCTCACCACGTGCGCCTCGTCCTCGGTAGGCACCGGGCCGGCCCCGCGTGCGGTGGTGACGAGCAGAGGGCGCCGCGCGCCGGCGTCGGCGAGGATCCGGACCCAGTCGGTCATCCCGGCCAGCGGGCCGGTCCCGCAGATCACCTTGCGGCCCGTGAACAGCCCGCCGAGGTGCTTGCGCAGTGCCGCCCGCTCGTTGTCGTCCCCCAGGTCCATGCGCTCAGGCTAGGGGTGGCCGCTCGGCAGCGGCGACCGGTTTGCGCGAACGGGTCCGGCGTCGGCGCCACCCGCTCCGGACCTTGCCCACCACCAGCACGAGCAGCAGCAGGCCGAGCACCAGCAGCGTCAGGGTCACCCCGAGCGCCCACCACGGGTGGTAGACGACCAGCAGCATGACGCCGGCGACGGTGACGTCCTCGGCGACGCTGGCGGTGACGTTCGTGACCGGCTCGGGGGAGGTGTTCACCGCGAGCCGGACCCCCGACTTCACCGCGTGGGAGGCGAGCGCCGTGCCGCCGCCCACGGCCGCGAGCACGGCCTGCTCCAGGGTAGTGGCGTCGCCGGAGACGAGCAGGGCGATCGCCACGCCGGCGGTGGGCCGGATCGCGGTCGAGATCGCGTCCCAGGTGGAGTCGACGTAGGGGATCTTGTCGGCGACGAACTCCATCGCGTAGAGCAGGCCGGCGACCACGAGCACGTCGGTGCGGGTGAGCGCCTCGGGCACGGTCGCGTCGGTGGTGCGGCCGAGCAGGCCGAGCATGAGCACGACCAGGTAGGCGTTGACGCCGCTGGCCCACCCGCTGGAGAAGACGGCCGGCAGGAGCTCCACGGCACCAGCGTAGGCGCAGGTGCGGACACCTGACCTGATCTGAGTACTTGTACGGATACGACTGTCGGTGCCCGACGACAAGATGGTGGCCACGGGATGTCCCCGTCCAGGCCTTCACGGGGGTGGGTCTGGAAGGGGACTCCCGCCCAGATCCTTTACATTTCTCCGCTCCGCGGGTTCGATTGCTCCCTGTCCGGTCCGACCGCATCTGCCTGTTTTGCCTGATGCGTCGTCCTCGACCGGCTTTTCATCTCGGGAGCAAGGAGCCTCACGTGGGCAGCAGACGCAGGGTTGGAGCGGTCGCGGGTGTCGCGACCTTGATGGCGAGCGGGCTGGCGGTGGCCGTCGCCCCGGGCGCCTCGGCGGCGGACTGGAGCCGCTGCATGGAGGGGACGGGCGACCGGCAGCAGGTGTTCGCTCGGGCGGCCGCGGTCAGCGGTGTGCCGCAGCCGGTGCTGCTGGGGGTGTCCTACCTGCAGTCCCGGTGGGACGACCACGGCTCGGCACCGAGCACCTCGGGCGGCTACGGCCCGATGCACCTGGTGTCGCTCGACCAGGACGCCGCCGCGGAGGCGCACCGCCAGGGCAAGGGCGAGGGAGTCCACGAGCACCACTCCGAGGCGGGTACGACGGACAGCCCCGGCGTGAACCCCGACACCGACGGCCTGCGCACCCTGGCGACCGCCGCGGAGCTGGTCGACGTCAGCCAGGACCGGCTCAAGGCCGACGACGTCGCCAACATCTGCGGCGGCGCGGCGCTGCTCGCGTCGTACCAGCGTGAGCTGAACCCGGGCGGCACCGAGGCGACCGACCCGGCGGCGTGGAGCGCCGCCGTCGCGCAGTACAGCGGAGCCTCCGACCAGGCCACGGCGCTGCGCTTCGCCGAGCAGGTCTTCACCGTGCTCGCGCGGGGCGAGAGCCGGGTGACCAACGACGGCCAGCGGGTCTCGCTGCCGGCGACCGAGGCGCGCGTGGACGAGGCGGCGATCCGGTCCATGGGGCTGACCGTGGCCTCCGAGGAGGGCGTGGACTGCCCGGTCGGGCTCGGCTGTGAGTCGATCCCGGCGCCCTACGAGTGGTACGGCGAGCCGAACCCCGGTGCCTACGGCAACCACGACCTCGCCGACCGGCAGTCCGACCTGGACATCGACTACATCATCATCCACGACACCGAGGCGACCTGGGACACCACGCTGAACCTGGTGCAGCGGCCCAACTACCTCGCCTGGAACTACTCGCTGCGCTCGCGTGACGGGCACATCGCCCAGCACCTCGACAGCAGCGACGTCGGCTGGCACGCGGGCAACTGGTACGTCAACATGCACTCGATCGGGCTCGAGCACGAGGGCTTCGCCGCCCAGAACGCCGCCTGGTACACCGAGTCGATGTACCAGACCTCGGCCACTCTGGTGCGCCACCTGGCGGCGAAGTACGACGTCCCGCTCGACCGGGCGCACATCATCGGGCACGACCAGATCCCCGGCCACATCCCCTCGCGGGTCCCGGCCATGCACTGGGACCCCGGCCCGTACTGGGACTGGGAGCACTACTTCGACCTGCTCGGCGCGCCGATCCAGGCCGACCGTCGTTCGCGCAGCGACGTCGTGACCGTCAAGCCCGGGTTCCGGGGCAACGGCCAGCCGATCACCGGCTGCGGCTCGTCGCCGTGCGGCACCGAGAACACCAACTTCGTCTACCTGCGGCAGGCGCCCGACGCCTCGGCCCCGCTGGTCAACGACCCCGGCCTCAAGCCGGGCGGACAGCCGGCCACCACGGGCGTGTCGGACATCGGCGCCCGTGCCGCGGCGGGGCAGAAGTTCCTCGTCGCCGAGCGTCAGGGCGACTGGCTCGGGGTCTGGTGGCTCGGCAAGATCGCCTGGCTGCACAGCCCGGAGGAGGACCCGACCGTCGTACCGTCCGAGGGCAAGGTCGTGGTCGCCAAGGGTGACGCGCCGGTGCCGGTCTACGGCCGGGCCTACCCCGAGTCCTCGGCGTACCCGGCGGGGATCCCCGACCAGGGGCTGGCGCCGCTGCAGTACACCATCAAGCCGGGGCAGGCCTACGTGCTCGCCGACGACGACATCCAGACCGACTACTACTACGCCAAGACCTACGACTGCGCGCAAATCGCGAACGACTGCACGCAGGTCGTCGGCAAGGACCGGTACTACCTGATCTGGTTCGGCCACCGCATGCACTACGTCAACGCGGCGGACGTCGAGGTCAAGGACGGGATCGCCCGGCTGCTCTGACCCGGGAGCACACGACGACGACGGGCGGGTGCGGAGGAATCGGATCCTTCGCACCCGCCCGTCGCTGTCGAGCGGTCAGGGGGACGTGCTCAGTTGAGCTCCATCACCGAGTCGAGCCGGCTGAGGTCGAGCAGCCGGCGGACCATGACGCTGGCGCCGGAGACGGTGAGCCGTCCACCGGCGCGACGGATGGTCTGGTGCGCACCCAGCAGCGCCGCGAGCCCGCGGACGTCACAGAAGGTCAGCGCGGTCACGTCGACGACGACGTCGCCCACGAGTCCGGCATGGACCATCTCGTCGATCGCGTCGGACACCCGCGTCGCGGTGGCCATGTCCAGCTCGCCGTAGACGAGCAGGACCGTGCGGTCGTCGAGGCTGCGAACCTCGAGGTCGAAGGGTGTGGGAAGCAGGGCTCCGTAGCCGTTGATCTGCGACGTCATGTCGCACCTGCGCATTCCGAGGGCGGTCGGAGGACGTTCCTCGATCGTGTCGAACCGAGAACGGGGCCGCGTCGGTCAGCAGTCCGCGAAGAACCCTCGGCTCACCTGACGGTACGCGTATCGGGCGGGGAACGCCAACGACCGCCGCGCGGCTGCGCTCGGGGACCGGGTCTCAGGTCCAGCGGTCGGCGGTGGCGGCGTCGGTGTCGGTATCGGTGTCGGCGGTCTCGGCGTCGATGGCCGTGCGGACCGACTCCGGGTCGCGGCCGACGAGGGTGGTGCCGTCCTCCGCGGTGAGGATCGGGCGCTGGATCAGCACCGGGTGCGCGACGAGCGCGGCCAGCCACTGCTCCCGGTGCTCGGGGGTGCGGGGGAGCCGGTCGAGGGCGAGGTCCGCGGCGACCGGTTCGCCGGTGCGGGCGATGTGCCAGGGGTCCAGACCGAGCCGGTCGAGAACCTCGGTGAGCTCGGCCGCGGTGGGCGGGTCGTCGAGGTAGCGGCGGACGGTGTAGCCGATCCCGGCGGCGTCGAGCGCGTCGGTGGCCGCCACGCACTTCGAGCAGGCGGGGTTGACCCAGATCTCCATCGCTCACTCCACCTCGAGCTCGGTCGCGCCGGTGAGCTTGCGCAGCTCCTCGTAGGTCGTGGAGAACACCGCGTGGGCGTGTCCGGCAGCGGCCCAGATCGTGGGGTGCCGGCGCAGCCAGGGGTCGAGGTACGTCGGGACCGGCGCGGGGTGGCCCACCGGGGCGACCCCGCCGATCGCCTGGCCGGTGTGGGTGCGCACGAACTCCGGCGACGCGCGTCCGAGCCGGGTGACCCCGATCGCGTCCCGGACCTTCGCGGTGTCCACGCGGTGCGCGCCGGAGGTCAGGATCAGCACGGGGGAGCCGTCGGCGTCGAAGAGCAGGCTGTTGGCGATCGCGCCGACCTCGCAGCCGAGGGCCTCCGCAGCCTGCGCGGCGGTGCGGACACCGTCGGGGAAGACCCGGACCTCGCCGTTCGCACCGGCAGCGGCGAGGACCTCGCGGACGCGGGTGATCGAGGGGTGCTCGGTGGTCATGGCGGCGACCTTATCCGAGGCCGGTGGGACGACTTCTCCACAGATCGCCGCGGCGGTGTTGACGGACTGTCGGAGGCCGGGTGTACCGTGATCAGTGTTCGAACAAATGTTCGAACACCGCGGTTGTTGGCGGGGGTGACCTCGACCCCCATCCCCGCCAACACACCCTCCTCGACGCCGGGGACAGTTCCGGCGCAGAGGTGGGACCAAGGGGTCGTGCGGGGTCGGGATGTCTTGCGATGTCTTGGTGAGTGGCAATCTCGTCGGAGGTGGGAGATGCGGCGGTACGACGACCCCGTGGAAGTGCGCAAGGGGCTGGTGGACGGGTCCGAGGGGCCCGAGCAGTTCCTCTGGCGCGGCCGGCTGTGGAAGGTGAGCGGCGTGGTCGCGCACTGGGTGGAGACCGGACCGTGGTGGCAGTCCTCGGGGGTGCGGGCGGTCCTCGGGTCCGAGGAGACCGGCGGGGCAGGGGGAGACCGAGGTGCCGTGGCGGTGGCGCCCGACTTGGCCGCCGAGCGTGAGGTGTGGCGGGTCGAGGCCGCCCGGGGGCTGGCCGCCAGCGGGTCGGGGCGGGGGGTCTTCGACCTCGTCCTGGACTGGTCCGAGGGCAGCTGGAAGCTCGCCCGGTGCGTGGACTGAGAGGACGGCGCCGATGACCACCACGTCCGCGGGGACGTTCGTCCCCCACCCGTTCGACCTGCCGGCAGCGACCTACGCCTACCTGGAGCGGGCGGCGAGCTCCCTGCGGGAGGCGATCACCTCCTCGGAGGCGACCCTGCGCTACGCCCACGCCCACGTGGCGGCGCTGCGCACGACGGCGGCGCTGCTCGCCGCCCGGGCCACCCCCGCCACCGGTGGGGCGCGTCGGGGCCGTCCCCAGCAACGCAACGCCTGGGTGCTGCTCGCCGAGGTCGCCCCGGAGTTCGGTGAGTGGGCCGCGTTCTTCGCCGCCGGCGCGGCCAAGCGGGCCGCCGCCGAGGCGGGGTCGCCGCGGGCGGTGACCGAGCGGGAGGCCGACGACCTGGTCCGGGACGCCGACCGGTTCCTCGGCCTGGTCGAGGAGTCCCTGGGCCTGACCCGTCACGTCCCGTTCCAGGAGGCGCTCCCGCTGCTGCCGGGCAGGGACGGCCGTGTCGCCTGACCCGTTCGTCCACCTCCACGTGGCCTCCGGCTACTCGCTGCAGTACGGCGCCTCGCACCCGCACGTCCTGGTCGAACGGGCCGTCGAGCACGAGATGGACACCGTGGCGCTCACCGACCGGGACGGTGTCTATGGAGCGGTCCGGTTCGCCAAGGCCTGCCTGCAGGCCGGGGTCCGGCCGGTGCTCGGCGTGGATCTCGCCGTCGCGCCGAGCGGGGTGCTTCCCGGACCCGCCCGGCCCGGGACGCGCACCCGCACCCCGGTCCGGGGCGGCAGCTTCCGTGACCCGCGGCTGCCCCGGGTCACCTTCCTGGCCGGGAGCAGGCAGGGGTGGGCAGCGGTGTGCCGGCTGGTCTCGGCCACCCACCTGGCCGGGGAGCGGGGTGACCCGGTCACCTCGCTCGACCTGGTTGCCGAGCACGTCGCGGGCCGGGACGTGCTCGTGCTGCTCGGGCCGGGCTCGGAGCTCGGCCGGGCGGCCACGCTGCGCCGCGACGACCTGGCCCGCGGCGTGCTCGCCCGCTGGCAGGAGGTGGTGGACCGCTCCGACCTGGTCGTCGAGCTGTTCTCGCACCGGCTGGCCGGCTCCGGGCCGGGGTCCTCGCCGCACGCGGCCCGGATGGCCGGCATCGCCCGCGCCGCGAGCCTCCGGGCGGTGCTGACCAACGCGGTGCGCTACGCCGACCGCACCGACGCCCCGACCGTCGACGTGCTCGACGCCGCCCGCAGGCTGGTGCCGCTGGACCTGCGGCACGTGGACCGGGGCAACGCCGAGGGGTTCTTGAAGTCCGGCAAGCAGATGGCCGAGGTCGCCGAGGAGGTGTGCCGGTTCGCCGGGCTCGGCTCCGGGGGCGGCGGGCGGGACGCGCGCGACCTCCTCGCCCACACCCGGGTCGTCGCGGACCGGTGCGCGGTCGACCCCCGCACCGACCTCGGGCTGGGCGAGGTGCACCTCCCCGAGCTCGACGTCACCAGGGCGGCAGGGGAGGAGCTGCTCGACGCCGATCGGCTCCTGCGGGTGCGGTGC
>DATIBI010000145.1:0-4871 GCA_035457605.1 Nocardioidaceae bacterium
AAGTGAAGGGCAGATTGCTCACGTGTTACTCACCCGTTCGCCGCTCGTGTACTCCCGAAGGAGCCTTACCGCTCGACTTGCATGTGTTAAGCACGCCGCCAGCGTTCGTCCTGAGCCAGGATCAAACTCTCCGTTGAAATCCATCGAATCAACCACCCCACAAAAGGGCAGATCATCGTCAAATCACAAGAAGAATCCCAGCAAAAAGACACCCCCAACCCCGAAAGGCCAGAAGCATCCCATTACAAAGGAATCAAACAACCGACAGACACCAACAAACCCCCAAACGAGGATCCATCGCAGCCTGCCGACTGGCATAATTAATTCGTCGACTTTTGGCACACTGTTGAGTTCTCAAGGATCAAACGCACCCGGCCTCAGCCTCACGACCTCGCCCCGGGGCAACCCGGTAAAACTTACCGGATCGATCTCCGCCGAGCAAGTCGGTTTCCATCTCTCCGGCCCCGACACACACCAACCAGACCGAAACGTTCCGGAGCCTCCTCAGAGCGCACCCGAAGCACCCCGGCTGGGATGATTGTGTTGGGTTACCGCCTGGGGCCGGCCGCCCGACCTCTCGGCCTTGCGTCCCGCCGCTCCCGGCGACAGACAGAACATTACGGGTCCCCCACCGGTCGCGCAAATCCGGGGTCGGTGCTCCCGCTCACACGGCGGGTTTTCCCTTGTGTGCAAGGCGAAACCCACCACCACGCACCCGTGTGGAGACTCAGTCGAGCAGGTCCGGGGGCACGACCGAGGGGCTGGCGCAGCCGGTCAGGCGCAGGCACTCCTCGAGCTCCGCGCGCAGGTCCAGCAGCAACCGGGTCACGCCCTCCTCCCCTGCGACCGCGAGCGCGTAGAGCGGAAGCCTGCCGAGAAACGCTGCTCGTGCACCGAGCGCCGCCGCGGTGAGCGCGTGCCGGCCGGTGCGGACCCCTCCGTCGACGTACACCTCGGCGTTGTTGCCGACGGCGCCCGCGACCCTCGGCAGGCATGCGGCCGTGTCCGCCGCAAGGTCGAGCTGGCGGCCTCCGTGGTTCGACACCCACACCCCGGCCGCGCCCGCCCCCACGCACCGTCGGGCGTCGTCGGGCCGGAGCACGCCCTTGACCACCACGGGAAGCCCGGTCACCGCGTGCAGCCAGTCGACGTCCTGAGGGCCGAGGTCGGCCGCCTTCTCGTGGGCCGGTCCGTTCCCGTCCCCCTCGGTGAAGTTCACCCGAAGCCAGGTCGGGTCCACCGAGGCCCACACCGACTCCTCGCCTCCGTCGTACCTGGTGGACACGACCGGGCTGTCCGCGGTGAGGACCACCGCCCGGGCGCCGGCGTCGACGGCACGCTCGAGCAGCGGTCGGCACACCGGCCGGTCCTCGGGGACGTAGACCTGCAGCCACCAGTCGACGCCCGTCGCGGCGATGTCGGCGAATGACGAGCCGGCGTTGCTCGCGACGACCATCAGCGTCCCGGTGGCGGCCGCGGCCCGGGCCATCGCCACCTCCCCCTCGGGGTGCGCGGCCCGCTGGAGGGTGGTCGGCGCGATCGCGAACGGCGCCGCGTAGGTCGTCCCGAGCAGCCGAACCGCGGTGGTCACCGTCGTGACGTCGCGCAGCACCCGCGGCAGGAAGCGGTGCCGGTCCCAGGCCGCGACGGCCTCGGACGCGGTGACACCGGCGCCGGCCCCCTGCCGGAAGTAGCGATGGACCGGTGCAGGCAGGACCTCCCGAGCCAGCTGTTCCAGGGAGTCCGCCCACCGGTCCATCGCGTCGCTCTCAGACCACCTCGACGCCGGCGAGGTTCTTCTTGCCGCGGCGCAGCACCAGCCACGCCCCACCCAGCAGGTCCGACTCCGAGACCGTGGCCTCGGGGTCCTCCACGCGCTGGTTGTTGACGTAGGCGCCGCCCTCCCCGATGGTCCTGCGCGCGGCACCCTTGCTCGCCACGAGCCCGGTCTCCACGAGCAGGTCCACGACCGAGGGGAGACCGTCGGCGCGCTTCACCTCGATCGCCCCGGCCTCCCGGAGCGCGGCCCCCAGGGTCGCCGGGTCGAGGTCGACGAGGTCCCCGCCGCCGAACAGGGCCGCGGAGGCTGCCTTGATCCGCTCGGTCTCCTCGGCGCCGTGCACGAGCGTGGTCACGTCGTCGGCGAGCGCGCGCTGCGCTGCGCGCAGGAACGGCTTCTCCTCGGTCTGCCGGCCCAGCTCCTCGATCTCTTCGCGGCTGCGGAAGGTGTAGTACTTCAGCAGGCTCACCACGTCGCGGTCGTCGCTGTTGAGCCAGAACTGGTAGAAGGCGTACGGCGAGGTCATCTCGGCGTCGAGCCAGACGGTGCCCGACTCGGTCTTGCCGAACTTCGTGCCGTCGGCCTTGGTCACCAGCGGGGTCGCCAGCGCGTTCACCCGCGCCCCCTCGACGCGCCGGATCAGCTCGGCTCCGGCCGTGATGTTGCCCCACTGGTCGCTGCCACCGGTCTGCAACGTGACGCCGAAGTCGCGGAACAGGTTGAGGTAGTCCATCGACTGCAGCAGGACGTAGCTGAACTCGGTGTAGCTGATGCCGGTCTCCAGGCGCGACTTCACCACCTCGCGCGAGAGCATCCGGTTCACCGGGAAGTGCTTGCCGATGTCGCGCAGGAACTCGATGACCGACAGCCCGGCGGTCCAGTCGTAGTTGTTGACCACCGTCGCGGCGTTGCTGCCCTCGAAGGACAGGAACCGCTCCAGCTGCCCGCGGACGTTGGCGCTCCACTGCTTGACGGTGTCGAGGCTGTTCATCTGCCGCTCCCCCGTCTCCTTGGGGTCGCCGATCATGCCGGTCGCGCCGCCGACCAGGCCGTAGGGCTTGTGCCCCGCGTCCTGGAGCCGCTTGAGCGTGAGGATCTGCAGCAGGTTGCCCATGTGCAGGCTCGGCGCGGTCGGGTCGAACCCGCAATAGACCTTGACCATGCCCTCGGAGAGCTCGGCGCGCAGGGCGTCGAGGTCGGTCGAGTGCGCGATCAGGCCGCGCCACTCGAGCTCGTCGAGGACGTGCGGGTCAGTGGTCACCGGGGTGCCTTTCTAGCGTGGGTACGCCGGACGGCGCGTCCGTCGTACGACGTTGTGCTTCCCCAAGCCTGCCTCATCCGCCCCGGAGCCCGATAACCGGATTCCCCGGCGGGACCCGAACCCGTGCCTAGGGCTGCTGCCCGAAGGCGAGCGGCCTGCGGGTCACCAGGTAGGTCGCCCAGTGCATCTTGAGCACCTCGCCGTGCTCGTCGCGGGTGATCCGGAGCAGCTCCCCGATCTCGCGACCGCTGGTGGTGCGGTACAGGTCGTCGCCGATCCTCTCGAACACCGACGCAGGCTTGTGCTCCGGTGCCCCGGCCGCCTTCGCCTCGAGCCGACCCTCGCGCACCCGGAAGACGAACGGCGAGCCCTCGGAGTACCAGCGCCCCACGACGCCGGCCAGCTCCTCGGGCACGGTCGTGCCCGGCCGCCACGGCTCCGGCTCGGCCGGCTCGTGGTCGAGCACGTGGTCGGCCAGCTCGACGGCGAACGCGGCGGGGTCGGGGGCGGAGGTGGAGTTCATCAGCACCAGCCCGCCCGTGCCCGAGGGTCGGTGCGTGAACAGGCCGGAGATGTGGCCGGGCATCCCCCCGGTGTGCCCGACGTGGATGCGGTCCCCGGAGCGCAGCAGCATGAAGCCGAGCCCGAACCCGAGGGTCCACCGCTCCAGGTCGGCCATGATCTGCGGCTGGCACATCTCCTCGACGGTGTCCGGGTGCAGCACCTCGGAGACGGGCGAGGCGAGGAAGCCGGACCAGGCGGCCAGGTCCCGCGGGGTGCTCGCCAGCCCGCCGCAGGCCGCCATCGCCTTGAAGTCCAGCTCCGGCTCCCGGACGGGAACGTCGGTGTAGGGCGGCACGTAGTAGCCGGTGGCTGCCCGGCCGGAGAGGCCGACGGTCGTGCGGGTCATCCCGAGCGGGTCCAGGATCCGGGCCTTGACGCTGTCGTACCACTCCCGGCCGTCGACGCGGGCGACCACCTCGCCGAGCAGCGCGTACATCAGGTTCGAGTAGTGCCACCGGTGGTGCGGCCTGAGCACCCGCTCGGCCTCGTCGAGCCCCGCGACGAGCTGCTCACGGTCCGGCTGTTCCAGGGTGTCCCACACGTCGCCGACCGGTTCCCGCTGCATGCCCGAGACGTGCGCGAGCATCTGCCGGACGGTGATCCCCTGGTGGCTGGTCTCCGGCAGGAACCGGTCGAGCGTGTCGTCCAGGCCGAGCTTGCCCTCGTCGCGCAGCGCCATCACCACCACGGCGGTGAAGGTCTTGCTGTTGCTGGCGATCAGGAACTGGGTGTCCTCATCGGGTGCGACGTCGGGGGTCGCGACGTCACCGGCACCCACGCCCTCGCCGAAGGCCAGCTGCCCCTGGCGGACGACACCGCCGAACAGGCCAGGCACGCGGTGCCGGGTCTGGCGGTCGAGGAGGATGCGGCGCAGCGCGGTGCAGGTGGGTCTGTGAGGCTGTTCACTCGGGGGACTCTAGCCAGTCCTCGTCACTACGCCGGAGCAGGTGTGCCCGCGCCTGCGCGTCGAGCGGCCCGTCGCGCTCGGCGAGCCGTGTCGCGATCGCGCGGCGCTGCTCGATCGGCTTGTTCCCGCCGTACTTCATCTTCGCCTGCACCGACTCGATCAGCAGCCGCAGCCCGCGGATCCCCGGCAGCAGCCGGCGGTCGCTCTCGATCTCGCTCGACGGCGGCGTGCGCTCGGAGCCAGCCGGCTCGAAGTGCGCGACCTGGGCGCGCAGGATCCGCAGCTTCTCCTCCGGGTCGTCGACGATCTCAGCACGGCACCGCAGCTGCACCGCGCTGTAGTAGGAGGTCGGGACCCCG
>DATIBI010000146.1:0-27202 GCA_035457605.1 Nocardioidaceae bacterium
GTGCACGACGGTGAGGTCGCTGTCGAGCTGGTAGTACAGGAACGTCCGGGGGTAGACCGGTCGGGTCTGGTTCTCCAGCGCGAACAGCAGGCGCGGCTCGTGGTCGACGATCCCTCCCGCCGCCTCGAACGGGTAGGGGCCGAACCGGCGGCTGAGGAACGAGATCATCGCCGGCTGCTTGCGGAGCGAGCGGCTGCCCACCTCCCCGAAGGAGGGCGGGGCGTCCGTGGCGGTTCCGGCCTTCCAGTCGTCGGTGTTGCCGGGGCTGCTGGCCGGGGGCCCCGGGACCGTCCACCCGTCCCAGGGGTCGTCGTCGGCCTCGAACGAGGTGCTGCCCTCGCCCGTGGAGACGCTGACGTCGTCGACGAAGACGCCGTGCACCGGGAAGATCCCGTCGGTGACGTGCGTCAGGGAGAGCTCGACGGTCTGCCCGGCGTACCGGTCGAGGCTCACCGACCAGGGCTCGTAGCCGCGGCTGCGTCCGGTCGCCGCGTGCCACTGCCCGGTGGTGCCCCGTGCCCGGCAGCCGCCGGTCTCGGTGCGGGCCAGGTAGTGGCGGAGGAACGGGTGCAGCTCCAGCAGCCCCAGGCAGTTGAACCCGGGCCACCGGTCGGTGTGCCCGTTGCGGTCGCGCAGCGTGGTCCACCGGTCGCCGCCGACCGGTCTCGCCTCGACGAACCAGAAGTCCCAGCCGTCCTCCACGTCGTAGCGCGTGCGGAACGACACCGTGGCGCCCTCGGCGGGTACGTCGACGACGCGGGTCAGCCGCTTGTAGCCCTGGTTCGCCTGACCCCCGATCGCGAACCGGGTGCCGCTGCGTGGGCGGGCGACCGCCTTGCGGGTGGCCGGGTCGATCGCGTCCCAGTAGCGGATCCCGTCGCGCCGGTAGCTGCGCAGGTCGAAGCGGCCCACGGCGACCGTGGCCAGGTAGGGCGCCATCGGGTCGTTCGCCACCCAGTGCCAGGTCCGCTGCCGACCCTGCTGCACGGTGCGCCGGAGCACCCCGTTCGCGACCACCTGCAGCCGTGCAGGTGCGGTGATGGCGAAGGTGAACGGCGCGGTGTCGGTCGGGTGGTCGTTGACCGGGAACCAGGTGGAGGCGACCTTGGGCTGCCCGGCGATGAGCAGCCCGTCGCTGGTGTGGAAGAAGCCGGAGGTTCCGTACACGTCGTGGATGGCCCGGGGCACGCCCCCGTAGCGCACCGTCACCACGAACCGCTTGCCCCGCCGCAGCCCGGGTCCGGCGGGGTCGACCACGAGCTCCCCGCGCCGGTGCTCCCACCGCGCCCGCCGCCCGTCGACGCGCACCGAGCGCACGGTCATCGCGTCGAGGTCGAGGTGGAACAGGGACAGCGGCTGCGTCGCGACCGCCCTGATCGTCGCGGTCCCGGTCAGCCGGTCGGTGGCGGGCCGGTAGCGCAGGTCGAGGCCGTAGCGACGCACGTCGTACCCGCCGTTGCCGTCCCGGGGGAAGTACCGGTCACCGGCCCCGGACGCGCCGGGGCGGTAGTCGTCGACCGTGGCGACGGACAGGGCCGGAACCACCAGGACTGCGCCCAGGGCGGCCACGAGCACTCGTCCGACTCGCGCCATGGCATCCCCCGTAGGTCCGGCCCTCTCCCCTCCTCCCACGGTAGGGACGGCGGGTCGGCCGTCCCATAGGCAGCGGTGCCCAGCTCCGGCCACCCGTCGCTGGCCCCTCGGGGGCGGCGCCATCCCCCACACGGGCGATGACGAACCGGTCGCCGAGCCGGGTGCCCTCGGCCTCGTGATCATCCACTGGGCCCTGCAACATGCTCGTGAGCTCCTGCGGCTTGATCAACCGGATCTGGCCGTAATCCGCGCGGTGCCCACGCCGACGTCGGCAGCCACAGCCGAATGGGACCACGCCCGGTGTGACTGGAAACGTGCCCCATCGTTGCCGTGCATCAGCAAAGGCTGATCTCGGGGCCCCAGATTCAGCCCTCCGTCAGGTGGGCTGGGTGAACATGGGGCAACGAACGAGGGGACGTGAGATGTCGCTGACAAGTGTTCGAGTTGAGCGACCGTGCGGGCGGTGATCCTGGCCGCGGGGCAGGGGCTGCGGCTCGCCGATCCCCGGGGTCGGCCCAAGTGTCTCCGGGAGGTCGGCGGAGCCCCGCTTGTGCGGCACCAGCTCGACGGCCTGGCGGCGGTCGGCATCGACGACGTGGTGATCGTCGTCGGGTATGAGCAGGCGCGCATCCGTGACTCGGTGGGTTCGAGGGCCCGGTACGTCACCAACGACCGATTCGCCGAGACCAACAGCATGTACTCCTTCGTGCTGGGCCAGCGCGTCGTGTACGACGACCTGCTGGTGATGAACTCCGACGTCTACTGCGACCCGAGGATGTTCGGGCTGCTCCTCGAAGCCAAGGGTGACGCGCTGCTCTACGACTCCTCCTCCGGCCGGGAGCACGAACAGATGAAGGTGCACGTGCGCAGCGGCCGGACCCTGGTGGAGATGTCGAAGACCCTTCCTCCGAGCCGGGTGAGTGGGGAGAACGTAGGGATCCTCCGGTTGTCCCGGGGGACTGTCGAGGCGACGGCCGATGCGGCCGCTGCCCTGATCGCGCAGGGGCACGATCGTGCCTGGCTGGCGGAGGCGATCAATGTCGTTGCGCAGGAGCAGCCGATCCGCTGTGTCGACGTCGAGGGATGGCCGTGGGTCGAGATCGACTTCCCCGAGGACCTCGCGAAGGCGAGGGAGGAGGTCTTCCCCAGGGTGAGCCGGGCACTCGAGCTGCCCATGGTGGACCGCCAGGCCGCGCTCGCGGTGGCACGCGGGAGGGCGTCGTGAGGATCCTGTTCTCCGGCTATGCGCCGGTTCACTTCCTGTGCTTCAAGCCTCTGTACGACCGGTTACGCGAAATTCCCGGGACCGAGGTCGAGCTGTCCGGCGGGATACGGACCAAGTCGCCGTACGCACTCGGGGGCTACCTCTACGACCACGAGAGCATGTACCGCCACTTCGACCTGCCCGAGGGCGCGGTGCGGTCGGTGGGCAGCCTCGCCAAGGCGGACTACGACGTGCTGTTCGCCGCCAACACCCGGCGGATCGAGCCCCGGCGGGTCGGGGAGCGGGTGCAGATCTTCCACGGCATGTCCTTCCGCAACCGCGCGATCCGCCCGGAGACAGAGGGCGCCGATCACTACTTCCTCCTCGGCCCCTACATGAAGCGCGGGTTCGCCCAGTCGGGGATCCTGGCCGCCGACGACCCACGGGGCGTGGAGATCGGGTTCCCTAAGACCGACCGCCTCGTCGACGGTTCGCTCGACCGTGCGGAGATGCTGGCCCGGCATGGCCTGCGCGGCGACCGGCGCGTGGTGCTGTTCGCGCCGACCGGCGAGCGTTACAACTCGATGGAGACGATGGGCGAGGACCTGATCGCCAAGCTCGGAGCCGTGGACCGGTACGACGTTCTGGTCAAGCCCCACGACCATCCGCACTCTACAGTGGACTGGTGGGAGCGGCTGGCTCCGATCGAGAGCGAGCATGTCCGGCTGGTGCGCGAGCCGGACGTGACCCACACCCTCTTCATCGCGGACCTGCTGATCACCGATGCCTCCTCGGTGGCCAACGAGTTCGCCCTGCTCGACCGCCCGATCGTGTTCATCGACGTGCCGGAGCTGTTCGAGCTGACGCTGCAGAAGAAGGCCATGCTCGACCTCGAGACCTGGGGACGGAGAGGCGGCGAGGTCGTGGCCGACGTTTCGGACGCGGTGGACGCCGTGGCAGCCGGGCTCGCCGATCCGGCCGCGCGCTCTGAGGTACGACGCGCGATGGTTGCCGACCTCTTCTTCAACCCCGGACGCGCGACCGCGGCCGCGATGGACTGGGTCGGCAGCGAGCTGGAGTGGTCGTGACCACGACACCGTCGGCGGTGGTGCCGACCCGGGTGGAGCGCCTGGCCGCGATCCGGGACCGGCTCGGGCCCTACGCCCGCCCGCACCGGCACCACCTGCGAACTGCCTTCGCCGCCTCGGCCCTGGTGACGGCCGCCCAGCTTGCCCTGCCCTGGCCGCTGACCTGGCTGGTGGCGCTCGCCTCGGGCGATGGCGGGCCGGCGGCCCCGGCCGGGCTGCCCCCTTGGTGGCCCGTCGTGGCGCTGGTCGCCGTCGGGGTGGTGCTCGGCTGGAGCGAGTATCTCCAGCGGCTCGCCGTCGCGAAGTACGTCGTCCGCTCCGTCAACGACGCCCGGATCGGCATCCTCACCCACCCCCAGGGTGCCGCCCCCGGCCAAAGCGGCAGGTACCGGGAGCCGGGAGACGTCCTGACCCGCGTGGTCAGTGACACCGCCCGGCTGCGGGTGGGGCTGAAGGGCGTGTTGGTGCACGTGCTCCAGCACGGACTCTTCCTGCTCGGGGTGTCCGTGGTCCTCCTGACGCTGGACGTGTGGCTCGGGCTGGTCTACCTCGCGGGCCTGGGGGTGGCCATGGGCATCGCCTTGGTCGGAACCGACCGAGCGGCGGCGATGGCCCGGCTCCGGCGTGGCCGCGAGAGCCGGGTCGTCAGCGACGCGTTACGGGCCGCGACATCCGGACAAGGCCTGATCGCCAGGTCCACCGACCGGGAGCGGTCGGTCGCGATCATCACCCAGGTCAAGGGGCGGACTGCGTGGGTGGTCCAGGGCGTCCTGGGACTGACCGCCTGCCTCGTACTCACCTTGGCCGTCCACTTCGCCGAGACCGGGCGGCTGGATATCGCCGACCTCGCGCTGGTCTCGTCGTACCTGCTGATGCTGCACTACCCGACGATGCGGCTTGGGCGGCAGATCACCCGGCTGGGGCCACAGCTCACCAGCGCGGAACGGCTGGCCCGGCTCGCCGAGCCATCGAGACCCGACGAGGCGACATGACCGCGCGGGCCGTGCTGACCGCCTCTCCCGCGCTGCCGGGCGACACCCCGGCGGAGATGATCGGCGCCCGTGATCACGCGGCTCGCCTCGACGCGGCACAAGCTGCGGGCGTGCACGCGTTCGTCGACGAGCTGCCGGAGGGCTACCACACGCCGGTGGGACCGGGCGGCATCGTGCTCACCGACTCCCAGCGCCTGCGCCTGGCCATCGCCCGGCTGCTCGCGGCAGACCCGGAGGCGGTGGAGCTGGAGGACCCCACCTCCGGGCTCGACCCCGTCGGTGAGGCCGCCTGCCTGCCCGGCCTGGCCGCGCTGGCCCGTGGGCGCGAGCTGCTTGTCGGTGGCGCGTCGCAGGCCGTCCGCGCGATCGCTGCACAGGGCGCGCCGCTGCCGGCCAACCCCCCTCCGGCACCGCCGGAAGACCCGGCACTGCCGTCGCTGTCCCGGCTGCTGGACCCGGAGGCGATGGCCCCCCTGCTCGGCTCGCTGTTGGTCGACGAGCAGGTGCCCGACGTGCGGATGAAGTCGGTACGCTACAAGCCCGAAAGCAACGTCGTCGTCCAGTACGACGTCCGGACCACCTCGGGCCGGCACACCGCGGTCGCTTTCGCGCGGGCGGGAATGCGGCTGCACCGCAAGCGCAGGCAGGCCGACAACCGCAGACGTGCGCATCGGGCGGTCGATCGCACCCCCGCCCGCGAGGCCATGGGCTACCTCGACGACGTCTCAGCGCTCGTCCAGTGGCTGCCCCTCGACCTCCGGCTGAAAGTGCTGGCCGACCGACCCGAGCGGATAGCCGAGCGGCTGCGGAACAAGGGCATCACAGCCGAGACGACGCAGCCCGAGATGCTCCGTTACTGGCCCCGCCGGAGGGCCGTGGTGAGGTATGGCGCGTACGTCCTGAAGGTGTATCGCGACCGCGTCGACTTCGAGGACGCCCGACGGGCGCTCAGTCGCGCGGCACAGCTCGAGGCGGTGCGCGTGCCGGCGTACGAAGGCGCCTTCACCAACCGCCAGACGACGGTGCAGGAGTGGGTGCCCGGGCACGCGCCGTCGCTGTGGCCGGCCTCGTCGGAGCCGGCGGGCGAGGTCCTCGCCGCATTGCACGGCGACGTCGACCTCTCCATGCCGGAGACCTCGGCCGAGCGCGTCCTGGCCAAGGCGGCAGTGCGGGCGGACTTCGTCACCCGGCTCCTGCCAGACCTGCGGTTCGAGGTCGACGCACTGCTGGCCGACCTGCGACTGACGGTGCCGGACGACCTTCACCTGGTCACCAGCCACGGGAACTTCCACGCAGGGCAGCTGCTCGCCGGCCCCGACGGCATGGTGGTCCTCGACGTGGACCGGCTGTGCCGGGCCGCGCCGGCGTACGACCTGGCGTCCTACGCCGGGCACGCGGTCTTCGGTCGCGCCGGCGACGAGGAGGTGCTCGAGAACACCATGGACAGCCTGGTCAAGGGGTACGGCGCCCGCCCCGGCGGCCTCGAGTGGTACCTCTCGACCTGCCTCCTGCGCCGGGCAGCGGTGCCGTTCCGCTTCCAGGACGAACACTGGCCCGAGGCCTCGACCGAGCTGGTGCACCTCGCCCGGGAGGTGCTGGGATGAGCCAGGTGCGCAATGCGCTCCTCCCGTTTGCCCGCCCCCACCGCGGGATACTCGGGCGCGGCCTGGTGTGGACCTGTCTGCTGGTGGGCGCGCGACTGGCCCTGCCACTTCCCCTGGTGGCGGTCGTGCACCGCGCGTCCTCGACCGGTGCGGACTCCGGGGGGTTCCCGGTGGCGCTGCTGTCGGCCGCCTTCGTGGCGCTGGCTCTCGTCGCCGGGCTGGCCGAGCACCACCAGCGGCTGGCGTTCGCCCACTTTGCCGGCCGCGCCATCGCCGACGGTCGCGACGCCGCGCTGGCGCGCGTCCAGGCGGGCCACGGCGATCCCTCCGGGGACCTGACCGCGCAGGTGGTCGGAGACGCCCTTCGGGCCAAGCAGGGCCTCAAGGGCGTGCTCAATCACATCACCGTGAACGGGTTGCTCGTGATCGGGGTGTGCGTCGCCCTGGCCGTCACCGACCTGTGGCTTGGGCTGGTGCAGCTGGCCGGGGCCCTTCTCCTTGTCGTCGTTGCGATGCTCGGTGCGGCCGGGGTGGGCTCGGTCGCCGCCGAGCACCGCGACCGCGAGGCATCCCTGGCCAGGTCGGTGCACCGCTTGGCCTCGGGCGGCTCCGGACCGGTCGATGCCCACGCCCTCGCGGCGCTGCGGGAGCTCGACGCGGACAGCGGGATCGCCGACGTCGCCATGACCCGCCGGGAGGGGGTCACGACGTGGGTGGTGCACGTCGTGCTCGTCGCCAGCGCAGCCGGGGTGCTGGTCCTGGGTGTCCACGGCGTGCGGAGCGGCCAGCTGACGACCGCCGCGCTCTTCGGGGTGATGGCCTACCTGCTGGTGCTGCACGGCCCCGCCATCCGGTTCGCCCGCCAGATCACGCGGACGGCGCCGCTGCTCGTCAGCGCCCGACAGCTCGCCCTGGCCATCGGTGCGCCTGGCGAGCGTCGCGCGTCGCCGGGCAGGGTCTGGGGGAACCCAGGGGACTTCGGGCGCTCGTAGCCGGCGGACTTCCTCCGGCGCAAGCGGTCGAAGACGTCCCGGGACCTGAGCAACGCGCCGCGCCGGCAGGGGGCAAATGAGGGTGTTTGTCATTGTCCGGTAGGGGCACGGTGCGGGCGGCCGGATCGGCCGCAAACACTGTTCGATGGCGTGCGTCACACTGGGCTGGAACGGGGCGGGAAGAGTTGGACGCGTCCGGACCGTGTGTTCGGCAGGTCTGTCCGACCTCACGGAACTGACACAGATCGTCACTGGCAGCAGTGACAGGAAAGAAGCTTGATGGCGAACCGTTTGGCAGGCGCAACGAGCCCCTACCTCCTGCAGCACAAGGACAACCCCGTCGACTGGCGGGAGTGGGGCCCCGACGCGTTCGCGGAGGCCCGGCGCCGCGACGTGCCGGTGCTGCTCAGCGTCGGCTACGCCGCCTGCCACTGGTGCCACGTGATGGCGCACGAGTCCTTCGAGGACGAGGCCACCGCGGCGTACATGAACGAGCACTTCGTCAACGTCAAGGTCGACCGCGAGGAGCGGCCGGACGTGGACGCGGTCTACATGCAGGCCACGACCGCGATGACCGGCCAGGGCGGCTGGCCGATGACGGTCGTGCTCACCCCGGACGGCGAGCCGTTCTTCGCCGGGACCTACTTCCCGGACCGCCCCCGACAGGGCCAGCCCGCGTTCACCCAGATCCTCCAGGCGCTCTCCGACGCCTGGCGCACCCGGCGGGAGGAGGTCGGCAACGTGGCCGCGAACATCCGCGACCACCTGCGGCAGGGCGACGGGCTCGGCAGCGGCGGTGAGCTCGACGAGGCCGTCCTGGACGGCGCCGTGCGGACCCTCGCGCGGGAGTTCGACCACACCCGCGCTGGCTTCGGCACCGCACCGAAGTTCCCGCCGTCGATGGTGCTGGAGTTCCTGCTCCGGCACGCCGCGCGGACCGGCTCGCGCGCGGCCCAGGACATGCTGGACGCGACCTGCCGCGCGATGGCCCGGGGCGGCATGTACGACCAGCTCGGCGGCGGGTTCGCGCGCTACAGCGTCGACCCGGCGTGGGTGGTGCCGCACTTCGAGAAGATGCTCTACGACAACGCCCAGCTCGCCGGGCTGTACGCCCGCTGGTGGCGGCGGACCGGGGACCCGCTCGGGGCTCGCGTGGCCCGGGAGACCGCGGACTTCATGATCGCCGAGCTCGGCACCGCCGAGGGCGGGTTCGCCTCCGCGCTCGACGCGGACAGCGAGGGGGTCGAGGGCAAGTTCTACGCGTGGACGCCGGCGGAGCTGACCCAGGTCCTCGGAGCCGAGGACGGCGCCTGGGCGGCGTCGTTGCTGTCGGTGACCGGGGCCGGGACCTTCGAGCACGGTACGTCGACCCTCCAGCTGCTGCGCGATCCCGACGACCCGGCCCGATGGGACTCGGTCAGGTCCCGGTTGTTCGAGGCCCGCTCGGCCCGGGTGCGCCCCGGCCGGGACGACAAGGTCGTGGCGGCGTGGAACGGGCTGGCGATCTCCGCCCTGGTCGAGGTTGGGCTGCTGCTCGACGAGCCCCGCCACGTCGACGCCGCGCGCCGGGCCGGGGAGCTGCTGGCCCGGCTGCACCTGCGGGACGGGAGGCTGCTGCGGGTCTCGCGCGACGGGGCGGCCGGCCCGCACGCGGGCGTGCTCGAGGACCACGGCTGCGTCGCGGCCGGGTTCCTGGCGCTGTTCTCGGCGACCGGCGACCCGGTGTGGCTGGCCCGGGCAGGGGACCTGCTGGACGTGGCGCTGGCGAGGTTCGGCGCCGACGAGGGCGGGTTCCACGACACGGCCGACGACGCCGAGGCGCTGGTCGCCCGCCCGCGCGACCCCAGCGACAACGCCAGCCCGTCCGGCCAGTCGGCGCTGGTCCACGCCCTGCTCGGGTATGCCGCGGTCACCGGCTCCGGCCGGCACCGGGACGCCGCCGAGGCCGCGCTGCGCAACGTGCGGACGCTCGCCGAGCGGGTGCCCCGGTTCGCCGGCTGGTCGCTGGCCGCGGCGGAGGCCGCGCTCGCCGGTCCGCTCGAGGTGGCCGTGGTGGGCGAGGAGGGGGACCCTGCCCGCGCGTCGCTCGAGCGGGTCGCCCGGCACGCCGCGAGCCCGGGCGCGGTCGTGGTCGTGGGCGCGCCGGCCGCGTCCGACGTACCCCTGCTGGAGGGCCGTGGGCTCGTCGAGGGGCGGGCCGCGGCCTACGTGTGCCGGCAGATGGTGTGCGACCGGCCGGTCACCACACCCGAGGAGCTGGCGCGCCTGCTGTCGGCCTGACGCGCCTCAGCGCAGGGAGTAGGTGGCGATCGAGACGCCCACGTAGTGGGTGATGAACGCCGCGATCGTGAGCGTGTGGAAGACCTCGTGGAAGCCGAACCAGCTCGGGAACGGGTTCGGCCGCTGCACGCCGTAGACGAGCCCGCCGAGGGTGTAGAGCAGGCCGCCGACCACCATCAGCACCAGCACGGCGGTGCCGGCGTTCTCCACGAAGTCGCCGAAGAAGAAGATCGCCGCCCAGCCGAGCGCCACGTAGATCGGGGTGTAGAGCCACCGGGGCGCGTCGGACCAGAAGATCCGGAACAGGATCCCGAGGGCGGCGCCGATCCACACCACGGTGAGCAGGATCGTCCGGTCCCGTCCCTCGAGCAGCAGCAGCGTGAACGGCGTGTAGCTGCCGGCGATCAACAGGAAGATGTTCGCGTGGTCGAAGCGACGCAGGAAGCCCCACACCCGCGGTGACCAGGTGCCTCGGTGGTAGATCGCCGAGACGGTGAACAGCACCACCGCGGACGTGGCGAAGATCGCCGAGCCGAGCCGTGTCGCGGCGTTGGGGGACAGGGCGATCAGCACCGCACCCGCGGCGAGGGTCAGCGGCGCGGTGGCGGCGTGCAGCCAGCCGCGGAGCCTGGGCTTGACCTCCTCGAGCGCCTCGCGGACGTTGTCGCGCAGATGCTCGGCTGCCTCCGCGGTCCGGCGGGCGGGATGGCCGTCGGGGGTCGGGGTGCGGAGATCCATGTGATCGAAGGTACCCGGGGCTGCGCCGCAGCAATCAAGGTTTAGAGCGGGGGATCACAGGTAATGTGATGTGCCGTGGCTGACTGGAAGAGCGGGATCCGACGTGTGCTCTACCCGGCGTACGAGGCCCGGCTCGCCCGACGGTTGCCGGCGGACCGGCTGCCCAAGCACGTCGGGGTCATGCTCGACGGCAACCGCCGCTGGGCGAAGGCCGCCGGAGCCGACACCGCGCACGGCTACCGGGCCGGCGCGGCGAACATCACCCCGCTGCTGCAGTGGTGCGAAGAGGTCGGCATCGAGGTGGTCACGCTGTGGCTGCTGTCCACCGACAACCTCAACCGCCCCTCGGAGCAGCTGCGCGGCCTGCTCACGATCATCGAGGAGGCGGTCGCCGACCTCGCCGCCCAGCGCCGGTGGCGGCTGCACCCGGTCGGCGCGCTGGACCTTCTCCCGGACGAGACCGCCCGCCGGCTCAAGGAGGCCGCCGACGAGACCCGTGACGTCGACGGGTTGATCGTCAACGTCGCCGTCGGGTACGGCGGACGGCGCGAGATCGCCGACGCGGTGCGCTCGCTGCTCCA
Organism: Nocardioidaceae bacterium; assembly: GCA_035457605.1. Classification (GTDB taxonomy): domain Bacteria; phylum Actinomycetota; class Actinomycetes; order Propionibacteriales; family Nocardioidaceae; genus Nocardioides_C. The sequence continues at coordinate 11,073 of DATIBI010000146.1, forward strand.
GGAGCACGCCTCCAAGGGCACCTCGATCGAGGAGCTCGCCGAGATCCTCGACGTCGAGCACATCGCCGAGCACCTCTACACCAAGGGCCAGCCCGACCCGGACCTGGTGATCCGGACCTCCGGCGAGCAGCGGCTGGGCGGGTTCCTGCTCTGGCAGAGCGCCCAGAGCGAGTTCTACTTCTGCGAGGCCTACTGGCCGGCGTTCCGGCGGGTGGACTTCCTCCGCGCGCTGCGTGCCTACGCCGAGCGCGAGCGACGGTTCGGGACGTAGCCGTCCGTTCGCCCGACCTTAACCACGACTTCGGGCGTGTCGGGCACCACCGGGCCCCCGGGCCATTACCGTCGTTGGTGACGGCAGGTGGGGAAGCCGGCCGTTTCGGGAGGCCCGTTCGTGAGACATCACGACCTGATGGAGACGCAGCACGGTCCACGCTCGTGCGCGTCCACCGCCGGAGGTCTGCACTCTGACCTTCGGGCCCGTTCCCGGTCCACCGCACTGAACTAGGACCGGGGCGCTGAGTGCGTGCGACCGGTCCGTGAGGGGACGAACCGTGGCTGCATCCGAGAGCACCACCGCCCGCACGAACGCCGCAGCGTCCGAGAGCACATCCGGGATCCGGACCTACGTTCTCGACACCAGCGTTCTCCTCGCCGACCCCGGTGCCCTGCGCCGCTTCGACGAGCACGAGGTGGTCCTGCCCGTCGTGGTGATCACCGAGCTGGAGGGCAAGCGCCACCACCCCGAGCTCGGCTACTTCGCGCGTTCGGCCCTGCGCATGCTCGACGAGCTGCGCCTGCTGCACGGTCGGCTCGACCAGCCGGTCGCCGTCGGTGAGTCCGGCGGGACGATCCGGGTGGAGCTCAACCACACCGACCCGACCTCGCTGCCCTCGGGCTTCCGGCTCGGCGACAACGACTCACGGATCCTCGCGGTGGCGTGCAACCTCGCCAACGAGGGGCACCAGGTCACCCTGGTGTCCAAGGACCTGCCGATGCGGATCAAGGCCTCCGCCGTCGGGCTCGACGCCGAGGAGTACCGCGCCGAGCTGGCGCCCGAGTCCGGGTGGACCGGGATGACCGAGATCGAGGTCGCCGCGGCCGAGATCGACGAGCTGTACGACGACGGCGTGATCGACCTGGAGGAGGCGCGCGACCTTCCGTGCCACTCCGGTCTGGTCCTGGTCTCGGACCGGGGGAGCGCGCTCGGCAGGGTCAAGGCCGACAAGCGGGTGCACCTGGTGCGGGGCGACCGGGAGGCGTTCGGCGTGCACGGCCGCTCCGCCGAGCAACGGGTGGCGCTGGAGCTGCTGCTCGACCCGGAGGTCGGCATCGTCTCCCTCGGCGGGCGGGCCGGCACCGGCAAGTCGGCCATGGCCCTGTGCGCGGGTCTCGAGGCCGTGATGGAGCGCCGGCAGCACAAGAAGGTGGTCGTCTTCCGGCCGCTGTTCGCCGTCGGTGGGCAGGAGCTCGGGTACCTGCCGGGGAGCGAGTCGGAGAAGATGTCGCCGTGGGCGCAGGCGGTCTTCGACACGCTCGGCGCGCTCACCTCGCCGGACGTCATCGACGAGGTCCTGGACCGGGGGATGCTCGAGGTGCTGCCGCTGACGCACATCCGAGGCCGCTCCCTGCACGACGCCTACGTGATCGTCGACGAGGCGCAGTCGCTGGAGCGCAACGTGCTGCTCACGGTCCTGTCCCGGATCGGCGCCAACTCCAAGGTGGTGCTCACCCACGACGTCGCCCAGCGCGACAACCTGCGGGTGGGCCGCCACGACGGCGTGGTCGCGGTCGTGGAGCGGCTCAAGGGGCACCCGCTGTTCGCGCACGTGACGCTGACCCGCTCCGAGCGGTCGCCGATCGCAGCCCTGGTGACCGAGATGCTGGAGAACGTCACGCTCTGACCTGATCAATCCCCCACGCACCGGTGTCCATGGCCCCACATCGTTACGTGTCGGGCCATGGACACCTCCCTGCCGGGACGGTACAAAGACCACGTAGGGCTTGTGTGGCGTGAGTCACATCCACGCCCTGCGGGTCGCACCGCTCGGCGAGGAGGGGCACATGGCACGTCATCGGAATCGTCGGATCTCGGCCCTGGCGGTGGTCTGCCTGGCCGCCCTGGCGACGGCGGGTTGTCTGCAGGACCCCAACGCGGGCGGATCCAGCGGTGGCGCGGGAGGCGAGGTGTTCGCCGACGGCGGGACCGCCGACGGCGACGGCACCGTGGAGATCCTCGGCGCGTTCGGTGGCGCCGAGCAGGAGGCGTTCGAGAAGTCCCTGACCAAGTTCGAGGACGAGAGCGGGATCACGATCGAGTACACCGCCTCGACCGACTTCACCACGATCGTCAAGAGCCGGGTCCAGGGCGGCGACACGCCCGACATCGCACTCTTCCCCCAGCCCGGTGGGCTCACCGAGCTCGCCGCCGACAACCACATCCAGCCGATCGACACCTTCCTCGACTACGACGGCCTCGACGACACCCTGATCCCGGGCTTCTTCGACTCGGTGCGGCTCAACGGCCGGGTCTACGGGGCGCCGATGCGGATGGCAGTGAAGAGCATCGTGTGGGTGCCCAAGGACGAGTGGGAGAAGCGCGGCTACACCCTGGAGCCGGAGTCGATCCAGGAGCTGGAGAAGATCGCCGACGAGATCAAGGCCGACGGGATCGCGCCCTGGTGCATCGGCTACGAGTCCGACCAGGCCACCGGCTGGGTGGGCACGGACTGGATCGAGGAGTACGTCCTCCGGGTCGGCGGCCCGGAGGTCTACGACGACTGGGTCGAGCACAAGATCCCGTTCGACGACCCGCAGATCAAGAAGGCCTTCGACGCCTACGGGGAGATCTCCCAGACCCAGGGCAACGTCTTCGGCGGCGCGGACGGCATCCTCAACACGCCCTTCGCGGAGGCGATGAACCCGGCGCTCCAGGACCCGCCGAAGTGCATGATGATGCGGCAGGGCAACTTCGCGATCAGCTTCTTCAGCCCCGAGGTGCAGCAGAACCTCGACGACGAGCTGTCGATCATGTACTTCCCGCCCTACGACGGCGGCTTCGGTGGGACCCCCGTCCTCGGTGGCGGCGACCTGGCGGCACTGTTCAACGGCAACGACGAGGACGCCATCACGGTGATGGAGTTCCTGACCTCGGACCAGTTCGGGGCCGAGTGGGCGCAGGCGGGCGGCTGGCTCTCGCCGCACACCACCTTCGACGTCTCGAACTACCCCAACGACACCACCCGGCGGATCGCGGAGATCGCCAACAGCGCCGACATCTTCCGGTTCGACGCCTCGGACCTGATGCCGAAGGAGGTCGGCTCGGGCACCTTCTGGACCGGCATGGTGGAGTGGCACCGCGGCAAGTCCACCGACCAGGTCACCGCTGACATCGAGAGCTCCTGGCCGACGTCATGAGCACTTCCGGTACTCCTATCTCGCCGACCGGCACGCTGCCTCCCGAGGGCGGCGAGGTGGCCACCCCGGGGCCGTCCGCGCCGGTGCCGGGCCGGCGGATGCACCCCGTCCTCGGCCTGGTCGTGTCGGTGGTGATGCTGGTCGTGCTCGTGCTGGGAATCGGCACGCTGTTCCAGGCCTTCGTCTACTACCCGGAGTACTTCCCCAAGATGCTCCAGGGGTTCCTGGCGATCATCGCCGGGGTGCTCGGCGCAGCCGCGATCTTCTACTTCATCAACATGTTCGTCGAGAGCCTGCCGCAGAAGGCCTCGGGCAGCCTGATGCCCTACGCGTTCCTGCTGCCGGCGCTCGGCCTGATCGGGCTGATCCTGATCTACCCGACGGTGCAGACGATCAACTACTCGTTCGCCAACTCCGACAGCACCGCCTACGTCGGCCTGCAGAACTACATCGACATCTTCCAGGACTCGGAGTTCCTCGGCTCGCTGTGGAACAACCTGCTCTGGCTGATCATCGTGCCGGCGTCGACGGTGGCGATCGGTCTGCTGGTCGCCGTGCTCGCCGACAAGCTGTCCGCGTCGTCGGAGAAGGTCTCCAAGAGCGTGATCTTCCTGCCGATGGCGATCTCGTTCGTGGGCGCCTCGGCGATCTGGGGTTTCGTCTACGCCTACGACCCGCCCGGCGAGAAGCAGGTCGGTCTGCTCAACGCGATCTGGGTCGCGCTCGGCGGTGACCCGGTCTCCTGGCTGAGCCAGTCCCAGTTCAGCCTCAACGACATCCTGCTCATGGTGATCCTGATCTGGCTGCAGGTCGGGTTCTCGATGATCCTGCTGTCCTCGGCGATCAAGGGCGTGCCGGAGGACACCTTGGAGGCGGCCCGGATCGACGGAGCCAGCGAGCTGCAGATCTTCTTCCAGGTCGTGGTCCCGCAGATCAAGGGCACGATGATCACGGTCTACATCACCGTGCTGATCCTCGTCCTGAAGGTCTTCGACATCGTCTACGTGATGACCAACGGCCGGGACGGCACCAACGTCATCGCCAACCTGTTCTTCCAGGAGATCTTCGCCAACAGCCAGGCGGGCATCGCGGCGTCGATCGTCGTGGTCCTGCTGGTCGCGGTGATGCCTGTGCTGGTCTACCAGGTCCGTCACTTCCGCGCCGAGGAGGCCAACCGATGAGCGTCGTGGCAACCGAGGGCGGACGCCAGGCGAGCTGGGTCTCGCGCATCGGGCTGGTGCTCCTCTGCGTGCTCTGGAGCATCCCGACGATCGGGCTGCTGGTCACCTCCTTCCGCCCGCGCGCCGACATCGAGACCTCCGGCTGGTGGGAGGCAGTGATCAACCCGTTCGGCACCGGCTGGACCCTGGACAACTACGAGGGCGTGCTCACCGGCCAGACCGACATGGCCAACTCCTTCATCAACAGCATCGTGGTGGCGATCCCGGCGACCGTGCTGCCGATCATGTTCGCGGCGTTCGCTGCCTACGCGTTCACCTTCATGAGCTTCCCCGGCCGCGACTCGCTCTTCATCCTCATCGTCGCGGTGATGGTGGTGCCGATCCAGGTCGCCTTCGTGCCGATGATCGACCTGCTCGGCCCGCGCGGGCTCGACATCAGCGGCCAGTTCCTCGCGGTCTGGATCCTGCACACCGGTTTCGGCATGCCGCTGGCCATCTACACCCTGCGCAACTACATGAGCACGTTGCCCGCCACCGTGATCGAGTCGGCGAAGATCGACGGTGCGACCCACTTCCAGACGTTCTGGCGGTTGATCGTGCCGATGTCGGTGCCGGCGCTCGCGGCGTTCGCGATCCTGCAGTTCATCTGGGTGTGGAACGACCTGCTCATCGCGCTGCTCTTCCTCGGCGCCGGCGACCAGGCGACCGTGATCGTCGCGCTGCAGGGCCTGCTCGGGACCCAGGGCCAGGGCTGGGAGCTGCTGACCGCGGGCGCCTTCGTGTCCATGGTCGTGCCGATGATCGTGTTCTTCACCCTGCAGCGGTTCTTCGTGCGCGGACTCACCGCCGGCGCGGTCAAGGGGTAGCCCCTACCGGACGCCCGTGGCGCCCGCGCGGTCGCGCCGTACGACGAGACCGATTGTGACGATCCAATAACGACGGTCCAGACCTACGCCTGAATCCGGCCGAAACGGTGAATGGGGTCATGGACACCACACCCCGCAAACGGTAGAAAGTCCGGGAAGGGCATGGGTGTGGCCTGAGTCACAGCCTTCGCCTTCTGCGGGAACTGCGTGACCGGTGGCCCCTCGCGAAGGGACCGCCGGTCCATCATCGAGACGAAAGGGAGCCGCAGGATGTGGCGTAAGAAACTCAGTGTGCTGGCAGTCGCCTCCGCTGTCACACTCAGCCTCACGGCATGTGGTGGCGACGACAGTGGCGGGGAGGACGCCTCCACCGAGATCACCGGCAAGGGACCGATCACGTTCGTCACCGGCAAGGACACCTCCGGCTTCGTGCAGGGCGTCCTCGACAAGTGGAACGCCGACCACCCCGACGAGCAGGTCCGGCTGATCGAGCTCCCGGAGAGCGCGGACGCCCAGCGCTCGCAGATGATCGCCAACGCGCAGACCGAGTCCGACGAGTACGACGTCCTCAACCTCGACGTCGTCTGGACCGCCGAGTTCGCCGCGAACCGCTACGTCATCCCGCTCCCGGAGGACGAGTTCCCGCTCGACCAGATGCTCGAGCCGGTGGTCGAGACCGCTAAGTACCTCGACAAGGTCTACAGCATCCCGGTCCAGTCCGACGGAGGCCTGCTCTACTACCGCACCGACCTGCTCAAGGCGGCCGGCGTGAGCGAGCCGCCGAAGACCTGGGACGAGATGAAGGAGATCTGCGAGAAGGTCCAGGCGACTCCCGAGGGCAAGAACGTCGCCTGCTACGCGGGCCAGTTCGAGAAGTACGAAGGCCTCACCGTGAACGCCGCCGAGGCGATCAACAGCGCCGGTGGCGTGATCACCGACGAGAGCGGCAAGCCGAACGTGAACACCGAGGAGGCCGCCGCGGGTCTCGACTTCCTGGTGCAGAGCTTCGAGGACGGGACGATCCCCAAGGAGGGGATCACCTACATGGAGGAGCAGGGCCGCCGCGCCTTCCAGGAGGGTCGCCTGCTGTTCCACCGCCAGTGGCCCTACCAGTACGCCCTGGCCAACGGCGAGGGCAGCAAGGTGGTCGACAAGTTCGCGGTCGCTCCGCTGCCGGGTCTCGACGGGCCGGGTGTCTCCAGCCTCGGCGGCCACAACCTGGGCATCTCGACGTACTCCAAGAACAAGGAGACGGCGCTGGAGTTCATCAAGTTCTACTCCAACCTCGAGAACAACCGCGACTACGTCGTCACCGCGTCGCAGGCCCCGGTCTACACCGAGCTGTACGAGGACGAGGAGCTGAACAAGCAGCTGCCGTTCCTGTCCATCCTCGGTGACTCGATCGCCAACGCGCAGCCGCGGCCCAAGGTGGTCAACTACGGCGACGCGACGATCGCCATCCAGGACGCCGCCTACGCGGCCCTGACCGGGGACATGAGCACCGAGGAGGCGCTCGAGCAGCTGCAAGGTGATCTCGAGGAGATCACGGCCGACCAGCAGGGTTAGCAGTGGGGGAGGCGGCGGCTCACGGGCCGCCGCCTCCTTCGCACGAGGAGGTAGACGTGGCAAAGACAGAGGCGCCTCCGCCGGTCGCGCCGTCCAAGACCAAGACGAAGGGCCGGGCGTACAAGTCGCCCATGGAGGACGGGAACCGGCTCGCGGCCCTCCTGCTCTCGCCCACGATGCTGGTCCTCGCGGCCGTCATCGGTTACCCCATCCTCGCCGCGATCCGCGACTCGCTCTACACCCAGGGCGGGATCGACGAGAGCGGCTTCGTCGTCGAGGGCGACCAGTTCGTCGGTCTCGACAACTACATCGCGGCCTTCACCGGTGAGTCCGCGGACGTGTTCTTCAACTCCCTCTACGTCACCACCTTCTTCACCGTGGTGTCCGTGGCGATCGAGGTGGTCATCGGCGTGTCGATGGCGCTGATCATGAACCGGGCGCTCAAGGGGCGCAGCCTGATCCGCGCCAGCATCCTGATCCCGTGGGCGATCCCGACCGCGGTGTCCGCGCTGCTGTGGCGCTGGATCTTCGACGCGAACGGCATCGCCAACACGATCATCAACCAGCAGGTGCTCTGGTCCACCGACGGGATCCAGGCCCAGCTGGCGGTCATCATCGCCGACACCTGGAAGACCGCCCCGTTCATCGGCCTGCTGGTCCTCGCCGGGCTCCAGGTGATCCCGGAGGAGGTCTACGAGGCGGCCAAGCTCGACGGCGTCAGCGCGTCCAAGCAGTTCTGGCACATCACGCTGCCGCTGGTGAAGCCGGCTCTGCTGGTCGCGGTGCTGTTCCGCATCCTCGACAACCTGCGGATGTTCGACCTGCCGTGGGTGCTGATCGGTCGCGGCAAGCCGAGCGTGGAGACGCTGTCGATCCTGGCGTTCGTGCAGTCGGACCAGTCGAGGTTCGGCCCGGCCGCGGCCTACGCGGTGCTGCTGTTCCTCTACGTGGTCATCGTCGCCTACGCGTTCGTCAAGCTGCTCGGCGCCGACGTGATCGGTGAGCGTGCCGACAAGAAGAAGAAGTCCAGGCCCGCCGGTCGGCGGCGCCCCAAGGTCGGTCGTTCGGTCGCGAGAGGAGACATGGCATGAGCACGAAGTCAGCTAGTCGCGGCGACACCGCCAAGACCTGGTTCGGTTACCTGGGCATCCTCGCGATCGTCATCTACTGCCTGGCGCCGTTCTACTGGATGGTCGTCTCCAGCCTGCGCCGGACAGGTGACATCTTCGAGCAGAGCGTCATCCCGCAGCCGTTCTCGCTGCAGAACTACGCCGACGCCTTCGACCCGGCGAACAACTTCGGGCGCGCCCTGCTGAACAGCATCATCGTGGCGGGCTCGGTCACGGTGATCGTGCTGATCATCGGGACGACGGCCGCCTACGCGCTGGCACGGTTGGACTTCCGGGGCAAGAACATCTCCCTGGCGATCATCATCGCCACCTCGATGTTCCCCGGCATCGCGATGGTGATCCCGCTTCGCAAGGTGTTCACCGAGATCGGCTGGATCAACACCTACCAGGCGCTGATCCTGCCGGCGATGTCGTTCGCGCTACCGCTCGCGGTCTGGCTGCTGACCGCGTTCTTCCGGCAGATGCCCGCCGAGCTCGAACAGGCGGCGATGGTGGACGGGTGCACCCAGGGGCAGGCGTTCCGCAAGGTGATCATCCCGCTCGCGGCGCCGGGGGTCTTCACGACCGCCATCATCACCTTCGTGGCGGCCTGGAACGAGTTCATCATCGCGCTCAGCATGACCAACAAGGCCGACTACCGCACCGCGACCGTCGCGGTGTCGCTGTTCACCGGCGCCACCGGGCGGGACACGCCCTTCGGCAGCCAGATGGCCGCGGGCGTCATCCTCACGGTGCCGCTCGTGATCATGGTGCTGATCTTCCAGCGCCGGATCGTCTCCGGTCTGACCGCCGGAGGCGTCAAGTAGCCAGCGGAGCGGACGGGGACGGGCTCGGCGCCATTGCCGGGATCCCTCCCCGTCTTCGCTGCCCGGCCCGGCCCGCCCGGCTGGGCGTGGCGGGGACCACAATCGACCGCTGAGCGTGGTCGAGACCACATTGGGTGGATGCGTTTCGATTTGCACCCACCTGGGGATTCCCGGATAGTGGAGCACTTGCTCAGCACCCACGAGCGCGAATGACGTCCCCTGTAGTCAATCGTTTGCGAGATCTACCCGTGCCACGACCCGACAAGTACGTTCCGCGACACCGGAACGCACCTGCTGAGCCTGCCCTGAAGAAGAGCCTCCGCAAGTCCGTTGCGTTCTCCGGTGTCGCCGTTGCCGCGACCGGCCTGGCCGTGACCGGCGGGGTGTTCGCCAAGGACGAGGCTCCCGCCGACTCCGCCGCGAGCACCCTTGCCTCCGCGCAGGCGGACCGCGCCGCCGAGCCTCAGAAGGTCGAGGCCGCGCAGGTCCTGGACGAGCGGTCCGTCGACACCTCCCGCTCGGACCGTCGTACCTCCTTGGAGAAGGAGAAGGCGCTCGACGAGGAGTCCGGCGGCCAGGTGACCCGGACCGAGGACCTGGCCTCGCAGGACCCGCGTGACATCGCGCGCCGGTTGCTGCCCGAGTACGGCTTCTCCGAGTCCGACTTCGAGTGCCTGGACGAGCTCTGGGTGAGCGAGAGCGACTGGGACCCGAACGCGGACAACCCGACCTCCACCGCCTACGGCATCCCGCAGGCGCTGACCGGCGGCACCCACGACAACCTGCCGGCGGACTACGAGACGAACCCGGTCAGCCAGATCCGCTGGGGCCTCTGGTACATCAAGGACTCCTACGGCTCGCCGTGCTCGGCGTGGGAGTTCAAGCAGGCCAACAACTGGTACTGATCTCCACTACGGGCGGGTCATCCGCGCGACGTCGAGGGCCTCATCGAGCTGTTGCTCGGTGAGGTCTCCTCTTTCCACGAAGCCCATCTCCTGCACCACCTGCTTGATGGTCTTCTCCTCGGCGAGCGCGGTCTTGGCCACCTTGGCGGCGTTCTCGTAGCCGATGTAGCGGTTCAGCGGCGTGACCACGCTGGGCGAGGACTCTGCGTAGGTGCGCATCCGCTCGACGTTCGCGGTGATCCCGTCCACGCACCGGTCCGCGAGCAGCCGGCTGCTGGTGCTCAGCAGCCGGATCGACTCCAGCAGGTTGCGCGCGATCACCGGCAGCATCACGTTCAGCTCGAAGTTGCCGGAGGCCCCGGCCACCGTGACGGTGGTGTCGTTGCCGATCACCTGCGCGCACACCATCAACGTCGCCTCCGGCAGCACCGGGTTGACCTTGCCCGGCATGATGCTCGAGCCGGGCTGCAGGTCGGGCAGGTTGATCTCGGCGAGCCCGGTGCGCGGTCCCGAGGACATCCACCGCAGGTCGTTGCAGATCTTGGTGATGCTCACCGCGATCGTCCGCAGCTGCCCGGACAGCTCCACGAGCGCGTCGCGGGCGCCCTGGGCCTCGAAGTGGTTGCGTGCCTCGGTGAACGGCAGACCGGTGGCCTCGGCCAGCTCGGCGATGACCCGGGCGGCGAACCCCGCGGGCGTGTTGATGCCGGTGCCGACCGCCGTACCGCCCAGCGGCAGCTCGGCCACCCGGGGCAGGGACGACTCCAGCCGCTCCTTGCCGATCCGCACCGCCGCGGCGTAGCCGCCGAGCTCCTGGCCGAGCATCACCGGGGTCGCGTCCATCAGGTGCGTGCGTCCGGACTTCACCACGTCGGCGAACTCGGTGGCCTTCCGCTCCAGCGCGGTCGCCAGATGGTCCAGCGCGGGCAGCAGGTCGTGCGTGGTGGCGCTGGTCGCGGCCACGTGGATCGACGTGGGGAAGGTGTCGTTGCTGGACTGGCTCGCGTTCACGTGGTCGTTGGGGTGCACGTCGACCCCGGCGGCCTTGGCGAGCGAGGCGAGCACCTCGTTCATGTTCATGTTCGAGGACGTGCCCGACCCGGTCTGGAAGACGTCGATCGGGAAGTGGTCGTCGTGACGTCCCGCGACCACCTCCTCGGCCGCGGCCCGGATCGCGTCGGCCTGCTGGGGCTTGATCACCCCGAGCTCGGCGTTGACCTTCGCGGCCGCGGCCTTGACCTGCGCGATCGCCTTGATGTGCGCGGGTTCGAGGGTGCTCCCGCTGATCGGGAAGTTCTCCACCGCCCGTTGGGTCTGCGCGCGCCACAACGCGTCCGCGGGGACCTGGACCTCGCCCATGCTGTCGTGCTCGGTGCGGAAACCGTCCATGGCGCGACAGTACCCGCGGCACCGCCGGCTATGTAGGTCTGCGCGAGAGGTAGAGCCAGTACTGCTCCTCGCGGCTCTGCAGGGTCACGTCGTAGGGGATCGCGACCGCGTTGCCGAAGACGTGCTGCATCTCCCGCTGCAGGGCGGGGGACTCCGCGGCCGACCAGATCACCACGGCCCCGCCCGGGCGCAGGCACGCCCGGGTCTGCTCGAGGAACTCGCGCTGGTAGACCGCGACGTTGTCGTCGTGGACCAGGAACCCGGGTCCGTTGTCGACGTCGAGCAGGACCAGGTCGTAGGCCGCCTGGGTCGCCTCGGCCATCGCCACCCGGATGTCGGCGTTGACGATGCTCAGCCGCTCGTCGGCGAGGTACGACGGGCCGTGCGGGATCGTCCCGTCGCGCATCCACCGGATCAGGGCGTCCTCGATCTCCACCACGACCAGCCGCTCGACACGCTTGTCGGCGAGCACCTCGTGCAGGGTGTAGCCGAGCCCGAGCCCGCCGACGACGACGGCGCGAGGCTCGGCGACCTGCTTCAGCGACGCCTGGGCCAGGCCCTTCTCCGAGCTCGTCTCCTGGGTGTCCATGACGAACACGCCGTTGACCCGCAGCTCGAGCACGACCGGGCCGTTGTCCCCGCGCTCGGGATCGGTGCGCTGCCTGAGCACGACCTCGCCCCGCGGGGACTCGGCGCGGGCCACCTCGACGTACTCCATCCCACTCCTCAGGTCCTCGGCTGTCGTCGCTGTACCCCAGTTGGAGCAAGTTGCACCGGGCAGCCGCCCGAACCGGTGCATCTTGCTACGAGCGGTGCGGGCGACTGGCGCGCGCGACCCGGCCGACCCGCGCGGTCAGTGGGGTCAGGCCTTCTCGGCGGAGCGGACCCGGATCCCGCTGAGCGGCACCGTGGTCTGGCCGGCGGGGTCGGCGAAGAAGTCGTTGCCCTTGTCGTCGACCACGATGAAGGCGGGGAAGTCCTCGACCTCGATCTTCCAGACCGCCTCCATGCCCAGCTCGGGGTACTCCAGCACCTCGACGTGCTTGATGCAGTCCTGCGCGAGCCGGGCCGCGGGGCCGCCGATCGAGCCGAGGTAGAACCCGCCGTGCGTGTCGCACGCCTTCGTGACCTGAACCGAGCGGTTGCCCTTCGCGAGCATGACCATCGACCCGCCGGCGGCCTGGAACTGGTCGACGTAGGAGTCCATCCGGCCGGCGGTGGTCGGGCCGAAGGAGCCGGACGCGTAGCCCTCGGGCGTCTTGGCCGGGCCGGCGTAGTAGACCGCGTGGTCCTTCATGTACTGCGGCATGCCCTCGCCGGCGTCGAGCCGCTCCTTGATCTTGGCGTGCGCGATGTCCCGGGCCACCACCAGCGGGCCGGTCAGCGACAGCCGGGTCTTCACCGGGTACTTCGACAGCTCGGCCCGGATCTCTTCCATCGGCCGGTTCAGGTCGATCCGGACCACGTCCCCGCCGAGCTTGTCGTCGGTGGTCTCCGGGAGGTACTTCGCCGGGTCCCGCTCGAGCTGCTCGAGGAACACGCCCTCGGGGGTGATCTTGCCCAGCGCCTGCCGGTCCGCCGAGCACGAGACCGCGATCGCGACCGGGCAGGAGGCGCCGTGGCGGGGTAGCCGCACCACGCGCACGTCGTGGCAGAAGTACTTGCCGCCGAACTGCGCGCCGATACCGAAGGACTGGGTGAGCTTGAAGACCTCCTCCTCCAGCTCGAGGTCCCTGAAACCGTGCGCGGCCGGGGACCCCTGGGTCGGCAGGTTGTCGAGGTAGTGCGCGGAGGCGTACTTGGCGGTCTTCAGGGCGTACTCCGCGCTGGTGCCGCCGATGACGACCGCGAGGTGGTACGGCGGGCAGGCAGCCGTGCCGAGCGAGCGGATCTTCTCGTCGAGGAACTCCAGCATGCGCTTGGGGTTCAGCACGGCCTTGGTCTCCTGGAACAGGAAGGACTTGTTCGCCGAGCCGCCGCCCTTGGCCATGAACAGGAACTTGTACTCCGGCTTCCCGGAGTCCCCCGGCGTGGAGTACAGCTCGATCTGCGCCGGCAGGTTGGTGCCGGTGTTCTTCTCCTCCCACATGCTCAGCGGCGCGAGCTGGGAGTAGCGCAGGTTCAGCTTGGTGTAGGCGTCGTAGACGCCCTTGGAGATCCACTCCCCGTCGTCGGCGCCGGTGAGCACGCCCTCGGACTTCTTGCCCATGACGATCGCGGTGCCGGTGTCCTGGCACATCGGCAGCACGCCACCGGCGGAGATGTTGACGTTCTTGAGCAGGTCGAGCGCGACGAACCGGTCGTTGCCGGAGGCCTCGGGGTCGTCGATGATCTTGCGCAGCTGGGCGAGGTGCGCGGGCCGCAGGTAGTGCGCGATGTCGTGCATCGCCTCCGCGGTGAGCAGCTGCAGGGTGGAGGGGTCCACCTGCAGGAAGGTCCGGCCGCCGGCCTCGAAGGTGCTCACGCCCTCGGTGGTCAGGAGCCGGTACGGCGTGGCGTCCTCGCCGGTGGGCAGCAGGTCTGAATAGCGGAACTCGGGCTCGTTGCTCACCGGAGCAGGGTAATCGAGCCGACTAGGCTGTCCGCATGGAGGGACCACTGGACAGACGCGACCCGGCGCAGCTGCGGATCTCGGACGAGGACCGGCACCGCGTGGCCGAGGTGCTCCGGCACGCAGCCGGCGAAGGCAGGCTCGACCTGCACGAGCTCGACGAGCGGCTCGAGGCCGCCTACGCCGCGAAGACCTATGCCGACCTGGTCCCGATCACCGCTGACCTCCCCGGCCAGGCCGGCGGGCCGCGGACGGTCCCGGCGGGGACACCGCCCGTGCAGCCGATGGTGCCCGCCTCGACGTACCCCTCCTCCTTCTCGGTCATGGGCGAGTGCAAGCGGCAGGGTGTCTGGCGGGTGCCCGAGTCGCACACGGCGTTCTCGATGATGGGCTCGGTGGTCCTCGACCTGCGCGAGGCCCAGTTCGAGGCGCACGTGGTCACCATCAACGCGTTCGCGCTCATGGCCGGCATCGACATCATCGTCAACCCGTGGACCCAGGTCGTCGTCGACGGCGTCGGGATCATGGGCGACTTCAGCCAGGCCCGGGACAAGGTCCCCGCCGAGCTGCGGCCGGACTCCCCGGTGGTCCGGGTGAAGGGGCTCGCGCTGATGGCCGGGGTGTCGGTCAAGCGCAAGGGGATGCCCGGCGACGCGCGCAAGAAGCTCGGCTGGAAGGGTTGAGCCGATGCGCCAGCTGACCTCGCTCGACGCCCAGTTCCTCAACGTGGAGTCGCCGACCACGGTCGGCCACGTGGGGAGCCTGGTCATCCTCGACCCCGCCACCGCTCCCGACGGGGAGTGGACCATGGAGACCGTCCGCGACGTGTTCGAGCCCCGGCTCCACCTCGCCGCGCCGCTGCGGCAGCGGCTGGTCCCGGTGCCGCTGGGCCTGGGCCGCCCCTACTGGGTCGACGACCCGCACTTCGACATCGAGTTCCACCTGCGCGAGCTCGCCCTGCCCGCGCCGGGCACCCGGGAGCAGCTCGGCGAGCAGGTCGCCCGGATCCACGCCCGGCAGCTCGACCGGACCCGCCCGCTGTGGGAGGCGTACGTCATCACCGGCCTGGAGGGCGGCAAGGCGGCGTTCTACTCCAAGATCCACCACGCCGCGATCGACGGGGTCTCCGGCGCCGAGATCCTCGAGACGATCATGGACATCACGGTCGAGCCGCGCGAGGTGGAGCCGGAGCCCGAGCCGTTCGTGCCCCGGAAGATCCCCTCCACGGCCAACCTCGTACGACGGGGCCTGGCCGCCGTCGCGGTGAACCCGGTGGAGGTGCTGCGCACGGTGCCCAAGTCCCTGGGCTACCTCGACGAGCTGCCGGGCGCGGCGAACTTCCCGGGCGCGCGACTCGTCAGCGAGACCGCCGGGCTGGTCGGCCGGGCGCTGGGGCACTCCACGCCGGACGTCGGGCACCGGGCGCTGCACGCGCCGCGCACCCCGCTCAACGGCCACATCACCCCGCACCGGCGGTTCTCCTACGGCTCGGTGCCGCTGTCGGACGTGAAGCGGGTCAAGAACCACTTCGGGCTGACCGTCAACGACGTGGTGATGACCCTGACCGCGGCCGCCCTGCGCCGCTGGCTGCTGGACCACGACGCGCTGCCGACCACGCCGCTGGTGGTCGCCGTGCCGGTCTCGATCCGCACCGAGGGCGAGGCTGCGCCCGGCAACCTGGTGTCGGTGATGATGGCCGAGCTGCCGACGCACCTGGCCGACCCGGCCGAGCGGCTGCAGTCCATGAAGGAGTCGATGGAGGAGGCCAAGCGCCACTTCGACGCCGTCCCCGCGACTCTGCTCCAGGACCTCGCCCACGTCATCCCCACCGCGCTCTCGGGACTCGCCGCGCGGGCGCTGTTCAAGCTCGCCATGGTCCCCGGCGTGCTGTTCAACCTCTTCGTCAGCAACGTGCCGGGGCCGCAGCTGCCGCTGTACATCGCTGGCGCGAAGGTGGAGGGCGTCTACCCGGTCTCGGCGGTGACCGACATGACCGGCGGCCTGAACATCACGCTGTTCTCCTACGACGGTGACCTGGACTTCGGCCTGATCGCGTGCCGGGAGATGGTGCCCGACGTGTGGAACCTGATCGGCTACCTCCGGGACGCGATGGCGGAGCTGGTCGCGCTGGTTCCGGGCGAGGCGGCGCAGGCCGAGCCCGAGGCGGCCCCGGCGAAGAAGGCCCCGACCAAGAAGGCGCCGGCCAAGAAGGCTGCCGCGAGGAAGGCGCCCGCCGAGAAGGCCGCCGCGAAGAAGGCTGCCGCGAAGAAGGCCCCGGCCGAGAAGACCGCCGCGAAGAAGAGCGCGGGCGCCACGTCGGCC